>NZ_JBZEEN010000007.1:0-277428 GCF_058309975.1 Flavobacterium sp. ST-158 | reverse complement strand
GATAATTGTACTGGAATTACTATTACACAAAATCCTGTGGCAGGAAGTACCCAGGCTGCTGTTCACAACGGAACTATTAATGTAACGGTTACCGCTACCGATGCTGCTGGAAATACCGATTCTAAAGTGGTGGTAATTACAGCTAAAGATACGACCAATCCTGTTTTAACTCCGGAAGCCAATCAAAATGTGACTTTGAATGCCGGTTGTATGGTTACTATTCCTAATTTGGTCGATGCCTCTTCGGCTACCGATAATTGCTCGGGAATTACTATTACACAAAATCCAGTCGCTGGAAGTTCACAAACCACGGTTCACAACGGAACTATTAATGTAACGGTTACCGCTACCGATGCTGCTGGAAATACCGATTCTAAAGTGGTGGTAATTACAGCTAAAGATACGACCAATCCGGTGTTGACTCCGGGAGCGAATCAAAGTGCTAACACAAATTCAGGATTATGTACTGCTACTGTGGCTGTAATCAATGCCATTTTCTCTGATAATTGTTCCGGAGCGACTATTACTTATACACTTAGTGGTGCAACTACTAAAACCTCAACAGTGGGGCAAGTAGGAACTTTTATTTTTAACAAAGGTGTTACTACCATAACTTATGTTGTTACAGATGCCGCTGGAAACACCAATACCGATTCTAAAACCATTACGATTACAGACAACATTAAACCGACTATAACTGCTCCTGCCACAATAAATACAACCACGAATACAGCTTGTACCGCAACAGGAGTTAGTTTAGGCACACCAATAACAGCTGATAATTGTGCTGTTGCATCGGTAACTAACAACCATCCTTCAACTACTTATCCTTTAGGAAACACGACCGTCATATGGACAGTAACTGATACTTCGGGAAATACCGCTACAGCAAATCAAATAGTAACGGTAAAAGATAATATTCCTCCAACAATTATATGCCCTGGAAATATCAGTGCAAATACAAGTGCAAATGGAACAGGAGATTGTTATACTACTGTAAATGTGGGTACGCCAACAACATCCGACAACTGTGGTGTTGCCTCTGTTGTTGCAAAAGTAGCAGGTGTTACAATAAATACAGCTACCTATCAATTTCCTACTGGTTCTACTACCCTAACATGGACTGTAACAGATAATGCAGGCTTAACTACTAGTTGTGACCAAATCATTACTGTAATTGATGATGAAAACCCATCAATTAGCTGTCCAGCAGATCAAAATGTAAATTACGATAACAATTGTCAATACAGTTTACAAGATTATACTGCATTGGCAACCACTTCTGACAACTGTGACAGTAGTTTAACTATTACGCAAAATCCTGCTCCAGGTACTTTAATTTCAGCTTCCTCAACTACTGTAACACTTACTGCAAAAGATGATGCCAACAGAACCACCTCTTGTACATTTAAAGTTACAGCGGTAGATAATACTGCTCCTACCGCAGTTTGTAAAAACTACACAGCTGTATTAAGTAGTAATGGAACCGTTAATGTTGCTGCTTTAAATTTGGATAATGGATCATACGATAATTGCGGAATTGCTAATATGACTATTAATCCTAGTTCTTTTAACTGTAGTAATGTAGGAGATAACTCTGTTACTTTTACTGTTTATGACAATGGTGGTAATAGCAGCAGCTGTAATGCTGTAATAACCGTCGTTGATAATACAGCTCCTACTGTTATTTGTAAAAACTATGTAGTCGTAATTGATGCTATTACCAGAATAGCAACCATAGACGCTTCGGATGTTGACAATGGTTCTAATGATGCCTGCGGAATTGCTTCATTAAGTGTTTATCCAAATCAATTTGCAGATTCGCCTAATATCTACACTACAACAACTACTTTAACGGCTGTAGATGTGAATGGAAATTCAAGCAGTTGTACAGCAACTATTACTGTAGAACCACCCAAAAATCTTTATACCTATTTAACCGGTGAAATTGTTTATCCAGTACCTGATAACCCTCAACCACCAAGTGCATTAGTTGAAGTAACTGCTTGCCCTGGAGGAATTACAACTCCAAAAGACATTCAATTTACCTTACAAGCTATTGGAACTTATAATTTACAAGCTTCAGATGTTTTAAATTGGGAATATTCAGACAACAATGGGGAAACTTGGACTACAATACCTAATACCGCTGGCTTATTAACCTATACTTTAACAGGATTAACTAGTGACACCTTTGTACGATTGAGAATTACAGATGCTGATGATTCTTCACTTATAAAAACATCTGCTGAAGCCTATGCCAGATTCCTTCCTCCTGATGAACCTCCTATTATTGTGAGTCATTCGGCTTTAGACATTTGTTTGGGAGATTCAGTAACTATAAATGCCGAGAGTTTTTACGATCAGCCAGAAGGACAATTTGGTAAAGGAGGTAAATTTAATTACGCACAGCCCGATGGATGGCGTGTAGATGGACTAGATGGCTTCTTCCCTGCCAGTGGAAATACAGGTAGCCAACCAACATGGAAGGAAACCAATTCAAATAGTAATTCAAATACAACATTTAGCGGAATAAATTATGACACTTCCGATAATACTAAATTTGCTATTGCTCATGCTGCGCAAGCCAATACAACCACAACATTAGAAACTCCTGTATTTAGCACCATTGGAATGACTTCTAGTGAAGCTATTTTATCTTTTTATACAGCTTATTATTTCTGTAATGGAGGTTCTGGAAAAATTGAATTATCATTTGATGCTGGTAATACTTATACGGTAACACTTAATACGGTACAAAATGATATTTTAACAGCTGGACATACAACAGGTGTGCATACTAAAGTGGGATCAAATTGCAACAAACAATATCCAGTAGCCGATGCCTTCCGCTATACCTCAATAGACTTAGGCGCCTATGCTGGTCTAGCTGGATTACGTGTTCGATTCACTTTTAATTCAGGTCCAAGTGGGGGTTCTTGCAATAATGTAATATTTCCAAAAGACGCTTCTAATACCTGCTCAACAAATCCAAGTTTTAATGTAGGAAGTGGTTGGGCTATTGACGATGTTGGTTTTGCATTTGCAACTGTTGATGATGAATTAGAATGGACTGACGAAGACGGAAACGTAATAGCCAAAGGTACAACAGCTACTGTTACTCCTACTACGCCTGGTATTAGAGAATACGGTGTAACTACTTTAGTAAATGGTTGTAGAACTGATAATGACTCCGGAACTAACTTTGTTAATGTAAACACTAGTTTAGCCTATGCTGGAGAAGACTATACTCCACTTGCTAGTAATTGTGGTGAAAATGCAATCCAATTAAACGCTTATGACAATACTAAATCGGCTGTAACAAATTATAACAAAGGAGCTTGGAAAACAAATCTCTACACTGTTCCTGATACAGCTTCTGGCGATACAGATTATCCTGGAACTGGAATTACAGGAACATGGTCTATAACTTCTGCTAGTTACTCTTCCTGTGGAAATTCAGCTACTTTCTCTAGCGCGACTGATCCTGATGCTATTTTCACAGCTGACCCAGGTAATTACTCCTTAAGATGGACCCTATCAAATGGCTGTTTTGATGATGTAAACATTACTGTTATTGATTGTAAATCAGTAGATTTTGATGGTACTAATGACTATGTATCTTTCAAAGACAATTACAACCTAAACAGTAATTTTAGCATTGAAATATGGGTAAAAGCCAATGCTGTGAATGGTACACGAACAATAATTTCGAGAAAAGATGCAGCAGACAATACTAAAGGTTATGACTTAAGCATAATAAACGGACAAGTTCAGTTTAACTGGTATAATAGTTCTGGAGCAAACAGTATAACAACTGGAAGTTATTCTATTAGCACTGATAGATGGTATCATTTGGCGATTACTTTTGATGGAGTAACTTATAAATTGTACGTGGATGGTTTAGAATTAGCTTCTAAAAATGGAGCAGCTCCAGCAACAACCTCCAGCTCGGTCGAAGCACTTTTAGGTGCTATGGATCAAACCTCTACAAACATTCCTACTAACTATTTTAATGGCTGGGTGGATGAAGTAAAAATTTGGAGCAAAGCCCTAGAGATTGAACAAATACGTCAAATGATGAATCAGGAAATTGATGCTTCGGGGACTGATGTTGGTGGTGTTGTGATTCCAACTAAAATTTATGGAACAGATACAGATCAAAACAGCATTGAAGACAATCCATTATTATGGAGTGACCTTACCGGCTATTATCGTATGAATACCAATTGCGGTGATTTAACCGCCTACAAAGGAGTTAGTGGTCGACTTCACAATATCAATTCCAGCGAACAACAAACTGCCCCTATTCCCTATACTTCAAGAGTTTCAAACCAAAGCTGGGATACTGATAATACTTGGACTAATTATGATGTTTGGGATGTCCCAAATAGTTTAGGGATAAACAATCAGCCTATCAATTGGAATATTGTAAAAATCAATCATAAAATAACTGAAAACACTCAAGATTTAACCTTACTTGGACTGATTGTTATGTCAAATGAACTGGTGATTACAAATTCAGGCACACAAGACGAAAATAATCTTGGACACGGTTTGTGGATTACTCATTATTTAAAATTAGATGGTAAAATTGATTTAGTGGGTGAATCACAATTGATTCAAAAACGATACAATACAAATCAATTCAACGAAAGCGTATTTGAAGAAAGCAGCACTGGATATATTGAACGTGACCAACAAGGAAAACAAAATAGTTTTAATTATAATTACTGGTCTTCGCCTGTTAGCAATCGTGGAGCAGCTAATAACTCCTCTTATTCTATGTCAAATATTTTAAGAGACGGAACTGATTCTGCCAATCCTAAAACCATCACTTTTGGTGACGGAGCATATTTTGCCGATGGTGCACTGACAAGTCCAATTAAAATAAGTAATCGATGGATTTGGACTTATAGTTCTTTAACACCTGCTTCTAATTCAAATTGGGATAACTATTGGCAATGGCAATATAAAGCTAGTACAGGACTTATAGCCGTAGCTGATGGATTTACCATGAAAGGAAGTGGAGGTACTGCTCCTTTAACCGCTTCTCAAAATTATGTATTCACTGGAAAACCTAATTCAGGGACTATCAATAAGTTCATTGCAATAGATCAAACCTACTTAATAGGAAATCCATATCCAAGTGCTTTAGATGCTGATGAATTTATAAAAGACAACCTAAAAGATTGTACTGGCTGTAGAGGAACTACTAATACTTTTGGTGGAGCCTTATATTTCTGGGATCATTTTGGATTATCTAACAATCATATATTGGCGGAATATGAAGGAGGTTATGCAACTTATACACTAACAGGTGGAGTGGCTGCTGTAGCTGATGATCCACTTAATGTAAACAATGGAGCAACAGGTACTAAAATCCCACAACGTTATATCCCTGTTGGACAAGCTTTCTTTATAGATGCTCCTTCAAGTAGTAGCGCTCTAGGAGGTACATTTTCATTTAAAAACAGTCAACGTGCCTTTGTTAGAGAAGCTTCTGGTAATTCTATTTTCATGAAAAAGGTCAATGATAAAAATTCTTTTGCCGCAAAAGAAACTGTAGATAAACGAATGAAAATCAGACTCGGATTTGATTCTCCTATTGGGTATCACAGACAAATATTAGTAGGTACCGATCCTAATACGACTAATAAATTTGATTTAGGTTACGATGCCAAAATGATCGAAATCAAAGGCAATGATATGTATTGGGAATTGGAAAACTTACCATTAATCATTCAAGGAATTCCAAATTTTGATACCGACCAAATTATTCCTTTTGGAATAAAAATTACTGATGAAGGAAAAGCAATTATTAAAATTGATGCCTTAGAAAATGTACCTAATAGTCTTGATATTTATATATTCGATAATGCTACAAAAATCTATCATGATTTGAGAAAAGATGTTTTTGAAATTTCACTTGCTGCAGGAGAATACAACAACCGATTCTCATTACAATTTGTAAACAAAACCTATAGCATCAATGATACCAATGTAAATAACGGAATTATCTGTTACTACACTAATGAAAATCAGATGTTAAATATCAAAAACTACTTTTACGATGTAAACATAGAAGCAGTTACATTATTCAATATTGCCAAACAAAAAATTGGCACTTGGAAAATTACAGATGAAGAACAAAATTTCATTCAAATCCCAATAAATCATGTAAGTACTGCAGTTTATATTGTATCAATTAAAACAGATAAAGGTGAGTTTAGCCAAAAAATAATTATCAAATAACAGCAAATCCAAACCCTAAACCAAGAAACACTTTCATAAATCTTTTTTCATGAAAGTGTTTTTTATTTATTTCAACTTAATAGTCCATTCAAAATCCATCTTGGATACTTCTTCTCCATTTTCATTGGTGCCAATGGATTGTAGCCAAAAAGTTTGCCCTTCACCTGTTGCTATCGTTTTCTGTATTGCTGTTTTTATTTCATTCACATTCTGGCATACAAAAGTAATTCGACCTGTTGCTTTTTTGGAAAAAACACTCTTATTACTAGCCACCAACATTGCTATATTCCGTTTACTTTCTTGGATATGAAGCATTACTAATGCGCCTGTTGTCAATTCAGCTGCCATTGCTTGTACCGCAAAATACATGGAACGAAACGGATTTTGATTAATCCATCGGTGTTTTACGGATACTACACATTTTTCAAATACTATCGATTTTACTCGTACCCCACAAATATAAGCCGACGGCAATTTAAATAGTAAAAATCGATTAAGATTAGTCGCAGTAAGTTTCATTTCTTTGGTTTTAAAACTAATATACAAAATATTACAGAACTCCTAACGGAATTATATTCGTTAATTTTATGTTAATTTTAAGTACTTTGCAATACATAATACCTGCTTTAATACATATATTTGTATAAGAAATTACTAGAATCAAAAAAATGGAAACCAAAAACGACAAAACAATAGCGGCCTTAACCCATTT
This sequence comes from Flavobacterium sp. ST-158, assembly GCF_058309975.1. Classification (NCBI taxonomy): domain Bacteria; kingdom Pseudomonadati; phylum Bacteroidota; class Flavobacteriia; order Flavobacteriales; family Flavobacteriaceae; genus Flavobacterium; species Flavobacterium sp. ST-158. The sequence goes on along the minus strand of NZ_JBZEEN010000007.1, from coordinate 270,461 downwards.
AAGCGCACTATTACAGTACTTTATCCCTTTTGGGAATTTTATTTTTCCAATCATCATCTGGAGTAGTAAAAAAGAAAAATCTGAATTGATTGATTATCATGGCAAACAAATAATTAATTTTCAACTGAGTTTATTTATCTATTCCCTACTATTTGCTCTGATTGCAATTCCAGCATTTTCAACTGCTATTTTTAGTAGTATGGATTGGACTGAATTATTAAATAATCATGATTTTTTCTGGAACAAGATAAATTTTGCAGACAACATCAGTATTATAACCATAGGAATTATAAGTGTACTGTTATTTTTTATTTTAAAAATAATCGAATTCTTCTTGATTATAATAGCCGCTATAAATGCCTCAAACGGAGAAAAATACGAGTATCCTTTGACAATTAACTTTATTAAGTAAAAACAGTTACATTATGAACATTGAAAACACAAAAGCCCAGATGCGTAAAGGTGTTCTCGAGTTTTGCATCTTGTCTGTATTAAAACAAAAAGATGCCTATACCTCCGAAATATTAGAAACATTAAAAGACGCAAAACTATTAGTCGTAGAAGGAACTATCTATCCTTTACTAACACGATTAAAAAATGATGGATTACTAACTTACCGATGGGAAGAATCTACTTCAGGACCACCGAGAAAATATTATGGTTTAACCGAAAATGGACAAATTTTTCTAAACGAACTTAATGGTACATGGACCGAATTATCCAATGCCGTAAATCTAATCACAAATCAAAAAACAGAGTCATGAACAAAACTGTAAACATAAATCTAGGCGGGGTATTTTTTCACATTGACGAAGATGCATACCAAAAACTTTCACGCTATTTTGACGCTATAAAACGCTCTCTTTCTAATTCATCGGGTCAAGATGAAATCATCAAAGATATCGAAATGAGGATTGCTGAATTATTGAATGAAAAACAAAAAAGCGATAAACATGTAGTAGGCCTTAAAGAAGTAGATGAAATTATTTCTATCATGGGACAACCTGAGGATTATATCATTGAAGACGAACCTAAAACGTTTAAAAATCAAGAACAAGCCAACATTAACTACAAATCAAAAAAATTATATCGCGACAGTGACGGAATGATTGGCGGTGTAGCTTCAGGTTTAAGTTACTATTTTGGTATAGACGTAGTTTGGATTCGCATTTTATTAGTACTACTTGTATTTGCAGGATTTGGAACAGGAATTATTGCCTATATCATTCTTTGGATTGTAACTCCAGAAGCGCGTACTACATCAGAAAAATTAGAAATGACAGGAGAACCTGTTAATATTTCGAATATTGAAAAAAAAGTTAGAGAAGAATTCGAAACAGTTTCAGAAAAAATCAAGAATGCTGATTACGATAAATACGGAAATCAAATAAAAAAAGGCGCTAATAGAGTGGGAAACTCATTAGGAAATTTTATTATAAGTGTTTTTAAAATCATCGCTAAATTTATTGGTGTTTTTTTAATCATCGCCGGATTAGCAACTTTGACAATTTTACTCATTGGCGTTTTTACTTTAGGAACTAATACTTTTATCCATTTTCCTTGGCAAGGATTTATAGAAACAGGCAATTTTACTGAATACCCTGTTTGGGTTTTCGGTTTACTAATGTTTTTTGCAGCAGGAATCCCCTTCTTCTTTCTAACTTTATTAGGATTTAAATTGTTGGCTCCTAACACAAAATCAATAGGTCCAATTGCTAAATATACCTTATTAGCAATCTGGATTATAGCCATCGCTTTAGCTACTTCTTTAGGAATAAAACAAGCTTCAGCTTTTGCAATGGATGGTCGTGCTGCCAAAAAAGAAACGATAAATATTCCTTTAAAAGATACTCTAACAATAAAATTTAAATACAACGATTACTTTGCTAGAGACATATACGATCGCTCTGAATTTAAAATCACAACAGATTCTATCAACAATGATATTATTTTTTCTAATGAAGTTCACTTTAGAATAAAAAAATCAAACGAAAATTACAGTTATATTCAAATTGAAAAAAACGCCAGAGGTAAATCGTTTTCTGAAGCTAGAAAAAATGCAGAAAAAATCCAATATCAGTATAAAATTGTTGGAAACCAACTGATTTTTGATAATTATTTAATTACCGATTTGAAAAACAAATTCAGAAATCAACGAATAGAAATTATCTTATTTTTAACCGAAGGAACCATTTTTAAAATAGATGAAACAGTTCAAAATTATGACCGTTCTGACAATGATTTCTTTGATTTAGATTACGACACCTACGAACCTGTCTACAGAGTAGAGCATTCATCGACTGTTTGTTTAAATTGTATTTCTCATGATACCGATACTAACGAAAGCGCTTCCGAAAACCAAACATCAGACACAATTAACAAAAAAACTACTATTCAAGAATTAAAAATAAACAAAGACGGAATTATCATTAAAACAAAATAGTTATGCAAAAAACAAAATTCAGCAAATACATTTTGTTCGCTTTTGTAACGATTGTTACAAGCTCTTGTATGAATTATGAAAAAAATGAAACCATCAAATTTAGAGGAAACATAACCAATGAATCCAGACATATTGACAAAAAATTCAATAAAATCAATGTAAGCGATGGCATCACTTTAATCATAAAACAATCGGATGATACTGAAGTTATTGTAATAAGCAATAAGGGGTTCAACAAAGAAATCCAAACAGAAGTGAAAAATGGAACTTTGTACATCTCTAACAACACATACAAAACTAGTTTTTCTCTATTTGGCTATAAAAAAAGTACAACAAGAGAAGCTGAAACTAAAAAAGTATTGATTCGCATACCTATAATAAAGGCATTAGAAACAAATTCTGCATCAAGAATTGAAAGCAAAGGAATCTTAAAAGGAGATGCTATTTCTTTAAAATCATCTAGCGCAAGTAAAATAAAACTAAATCTAGAATATGAAAAAATAGAAGCCGAATCTAACAGTGCTAGCAAAATTGAACTAAAAGGAATGGCATTAGATTTTAATGCAAATGCATCTAGTGCAAGCAAAATTGATACTGAAGATTTATTAGTTAATTCCATAAATGCAGAATCCTCAAGTGGTTCCAAAATAATCATTTACCCTACTGTAAGTCTAAATGCAACTGCTAATAGTGGTGGTAAAATAGAATACAAAAACAGCCCTAAACACATTGAAAAAACAATGAATTCAGGCGGAAACATCGAACAAAATTAATACTAAATTCTCTTAAAAAAATCAGAAATCGCCCGCTTTTGGTAGGCGATTTCTTTATATTTGTACACAACATAAATGAACATGAATATGAAAAAAATTAGCATCTTACTTCTGGCATTTTTATCTACAACAATTATTTTGGCTCAAAAAAAAGATAAAATCAGTGGCTCAAAAACAGTAACTACAAAACAAAAAAACATACATAATTTTTCAGCTATTGAAGTCGAAGATAATCTAGAAGTTTCCTTAGAACGAGGTGAATTTCCTGATATTAAAATTGAAGCCGATGACAACCTTATTGATGTAATTGATATTGATGTCACCGAAAACGTGTTACATCTTTCAACCTCAAAAAGAGTGGTAAAAAGTAAATCTTTAAAAATAAAAGTGACTTACACAGCACTATTAAATTCAATTACATCTAAAAATAATGCTGTTGTAAATGTAATTCAAGAAATACTTAGCGACAATTTTACGGTAAAAACATTTGATGATTCTAAAATTTTAATGAATGCCAACACGAAAAACTTTGCTTTACAAGCCGATGGCGATTCTGAAATAGAATTGAACCTAAAAAGTGAGAAAACAAAAATCGAGTTAACAAAAGATGCCGAATTAAAATCATTAATAACAACTGATGATTTAGCTTTAGACATGTATCAAAAAACGAAAGCTAAAATAGAAGGAGAAGCTAACACTAGCCTTATTCGACTAGAAAATAATTCTGATCTTGACGCAAGCAAATTAGAAATAAAAAGCATTGAATTAATCACTGAAGGGCAAAGTAAAAGTAGTGTAAATGCTAAAAAAGACATTATTATTAATGCCAGCGAAAAATCGGAAACAGAACTTTATGGTGAAGCCAAAATTGAAATGAATAAATTTAGCGATAAAGCCAAGCTTTCTAAAAAATAAAATTTTTCACATAGTTAAGTCATAAAAAAAATAGGCTGTTTCTTGTTAGAAACAGCCTATTTTTTTTTTATATAATTTATTACTAATTATTTAGCTGCCAAGTATCTTTCAGCATCTAAAGCCGCCATACAACCTGTACCTGCAGCAGTAATAGCTTGACGATATACATGATCCGCAGCATCTCCAGCAACAAAAACCCCTTCTACATTCGTTTTAGAAGTCCCTGGAGTATTGATAATATAACCTGTTTCGTCTAAATTTAGGTAATCTTTAAAAATATCAGTATTTGGTTTATGACCAATGGCCACAAAGAAACCAGTAGCAGGAATATCAAAAACCTCTCCTGTAGTTTTGTTTTTAGCTTTAACCGCTTCTACCACTTGCTCGTCTCCTAATACTTCAACAGTATCATGATTCATTAAAATAGTAATATTTTCGGTTTTACGAACACGTTCTTCCATGATTTTAGAAGCTCTAAACTTATCGCTTCTTACTAACATAGTTACCTTTTTACAAAGTTTAGATAAATAATGCGCTTCCTCACAAGCTGAATCCCCTGCTCCAACGATTACCACTTCTTGATTTCTATAGAAAAATCCATCACAAACTGCACAAGCAGAAACACCACCGCCCATTTTTAAATAATGTTGTTCAGAAGGCAATCCTAAATATTTAGCAGAAGCACCTGTAGAAATAATTACAGTTTCACAATTCAATTCGATTGTATCATTAATCCAAACTTTATGAATATCACCAGAAAAATCTACTTTAGTAGCCCATCCATCACGAATATCAGCTCCAAAACGCTCTGCTTGTTTTTGCAATTGTATCATCATTTCCGGTCCTGTTACACCATCTACATAGCCTGGGAAATTTTCTACTTCGTTAGTAGTAGTCAATTGTCCACCTGGTTGCATTCCTTGGTACAATACTGGATTCATGTTAGCTCTAGCTGCATAAATAGCAGCAGTATAACCCGCAGGCCCAGAACCTATAATAAGACATTTTATTTTTTCGATTGTATCAGACATAATTATTATGGTTTAATTTTAAAAACAGCACAAAAATAAGTTTTTATTATTGGAAAACTAGATTTGAATTATCAGTTTTTATTATCCTAAAATAGATAAATAAAAAAACCTTCCTGAAGAAACAGAAAGGTTTTGTTTGGTCGGGGTGGCAGGATTCGAACCTGCGGCCTCCTGCTCCCAAAGCAGGCGCGATAACCGGGCTACGCTACACCCCGGTAACGCGGCTGCAAATATACAACTCTTTTTTTCTTTTACAAACAATTATCAAAAATTAAATAAAAATTTAAAAAAAGGGTGTTTTTATGTATAAAATTAATCCCTCAAAACATCCCTAATCAAGCTTTAACAAATGTTAACAAAATAGATTTTTAGAAACAATAATAAATTGTATTTTTACCGTTCAAAATTATAGAAAATAAATGGGCAAAATCATTGCGATTGCTAATCAAAAAGGAGGAGTTGGAAAGACTACATCATCTGTAAATCTTGCCGCTTCTTTAGGTGTTTTAGAAAAAAAAGTATTATTAATTGATGCTGATCCTCAAGCTAATGCTAGTTCTGGATTAGGTATTGATGTGGAAAGTGTAGAAATTGGTACTTACCAAATTCTAGAACACAGCAATACTCCTAAAGAAGCAGTAGTTCAATGTTCAGCACCCAATGTTGATGTTATACCTGCTCACATTGACCTTGTGGCTATCGAAATCGAATTGGTCGACAAGGAAAACAGAGAGTACATGCTTAAAAAAGCATTAGAAAGTGTCAAAGACGATTATGATTTTATTATTATCGACTGCGCCCCTTCTCTTGGTTTATTAACATTAAACGCTTTAACAGCTGCCGATTCTGTAATAATCCCTATCCAATGCGAATATTTTGCTTTGGAAGGACTGGGTAAATTATTGAACACGATAAAAAGTATTCAAAAAATCCATAATCCTGAATTAGACATTGAAGGTTTACTTCTTACAATGTATGATTCCAGATTGCGTTTATCCAATCAAGTTGTAGAAGAGGTGCAAAAACATTTTAACGATATGGTTTTTGAAACCATCATTCAAAGAAATGTAAAACTAAGTGAAGCTCCAAGTTTTGGTGAAAGCATCATTAACTATGATGCCACTAGTAAAGGCGCAACGAATTATTTACATCTTGCTCAAGAAATTATAAAGAAAAACATCCAATAATTTTATGACGAAAGCAATAAAAAAACAAGCCTTGGGAAGAGGTTTATCTGCATTATTAAAAGACCCAGATAACGATATCAAGTCTGTAGAGGATAAAAATGCTGACAAAGTTGTTGGAAATATTATTGAGCTTGAAATTGAAGCAATTGAAATAAACCCTTTTCAACCTAGAAGCAATTTTAACGAAGAATCTTTAAAAGAATTAGCTACTTCCATCAAAGAATTAGGTGTAATTCAACCTATTACGGTTCGCAAATTAGATTTTAACAAATACCAATTAATTTCAGGGGAGCGTCGTTTACGCGCTTCTAAATTAGTAGGATTAACAACTGTACCCGCTTACATTAGAATTGCAAATGACAACGAATCATTAGTAATGGCTTTGGTTGAAAATATTCAACGTCATGACTTAGATCCTATTGAAATTGCACTTTCTTACCAACGTTTAATAGACGAAATCCAATTGACTCAAGAGCAAATGAGTGAACGTGTAGGTAAAAAACGTTCTACTATTGCCAATTATTTGCGTCTTTTAAAACTGGATCCGATTATTCAAACTGGTATCCGTGATGGTTTTATCAGTATGGGACACGGTAGAGCTATTATAAACATTGAAGATTTAGATGCACAAACTGATATCTACCAAAAAATTGTAAGTCAAAATTTATCCGTTCGTGATACTGAAACTTTGGTAAAAAACTACCAAGAAAGTTTAAAACCAAAAGCTGCTGCTACGAAAGCTAAAACAGCTTCTTTTGATATTGATGACAGTCAAAAAAGAATTTTTAATACCTATTTTGGAAACAAAGTAGACATTAAAGTCGCTAGCAATGGAAAAGGAAAAATTACAATTCCATTCCTTTCTCAAGAAGATTTTAATCGAATTATAGAACTAATAAAAGGATAGTGAATAAAAATATTTTCATAGCACTATTTCTTTTAATCTTGGGCAATACCGCTGCATTGGCACAAAAAAAATCCCAATCAGTAGTTGCAAAAGATACTTTAAAGTCAATCGATATTGATCCATTAACTCCCGCAAAAGCAGCTTTTTATTCAGCTGTTTTACCTGGTTTGGGTCAGGCTTACAATAAGAGATATTGGAAAATACCTTTGGTTTATGGTGCCATTGGAACGAGTCTTTATTTTTATATCGACAGTAATAAAAAATACCATCAGTTTAGAGATGCATACAAAAGAAGATTAGAAGGATACACGGATGATGAATTCTCTTATTTAGATAATAGCCGATTGATAGCCGGGCAAAAATTCTACCAGCGTAATCGTGATTTATCTTCTTTATTTGTTGTAGGTTTTTATGTTTTAAACATTATCGATGCCAATGTTGATGCGGCATTAATGCAATTTAATGTTGACGATCGTCTGTCTGTAAAACCTACACTTTATCAAAACAATCTGAATTACAAAACAAATGTAGGGCTCACCCTAAATTATAACTTTTAATCACCTACAAAAGAATTGATCAAATCAATCTTTTTAATTTAAAATAAAAACACAAATGAAAATTGCGCTCTTAGGATACGGAAAAATGGGACAAGTAATCGAAAGAATTGCTCTGGAAAGAGGTCATGAAATTGTTTTAAAAAAAGACGAATTCAATACCTATGATGGACTTTCAACTGCTGATGTAGCTATTGATTTTAGTGTTCCTATGGCAGCCGTTGACAATATTTCGGCATGTTTTAACAACAATGTTCCTGTAGTTTCTGGAACAACTGGATGGCTAGACCGTTATGATGAAATGATTGCTTTATGCAAAGAAAAAAACGGTGGCTTTATCTCTAGTTCTAACTTTAGTTTAGGTGTCAATCTATTCTTTGGACTAAACGAATATTTAGCTAAAATGATGGCTAAAATTGAAGGTTATAAAGTAAGTATGGAAGAAATTCACCACATCCATAAACTAGATGCCCCAAGTGGAACTGCCATTTCATTAGCTCAAGGAGTTATTGAAAACAGCGAATACAGCAAATGGACACTAGATGGAGCTCAAGAGAAAGAAATCCATATTGAAGCTGTTCGCACAGGTGAAGTTCCGGGAACTCATACAGTAACTTATGATTCTGGTATTGATAGCATCGAAATCAAACATACCGCTCACAATCGTGAAGGATTTGCACTAGGTGCTGTTATTGCTGCTGAATGGTTAGCAGGAAAACAAGGTATCTTTAGTATGAGAGATGTACTTAATATTCAATAATTAAAATCCAAACTAACCCTTAATTCAAGAGCATTATGACACTATATCAATGGTTTGTATTCTTTCTTTTAATCCAAATTGTTCACTTTTTAGGAACTTGGAAACTTTATGAAGCAGCTGGAAGAAAAAAATGGGAGGCAGCAATACCAGTATATAATGCAATTGTATTAATGAAAATTATAAGTAGACCTACTTGGTGGACCTTATTGCTTTTCATCCCTATCATCAATCTAATCATGTTTCCAGTTATTTGGGTAGAAACCCTAAGAACTTTTGGAAAACGCAGTCAGTTAGATACTTTTTTAGGAATTATTACTTTTGGATTCTACATCTATTACATCAATTACACTCAAAAATTAGACTATAACGCTGAAAGAAGCTTACACCCAACTAATAAAACTGCCGATACCATTAGCTCTCTTCTTTTTGCTATTATTGTTGCCACTTTTGTACATACTTATTTTGTACAACCTTACACTATTCCAACTTCTTCTTTAGAAAAATCATTATTAATAGGCGATTTTCTCTTTGTAAGCAAAGTAAATTATGGTGCAAGAGTTCCAATGACAACGGTAGCTTTACCAATGGTACACGACTCTATTCCACTGACCAAAAGAAAATCTTATTTAAATTGGCCTCAATTGCCGTACTTTAGATTACCAGGAATTGAAGATAAAATCAAACGTACTGACATCGTAGTATTCAATTGGCCAGTAGACACAGTACATCGTTTCTTTGAATCAAAAGGATCTCCTGGAGTTATAAAACCTATTGACAAAGAATCGAATTACGTAAAAAGATGCGTTGGAATACCGGGTGATAGCTTAGTTATAAAAGACGGAATAGTATACATTAACGGAAAAGTATTAGAACTTCCTGAACGTGCAAAACCTCAATTTTCTTATGCAGTAGGTATTGACCCAAAAAATCCTCCAGTAAACTTTGAAAATCTATTAAGAGAAATGGATGTCACGGATGGTGTGGGGATAAATGAATCCAAAGACACTCTTTATTTTAGAGCGTTAACAGCTGCTAGTGCCGAAAGATTAAAAAATACAGCGGGTATTACTGCTGTGAAAAGACAAATAAGCAGAGGAACTGAACAAGGTATTTTCCCTCACATCAATAAATGGAATGCTGATAATTTTGGCCCAATTTACATTCCTCAACAAGGAAAAACAGTTCCACTTACATTAGAAAGTTTACCATTTTACAAAAGAATTATCACCACTTATGAAACAGATGATAATGGTAATAAAAACGATTTAAAAGTAACTGGAAACGAAATCCGTTTGAATGGAAAAGTAGTGAACAGCTATACTTTCAAACAAAATTACTACTGGATGATGGGTGATAACCGTCATAATTCAGAAGACAGCCGTTATTGGGGTTATGTTCCTGAAGACCACATTGTAGGAAAGCCAGTTTTTATTTGGTTAAGTTTAGACCCTAACGGAAAAGGATTGAACAAAGTGCGTTGGGACAGAGTTTTTACTACTGTTAGCGGTGAAGGTCAGCCTCAATCTTATTTCAAAATCTTCTTAATCCTATTAGCCGCATTTTTTGTAGCTGAATATTTTTCGAAAAAAAGAAAAGAAAAAAAAGAAAACATATAGTTAAATAGCTAAAAGTCAAAAGTCATAAAGTATTTATTTTATGACTTTTGACTTTATGAGTTTAAAACTTTAGACCAATCAACAAATGAAAGCCTTACTACATCCCTCTTATTTCCCATCGATTAGCCATTTTGTTGCTATGTTGCAATCGGATAGTATCGTATTTGAAATGGAAGATAATTTTCAAAAACAAACCAATAGAAATCGAACGTATATCTATAGTCCTAATGGGATACAGCTTTTAAATATCCCCATAAAACATTCGAAAACGAGCCATCAAAAAACAAAAGATATCCAAATAGAAAACGATTTTGATTGGCAAAAACAACATTTTAAATCTCTGGAAGCAGCTTACAGAAGTTCTCCTTTTTTCGAATTTTTCGAAGATGATTTTGTTCCTTTTTTCGAAAAAAAGCATACTTTCTTAATGGATATGAATTTTGAAGCATTGGAAATCATCTCAAAATGCATGCGTACCAAATTTAATTTTGAAACTACTTCAGAATATTTCCACGAAATCGAGGACAAAGAGATTTTAGATTATCGCTTTTTGATCAATGGAAAAAAAGATTCTTCAGTTTTTGAACCCTACACTCAGGTTTTTGATGATAAATTTGGCTTTATCAACAATCTAAGCATTTTGGATTTGCTTTTCAACGAAGGAAAATTTACAGTGGATTATTTAAAATCGCAGCAATTAGTATAATTTTTCTGGAATTTGGAATTTTATAAATTGGAATTTCTGAATTTTAATCCAAAGATAATTTGGCCATTATAGGAAAGTGATCTGAATTTTCAAATTCTGGAAAAGTCTCAAACTTTTTTACAGTCATTTGTCTATCGGCAAAAATATAGTCTATTCTGGCCGGATAATACTTAAAACGATAGGTTTGACCAAAACCTTTTCCAGCTTCTTCAAATCCATCTTTTAAGCTTCCTTTGATGATGCGATACACATAAGAAAAGGCACTATTATTCATGTCACCGCAAATAATAACAGGATAAGGACAATCTTTTAAATTTTCCTTTAAAATCTCTGCTTGTTGCTGTTGCTGTTTGAAAGCCTTGCTAATCCTAATAAACATCATTTGGGATTTCTCTTTGTTAATCACATCGATATTTTCGGAAATCTCGTCTACATCAGGCGAAATTTTAATAGACTGCAAATGCATGTTGTACACACGAATAATATCCTTTCCTTTCTTAATATCAGCATAAACAACGTTATTACTGGAATTAGGAAAAACAATTTTACCTTGTTCGATAATTGGGAATTTAGAAAAAATTGCCTGACCGGTCTTAATCTGATTTCCATCCATAAAAATGGTACGATGTGGATAGACTTTTAAATCCAGATGCCCAGAATTAGAATATTCCTGGACACATAAAATATCAGGATTTTTTTCATTTATGAATTCCAAGATGGTTTCAGGAACATCAGCCTTGTCCTGCCATTTAAACAAATTAAACAAGCGAACATTATAACTCATGACCACAAAATCTTTTTCACTTTCTGGATACTCTTTAGACGAAAATTTATAAAACTTATTGATAAACGTAATTCCTATCAAAAGAACCAAACCTGACATAATCATTCTTTTTTTGAATTGGATGGCCCAATACACAAAAAAAAGACTGTTCAAAATGAAAAAAAAAGGCATAAACAAAGTCAACACCGATAGAAAAGGGAAGATTTTTGGTGCCAAAAAAGGCAACACATAAGCGATAAAAGTAACTACGATGAGGACAATATTTAAGAAAAACATTCCTCTATTGAACCATGAAAGATTTTTCATTTTACTTTATTTAATGTCCGAAGTTTACAAATACTTCAAAACAATTATTTCCCTGATTTAAATAAAAAATCCTTTTCTTCTTTTGTTAAACTATCATAACCTGATTGACTAATTTTATCTAAAATTTCATCAATTTGTTGTTGTGTTTTATCTTTTGTTACAATTCTAGAAGCCGTTCGCTTCTCCACTGGTTTAGAATAATTCTTATGCACTTTCTTAAATGGTGTCGATTTTGATCTTTTAAAACCATTGGCAAAAAAATCAATAATCTTTGTAACCAGCAAACTCATATCAGTTCCATTTTGCAAAGCTTTAATATAAACAAAACCAAAAAAAGCTCCTGCTAAATGCGAGATATGTCCGCCCATATTCTCTAAACGAAGTTGCATCAAATCTAGTATAAGCAACACCGCAGTAATATGCCATAATTTGACATTTCCTATCAACAACAAGCGCACTTGCATTAAAGGTTGGTAAGTAGTTGCAGCCATCAAGATAGCCATAATTGCAGCCGAAGCGCCTACAATTGCGGTATTAATCCCCATAAAATAATAGCTAGCCACAAAAACAACTCCAGCAAAAACAGCACTCAAAAGATACAATCCCAAAAACTGCTTTTGAGTAAAAAAGGTTAAAAACAATTGACTGGCAAAGTTCAAAACCATCATATTAAAAACCAAATGCCAAAACCCTTCATGGAGAAAAGCATAAGTCAAAAAAGTCCAAGGTTTATATATAAAATCAGCTGGATTGGTGGACAAAGCAATCCAAGATGGGAATGAAAAAGAACCCACTTGAAATTGGTAGAAAAAAATTAATGAAATCAAGAAGCAGGCTATATTCCAATAGATCAATCTATGAGCTACGCCTCCTAGTTTGTATTGTAATTTTAAGTCGTCAAAAATATTCATTTACTCTTTTTTAATTTAATTCTTATCTACTATTAATTCCAACGATTGTTATTAAATTGATTTTTTTTCCAATACCACATAATTAAGAAACCTACTAAGGCTCCGCCTACGTGTGCAAAATGTGCAATTCCAGGTCCACCAAAAATAGATTGTCCTGACACACCTAAATACAAATCGATTAGAACCAAACCAGGTACAAAATACTTTGCTTTTATTGGTACAGGAATAAACATTAATGCCAATTCGGCATTTGGAAACATAAAAGCAAAAGCAACTACAACTCCATATATAGCACCAGAAGCTCCAACAACGGTTCCTGCAAAAGCACTAATAAAATTTTGGTATTCTGAAGGTGTTAAAATAGATTGCCATTCGGTATTAATCTTTCCTTCGTTTAAAAGCTGTAAAATATCCGCTCTTTGAAATCCATGTTCTCCTAAGATACCTATTGCATCATTAAAATAATAATAGTTAATCCCTGTGTGCAATAAGGCCGCACCTAAACCACAAGAAATATAAAAAAACAAAAACTTATGACTTCCCCAAAAATGTTCTAATGCTGAACCAAAAGAATACAAAGCAAACATATTGAAAAAGATATGCATAAATCCACCATGCATAAACATGTGCGAAATAATTTGCCATCCATGAAAATCTTGGTTTTCTGGAAAATACATCGCTAACATTTGATACGCTGGGTCACCAACTACCAATGTTCCAATAAAAAATAAAATATTAATTATTACTAATTGTTTTACCGTTTCGGTTACATTCATCATAGTGCAAATTTTTTATCTAAATCTTCCACACGCATCGTGATGAAAGTTGGTTTCTGAAAAGGAGAAACATTAGGATCTTTGCAGGCAAAAAGCCCATTTACTAAATTCTCCTGTTCTTTTATGGTTAAACTTGTTCCTGTTTTTACTGCTAAACTCTTTGCCATCGACTTAGCGATAGTATCGTTTTGACTAAAACTATTTTCTGGTATTCCGTCTTGCAAATCACTTAATAATTGTTCCAAAACCATCGAAATTTCACTTTCGGTCACATTTACTGGAATTCCCGAAATTACCACATGATCGTCATTAGTTTCTTCAAAAACAAATCCTGTATTGACCAATGAAAGTTTGAGTTCGTCGATTAGTTCCATTTCGCTTGACGAAAAATACAAATTCAATGGAAATAACAATTGCTGACTCGATGCTTGATGCACGGTCATATTCGTTAAGAATTGCTCGTACAAAACACGCTGATGCGCGCGCTGCTGATCCACAATTACCATTCCAGATTTTATAGGCGAAACAATATATTTTTTATGAATTTGATACACATTCTGAACTGCGTGCTCTACTTCTTCGTCGTTAAATAACGAACCTGTTACCTCTTCGCTTTCAAATGAAATCTCATTACTTTCAGTTGAAAATTCAGGCTCTTGTTCTAAACCTACATACAAACTTTCCCAACTGGATGTTGATGCCGGTTTTCTATAGCTTGAACCCGATGATCCCGAAGCCGCATAATGTTTGTTGACTTTATCATCTGAAAATGGATTAAAAGTACTATCTACCTGAATAGTAGGCACTGCTCCTTCCAAATCTTTGTAATGATAAGGCGTATCCAAATTAGCATCTCTGTCAAAGTCTAAAACTGGTGCCACATTAAACTGCCCCAAACTATGTTTGATAGATGCTCTTAAAATAGCATACAAAGCACTTTCGTCATCAAACTTGATTTCTGTTTTGGTTGGGTGAATATTGATATCAATAGAATTAGGCGGAACCGACAAATACAAGAAATAACTGGGTTGCGCTCCATCTTTCAAAATTCCGTCATAAGCCGCCATTACTGCATGATGCAAATAACCACTTTTTATAAATCGGTCATTGACAAAGAAAAACTGTTCGCCTCTATTTTTTTTGGCAAATTCAGGCTTGCTAACAAATCCTTGAATTGTAACGATTTCGGTTTCTTCCTGAACGGGAACTAATTTCTCATTGGTTTTTCCCGAAAAAACATTCACCACTCGCTGTCTTAATGTCGAAATGGGTAAATTGAACATTTCACTACCATTATGGTAAAAGGTAAAATGTATGTTCGAATGTGCCAAAGCCACACGCTGAAACTCATCTATAATATGTCTATATTCCACCGTATCCGACTTTAAGAAATTGCGTCGGGCAGGAATATTAAAAAACAAATTTTTAACTGCAAATGAAGTTCCTTGAGGCAACACTGCCGATTCTTGAGAAACAAACTTACTCCCCTCAATAACAATTTGGGTTCCCAGTTCGTCCTGATCTTGTTTGGTTTTCATTTCCACATGCGCAATCGCAGCAATAGAAGCCAATGCCTCGCCACGAAAACCTTTAGTATGCAGTGTGAACAAATCTTCGGCATGACGGATTTTAGAAGTGGCATGACGCTCGAAACACAAACGCGCATCGGTAACGTTCATTCCTTTTCCATTATCAATTACCTGAACCAATGATTTTCCGGCATCTTTTATAATCAACTTAATATCCGTTGCATTAGCATCTACCGCATTTTCAAGTAATTCTTTCACTACCGAAGCAGGTCTTTGAACCACTTCTCCAGCAGCAATTTGGTTAGCAACATGATCAGGAAGTAATTGGATGATACTCGACATTTTTTTAGTATTCAGTTTACAGTAATTAATATTCAGAAGATAAGTAAGGCAAGCAAATTTAATAAATTTCTATCGGCTTTTAGGTCATCCCCACTCATAAATAAAACAAAAAACCTACACTATTTCCAACAAATAGTATAGGTTTCATTCTGAATTATTTAGTTTTTTTATTCTTTTAATTCTAAAGGTGTCCCTTCGTCTAATTGAATTGCTCCTGAAGTCAATAAGTTTGGAGCATAATCATGCGTTAAAGAAGCTTGTTGACGTATATAAGCCATTTTAATCGCTGCAATCGCCGCTTCAGTTCCTTTGTTCCCATGAATCCCTCCACTTCTATCAATAGATTGCTGCATGGTATTATCGGTCAAAACACAAAATATAACCGGAATATCCGTTTGAACATTCAGGTCTTTAATACCTTGCGTTACACCTTCACAAACAAAATCAAAATGCTTCGTTTGTCCTTGAATTACACAACCAATAGCAATTACTGCATCTACTTTTTGAGTTTGCAACATTTTTTTGGCACCATAAATCAACTCAAAACTCCCAGGAACATTCCATCTAATGATATTTTCAGCCGGAACTTCATTGTCTAAAAAAGCTTCTTCGGCTCCTTTATACAAACCTTCTGTGATGTTTTCATTCCACTCCGAAACTACCACTCCAAAACGAAAATCTTTCGCACTTGGTAGTGTATTCTTATCGTAAACTGATAAATTTTTATTAATCGTTGCCATAATCAAATTAAATTTTAAAACTTGAAATTATAAATAAAAATTGGTGATTACAAGTATTTAATTTCTTGTAATCACCAATTTATCTAAATCTTAATTTATTATTATTGAGATAAACCAATCAAAGCTTCAACAGCAGCAGCTTCTGGAGCATTTTCATAATTCTCTTTAATATCTGTAAAGTATTTTAAAGCTTCTTCTTTGTTTCCTAATGCCAAAGCGGTTTTTCCTGCTTTTAACAAGAAACGTGGTGTTGTATAATCATTTTTATTAGATTCAGCTGCTTTTACATAATTCTCTAAAGCTTCTTTAGGTTGTTTGTTTTCAGCATAAGCATCTCCAATAGCTCCTTTTGCCAAAGCGCTTAAAACAACATCTTCTGATTTGAATTTACCTAAATAATCAATAGCCTCAGTAAATTTTCCAGTATTCAAATAAGCAATACCTGCATAATAATTTGCTAGATTTCCAGCTGAAGTTCCTGAATACTCATCAGCAATTTTAAGGAATCCAAATTTTCCTTCTGAACCATTTAATGCTAATTTGTATAAAGAATCGCTTGCCACACCGTTAGCCGCTTGCTCAAAATTTTGTTGTGCCACAAACATTTCGCTCGCCGCTTCTTCTTCTTTAGGCTCAGAAATAAACTTTTGAAAAGCCAAATAACCTACTGTAAACAAAGCAATCGCTCCTACTACACCAATAATGATTTTTTGGTTTTTAGCAACCCAGTCTTCCGTTCTTGATGCAGTTTCATCTAATTTAGAAAAAACCTCAGCCGTTGTACTGTTTTTTTCGTCAATTACCACTTCTTCTACTGTCTCTTTTACTTCTTTCTCTTTTGGTGCTTTATATCCTCTTTTATTGTACGTAGCCATTTAAAAATAATTTAGTGAACCGCAAAAATAAAATTTTTATTCAAACCCACGCAAAAAAACAGAAATTTTATATCTAAATCGAAAATATTTTTATTTTAATTCATTTTCAACAAATTCTAGGCTATTTTTTTTGAAACAGAAAAATCCCAAAAGCCTTTTATATCGATATTTTTCAATAATTTGCAGCCTTTTTTAAAAGCCAATTCAAAAACAGCAAATTCCTCCATAGCAGCAAACTTTAAAATGTATTTAAAAAAAATCTCTTTATTCAATTACAAAAATTTTTCGGAAGCCACTTTTGAGTTTGATGGCAAAATAATCTGTTTTGTGGGTAAAAACGGGATTGGTAAAACCAATGTTCTAGATGCCATTTATCATTTGTCTTATGGAAAAAGCTACTTCAATCCTCTTGCAGTTCAAAACATCAAACATGGCGAAGAGTTTTTTGTTATTGATGCCGAATTCATCAAAAACGAAAGAAGCGAACAATTAGTTTGCAGTTTAAAAAAAGGGCAGAAAAAAATATTAAAACGCAACGGCAAGGCTTACGATAAATTTTCAGATCATATTGGATTTATTCCGCTCGTTATTATTTCGCCCGCCGATAGAGATTTAATTATTGAAGGTAGCGAAATCCGTCGCAAATTCATTGACAGCATCATCTCGCAATTGGACACGCAATACCTACAACAGCTCATTCAATATCAAAAAGTAATGAGTCAGCGCAATGCTTTGTTGAAATATTTTGCTTTGAATCATGTTTTTGATAATGACACCTTATCTATATATAATGAGCAATTGGACAATTTTGGAAAGTATATTTTCGAAAAAAGAAAAGAATTCATCGCCGAGTTTATTCCGATTTTCAATGCACACCATCATGCTATTACAGATTCGCAGGAATCAGTACAATTAGTTTATGAAAGTCATTTATTTGAAAACGATTTATTAACGCTTTTACAAGAAAACATCAACAAAGATCGTGCATTGCATTACACCAGCGTGGGAATTCACAAAGATGATTTGGCTTTTGAAATCGACAATCATCCCATCAAGAAATTTGGTTCACAAGGACAGCAAAAATCATTTTTAATTGCGTTAAAACTGGCACAATTTGAGTTCTTAAAAAAACAAAGTGGCGTGAAACCCATTCTATTGTTCGATGATATTTTTGACAAACTGGACGAAACTCGAGTAGCCAAAATTGTAGAAATGGTCAATTCCGATACTTTTGGTCAGCTTTTTATTTCCGACACTCATCCGGAAAGAACCGAAGCCATTGTAAAATCGACACATCAATCGTATAAGATCTTTAACTTATAATTTTTTTAACCACAAAGAACACAAAGTTTTCCACAAAGAGCACAAAGTTTTTTTAGCTAATAAAAAAGGAAAAATCCATTTAAATCGGTGAAATTCGTGGCAAAAAAAATTCACATACTAAAGAAAACCTATCCTTTTTGATTATTTTTGATACTATTAAAATTAAAATTCGATGAAATTCAAATCCTTACTATCGCTTATTATTTTATTTACTATAATTTCTTGTCAGAGTCAAAGTTCTGAACCCATTAAAACTGTTGAAGTAGCTGCTTTCGCAAAAGAAATAAAGACAACTGAAAAACCACAACTTTTAGATGTCCGCACTCCAGAAGAATTTGCCGAAGGACATATTGACAATGCTCTAAACATCAATTGGCTTGGCGACCAATTTATTCAAGATGCCGAAAAACTTGATAAAGACAAAGCTGTGTATGTGTATTGTAGAAGCGGAAAACGAAGCCTGAAAGCCTCTGAAAAACTAGCTGAATTGGGTTTTAAAAAAATCTATAATCTTGATGGTGGTTATTTAAAATGGAGTACCGAAACTGCAACAGCAAAATAAAAAATTAAAAAACGACACCTTTATGCTTACTAAAGAATCACTACAATTTCTGGACGATTTAAGAGAAAACAACAACAGAGAATGGTTCCAGGCTAACAAAAAAAGATACGAACTCTTCAAAAAAGACTACCACCAATTGGTTGCTGATTTTTTAGATGCCATGAAACCTTTGGATCCTTCTTTAGAAATGCTGGAAATCAAAAACTGTACGTTCAGAATCAATCGTGATATTCGTTTTTCTAAAGACAAATCACCCTATAAAGCCCATTTGGGAATATGGTTATCTTCTGGCTTTAAAGGACTCAATCGCGCAGGTTATTATGTACACATTGACAGAAATGGTTCTTTTATTGCCGGTGGTTTCTATGCGCCAGAAGCCGAAGATTTAAAGAAAATCCGAAAAGAAATTGTTTTTTTTCACGAAGACTTAGAAGCCATCTTAAACGAACCTAATTTTAAAAGAGAGTTTGGTGATTTTAGCCGCAATGAAAAAAGCGTACTTAAAAACCCACCAAGAGGTTACGAAAAAGAGCATCCTGCCATAGAATTATTAAAATTAAAAAGTTTTGAAACGGTACAAAAAATTGACTTTTCAGAAGTGACTAAAAAAGATTTTGTTTCAAAAATGACTCAAAAATTAATCCTTTTAAAACCTTTAAACGAATTCATGAACCGTGCTCTGGAAACAGAGGAGTTTTAAAAACAATGCTAAAATTTCGCTACGAATTCACCAATTCATCTAAAAATAATTTGTGCATTCGTGGCAAAATAAGTCTTTAATGAAAAAAAGAAAAATACTTTTTCTTGGAGAATCCTATCGTGCCGACGCCATTACTTGGATGAACGGCCTAAAAGAATTTGGCGATTTTGAAATCATCACTTGGGAATTAAAAACACCAAATAATTCTTTTTTGAATCGACTGCTGCGTACACTGGAATTCCTATTGGCAATTTTTAACATCAAAAAAAAAATTCGACAACAGCAACCCGACATGATTATTGCCGAAAGAACCACCAGTTATGGTTTTCTAGCAGCACTTTCGGGATTAAAACCAGCTGCCATTGCACAACAAGGAAAAACCGATTTATGGCCTGAAGATGCTATTACAATTCCGTTTAAAAAAATGATTCAGAATTACGCTTTCAAAAAAGCCACACTTATTCATGCTTGGGGTCCAATAATGGCTGAACACATGAAAAATTCTAAAGTGGATATGACCAAAATTTTGATTTTGCCAAAGGGAATTGATTTAAACAAATTTGAAAACAAAAACAATTCTAATTCCAATAAAATTCAGGCTATTGTTACGCGTTCCCTTTTACCCGAATACCGACATGATGTTATCTTAAAAGCATTTGGCATTTTACATCAAAGAGGAATTGATTTCAGTATAACTATTATTGGAGATGGCAAACAACTTTATTCTTTGAAAACCCTAGCTAAAGAATTAAACATCGAAAACAAAGTAATTTTCACAGGAAGAATTCCCAATACGGAACTCCCTAAATTACTTCAAGAATCCAATATTTACATCAGCATGCCTGTAACCGAAGGCGTTTCGGCTTCTTTATTTGAAGCCATGGCTTGCGGTTGTTATCCCATAGTTTCTGATATTCCAGGAAATCAAAGTTGGATTCAACATCGCGAAAACGGTCAATTAATTACAATCGACGATATTGAAATGTTGGCTGAAGAGATAATTTGGGCTTTTGAGAATACAAGTATTCGAAACCAAGCCGTTACAAACAACCGCAATTTCATTGGAAAACAGGTGAATTACAAAACCAATATGAAAATTATTGCGGACAAATACCATGAATTAATAGATTCTAAAAAATAATTTAACCGCAAAGTTCGCTAGGTTTTCACAAAGAATACAAAGCTTAGCGAACTTTGCGCAAACTTTGTGTCTTTGCAGTAAAACCAAAAATTATAATTCTTACTTTTGAACCTTCAATTCACGACTAAAAAAGCACTTTCTTTTATGGAAATTCTAAATCATTTTTCTTTAAAAAAATACAATACTTTTGGCATTGAAGCCAAAGCCAAACAATTTGTTGCTGTTCATTCGGTATCCGAATTGAAAACGATTTTAGAACAACATCAATCAGAGAAAAAATTCATTTTAGGTGGCGGCAGTAATATGTTACTGACCCAAGATATTGATGCTTTAGTGATTCATATTGATTTAAAAGGCAAAAAAATCATCAAAGAAGACGATGATTTTGTTTGGATTGAAGGACAAGCAGGTGAAAACTGGCATGAATTTGTGCTTTGGAACATCGAACAAAATTTTGGTGGACTAGAAAACATGTCGCTCATTCCAGGAAATGTTGGGACAACTCCAGTTCAAAACATTGGTGCATACGGAACTGAAATTAAGGACACTTTTGTTTCCTGTGAAGCTATGAATATTGACACTCAGGAAATGAGAACTTTTACCAATGAAGAATGTCATTTTGGTTATCGCGAAAGTATTTTTAAGCACGAAGTTAAAGACCAATTTATTATTACTTCGGTAGTTTTTAAATTAACGAAACGCAATCATAAAATCAATACTTCTTACGGAGATATTTTAGCCGAATTAGAAAAAAACAACGTTACAATTCCTGGATTAAAAGATGTAAGCAACGCCGTAATAGCCATTAGACAAAGTAAATTACCTGATCCAAAAGAACTGGGAAATAGCGGCAGTTTTTTTAAAAATCCTATTGTTTTAAAAAGTGACTTTGAAGCCATTCATAAAAAGTTTCCGGAGATGAAATATTATGAAGTTTCGGCAACCGAAGTTAAAGTTCCTGCCGGCTGGCTGATTGAGCAAGCTGGCTTTAAAGGAAAACGCTTTGGCGATGCTGGAATTCATAAAAACCAAGCTTTGGTTTTAGTGAATTATGGCAATGCTACAGGACAGGAAATATTAGCCGTTTCTAGGGATGTTCAACAAACGGTTTTTGAGATTTTCGGGATCCAAATTGAAGCCGAGGTTAATGTTATTTAATCCTAAAAATAAGGCTGAAAATTTTCTTTTAAAATTCATATTGTATCATTTTCAAATCTTAATTCTATTCATACCTTTGCACTCGATTTAAACAACCCATTAAACACTGATGCTTATACTGATTCTTTACTTTTTTATTGCTATTGTTGCTATTCAAATTGCGTATTATTTAGGTGTTTTTGGGAAATTTGCTTTCGCCAAAGCACAAAAAATAACACCCAAAAGAATTCCTATTTCTGTTATCGTTTGTGCCAAAAATGAAGAAGAAAATGTAGCAAAATATGTTCCCTTATTAGCGGAGCAAAACTACCCTGATTTTGAGATCGTTTTAATCGATGATGCATCGAGTGATAATACTTTAGAACTTTTTGAAGCATTCGAAAAACAATATTCTAACATTCGTCTCGTTAAGGTACAAAACAATGAAGCATTTTGGGGAAATAAAAAATATGCACTAACCTTAGGCATCAAAGCAGCTAAGAAAGAATATTTATTATTTACGGATGCCGATTGTTACCCAACATCTAAAGATTGGATAACCGCTATGAGTTCGCAATTTACATTACATAAAACGATTGTTTTAGGATATGGAGGCTATGAAAAAATTGCCAATTCTTTCCTAAACAAAGTAATCCGTTTTGAAACGGTACTTACTGCAGTTCAATACTTTTCTTGGGCAAAACTAGGACATCCTTATATGGGTGTAGGTCGAAATTTAGCCTACAAAAAAGAAGAATTCTTTAATGTAAACGGGTTCATCAACCACATTCAAGTACGCTCAGGCGATGATGATTTGTTTATCAACGAAGCTGCTAAAGGAAGCAACACCACAGTAGCTTTTATGCCTGAAAGTTTTACCTATTCGGCACCAAAACTGTCTTTCAAAGATTGGTTTACCCAAAAAAGAAGACATGTAGCTACGGCAAAACATTATAAAATGGTGGATCAATTGCAGTTAGGGTTCTTTTTCAGCACGCAATTATTGTTTATTGTTTTTGCTACAATCTTATTATCTTTCCAATTCCAATGGATATTAGTATTGAGTTTGCTTGGTCTTAGGTATTTATGCGCTTGGATTTGCATTGGATTCTCGGCAGGAAAACTAAAAGAAAAAGATATTAAATTTTGGTTCCCCATTGTAGAATTAGCACTTATTTTTACACAAATAAATGTATTCCTAACTAATATTTTTTCAAAACCAGTCAATTGGAAATAAGCAATCAAATAGAAAAAGCAAAACAAGGAGACCAAACGGCCTTCACTTTTCTGTTGAATCAGTATTGGAACGAAGTCTATGGATTCATGCTCAAACGCACGGAAAACGAGACCAATGCCGAAGACATTACCATTGAAACTTTTTCAAAGGCTTTTGACAAAATCGCTACTTACAATCCTGAATTCCAATTTAATACCTGGTTAATTTCTATTGCCAAGAATGTGTATATTGACATGCTTCGTAAAAGAAAATCAAGTCTTTTTGTGGAGATTACCGAACAGGAAGACCAAAAAGCCTACAACATTGCCGACACCAGTCCTTCCAAAGAAGACGAGCTAATTACCGAACAAAACCTGTCGCAATTACTCCAATACATCAAGGAATTAAAACCGCATTATCAGGAAGTTATCCAACTGCGTTATTTTCAGGAAATGAGCTACCAGGAAATAGCCAAAAAAATTGACGAACCCCTAAACAACGTCAAAGTAAAACTCCTAAGAGCTAAGAAATTATTAGCTGAAATTATCAATAACCACCGTAGATAACATTTTTTAGTTTTTAAAACCATTAAGGAATTTAAGTTACATTAAGAGATTTTTAATGTAGTTGCATTTTGTATTGTATTTACTTTTATACAAGTAAGAAAAGTTTTTATATTTGTATTTTGCAATTAGAAATAATACGCAAAAAAACTAAAACATGCGCATAACATAACAATAAAGAATATAACTAGTTTAGTTTATGCATGTATAAACGAGTTTGCGGTAATTTAGTCTGAAACGTCACAAATCAATAAAGTATGGGAGTTTTTGTTTTTTGTCTAATGCTTATAATCTTTTCAATTGGAGGTGGAATATTATATTTAATTTACTTGCCTTTCAAAATATACCTTAAAAGAAAGCAAAAACTCTCACATGAATTGAGTCGGAAAATAAATATAGCTTATATTTTAACTATTCTATTCGCAATAGTATATATAACTTATGACTCACTTTATCCTTCTGAAAGCTTTTATGCGGAAGAATTTAATACAGTGACTTTAAGAGAACTTCCAGAATCGGCTGAATTCATCGAAAAATCAGCTTCTTACCCTGATTTTAAAGGAGAATATTGCTCTAGTTCTCAAATTAAATTATCTAAACCTGATTATGAAAAGCTTTTAAAGGAACTAGAAGAAGACAAAAGAATTACTGAAGAAAAAGAAATTATTAGTTTCTCAGAATTCAAAAACACGTTAAAAGAAAAAAAAGAAAACAAGATAATTAAAAAGTTTACGCGAAAAATTGCGGGAGAAGAAGATCATTTTTTGAACATTTTTTTCTATAATGATAAGCAAACTATCTTTGTTAATATTTGTGTAACATAACGAAACTACCACTAAGCCCGATAGCGCAAAAATACTTTCCGTGCCCGCAACAATGAGCAAATAACGCAAACAAAATACTTTGTGGAGTTACCGGATGAGATTCCTCGTTCCTCGCAATGAACAGGATTGTGTTAAAGGCGGAAATGTTTTCCCTACCCAAACCAATTAATGAATTCACCTAACTTTTAAAAATCATAGATACGCCTACTAAAACTATAGGCGAGCATATAAAAACCAAAGGCAAGCCTACATAAAACATAGGCGATGCCTTCAAAATAGTAAGCACGCCATACTAAAACTATAGCACTCCTACCTAAAACATAGGTGTTACCTTTAAAAATTACAGCCACGCTTACCTAAACTATAGGCATGCCTACCTAAATCATAGGCAGTACATTCAAAAACAGCAGGCATACCTAATAAATTTGTAGCCACACCTAGCTAAACTATAGGCAATGCCTTTAAAAACAATAAGCAAGCCTACTATTAGCATGGTACGTCTGGTCAATAGCACAAATAAACTATCAATCCCCACAATGACAATCCTATTTATTCATAGCTAGGAACTAAATTTAAAATTATTCTAAATTATTTTCAAAAACAGTACAGAATTTACATATAAATTTATTATCTTAATCCTTTCTAAATAAGAATACCACATACGCTTACGATTTAACTGAATTCTTAACCATTAAATCTATAATTATGTCACACCACAGTCTTTATGAAAGCAAATGGATTAACCTAGTTTTCGAAAACAGAAACAAAGAGTACGGCGCTTTTCAACTGCGCAAGGAGACCACTAAAACTTCTTTTCAAGCTCTTTCTTTGGGAATTTTATTGTGCACTACCCTTATTGTACTGCCCAATTTATTAAGTCATCCTAGCGAAATTTCGGTTCCCAGTGTTCCGGATTGGAAAGAAACCGTAATTCAGTTGCAAGACATTTACTCGGCTGAAAAAGAAGAAGCAGCACCTGCTCCTGCATTATCTGAAGTTAAAGCACAAACGCCAAGCGATGTGATTGACAAAAAACAGCTCATTAATCCAGTGGTAGTAAGTGCACCGCAAGCTAATGCAGATGTTGAGTTCACTATGGATAAACCAATACCAAAAGACTTAAACCCAGATGGAGTGGTGATAGCAGGATCAAGCACAGGAACCTCTGATGGAGTTGGTACTGGAGTTGGAAACGGAAATGGAACAGCTATCGGCAATGGAACTGATGGAAACTCTTCGGATGTTATTATCAATGAGGTGTTAGATAAAAAACCACAATTTCCCGGAGGAATTGAAAAATTCTATCGCTATGTTGGGAATAATTTCAGAAGCCCATTTCTAGATGAAACTAAAAATGTGCGTATCTATGTTTCTTTTATAGTCGAAAAAGACGGTAGCATGAGTACTATAAAAGTACTTAATAAACCAGGACAAGCCTTAGAGAAAGAAGCCATTCGTGTTTTGAATTCTATAAAAGTAAAATGGACACCTGGAATTTACAATTCAAAACCCGTAAGAACGGCCTATAACTTACCGATTATCGTACAAATTAATTAAACCCTTTTTTTTGATAAACCAAAAAGCAGCTTTCGAGCTGCTTTTTTTAAATAATCCTTTCAAGGATTTTACCATACTATACCTTTGCTACATAAGCTCTTTTATTTTTATAACAAATCCAACAAAAAGCTTGATTACATAAAACAATGCTATTAAATGAACATTACGTATATTTGTAGCCTTAAAATTGATTTATGGAAACTGTTTTAGATACTACTACACCGATTGCAAAACAAGGCGCAGCCGAACAGAGCATAGCTAAACCAAAATGGTTAAAAGTAAAATTACCAATCGGAAAAAAATATACAGAACTTCGTGGCTTAGTTGATAAATATAGCTTAAATACCATTTGTACCTCTGGAAGTTGTCCTAATATGGGCGAGTGTTGGGGAGAAGGAACGGCTACTTTTATGATATTAGGAAATACCTGTACGCGTTCTTGTGGTTTTTGTGGAGTTAAAACAGGTCGTCCGGAAACAGTTGATTGGGACGAACCAGAAAAAGTAGCTCGTTCTATAAAAATCATGAACATCAAGCATGCTGTAATTACCAGTGTGGATCGTGATGATTTAAAAGATGGTGGTTCTATCATTTGGATTGAAACCGTAAAAGCCATCCGTAGAATGAATCCTAATACAACTCTAGAAACATTAATTCCTGATTTTCAAGGCATCGAAAGAAATATTGATCGTATTGTGGAAGCCAATCCAGAAGTAGTATCGCACAACATGGAAACCGTACGCCGATTGACTCGTGAAGTCCGTATCCAAGCTAAATACGACAGAAGCTTAGAAGTATTGCGTTATTTAAAAGAAAAAGGCATCAACAGAACCAAATCTGGAATCATGCTGGGATTAGGTGAAGAGGAAGAAGAAGTATTCCAAACCATGAGAGACCTTCGCGCTGCTAATGTTGATGTGGTAACTATTGGTCAATACTTACAACCCAGTAAAAAACATTTACCCGTTAAGGAATTTATCACTCCAGAACAATTTGCTAAATACGAGCAGTTTGGTTTGGAACTAGGTTTCCGTCATGTAGAAAGCGGCCCATTAGTTCGTTCTTCATACAAAGCACAAAAACACATATTATAATAAAGTTTATCTGGTTATTCGGTTATTTGTGTAACGATTAACCAAATAAACAAATAATCAAATAAACGATACAATTGAAAACAAGAATTGCCATCAATGGTTTTGGTCGAATTGGTCGAAACCTTTTTCGTCTACTATTAAATCATCCTGAAATTGAAGTCGTTGCTATAAATGATATTGCCGACACTAAGACGATGGCTCATTTAATCAAATACGACAGTATCCACGGTGTTTTGCCTCAAACCGTAATTGCCGATGAAAAAGGATTTACAATTGATAGAACACATTTTTTGTTTTTCCACGAAAAAAGTATTGCTAATCTGAATTGGAAAGATTTAAATATTGATTTTGTAATTGAATCAACAGGAAAACATAAAACTTACGAAGCTCTAAACGAACATATTATTGCAGGAGCAAAAAAAGTAATTCTTTCAGCGCCTTCAGAAGTTGATACCATAAAAACCGTTGTTTTAGGAGTTAACGAACATATTCTTGATGGAACAGAAACAATCATCTCAAATGCTAGTTGTACTACCAACAATGCAGCTCCGATGATTAAAATAATCGATAAATTGTGCGGAATAGAACAAGCTTATATTACCACTATTCACTCCTTTACTACGGATCAAAGTTTACACGACCAACCGCATAAGGATTTACGAAGAGCCAGAGGTGCCAGCCAATCTATTGTTCCTACAACAACAGGTGCAGCTAAGGCATTAACAAAAATTTTTCCTATCTTAGAGGGCAAAATTGGCGGATGTGGTATTCGTGTTCCCGTTCCAGATGGTTCATTAACTGATATTACTTTTAATGTAAAAACAGCTGTAACGATAGAAGAAATCAACAAAGCTTTTAAATTAGCTTCGCAAAATGAACTCAAAGGAATTCTAGATTACACCGAAGATCCAATCGTATCGGTAGATATAGTAGGAAATAGAAATTCTTGCTTATTTGATGCTCAACTGACTTCTGTTATTGATAAAATGGTAAAAGTAGTTGGCTGGTATGATAATGAAATTGGATATTCATCGCGCTTAATAGATTTAATACTTTTGACCAAACCAACTAACTAAATGAAATTACAAATCAAGTTTTATCTGATTTTAGTTTTTTTATTTAATGCAACTCTGTATTCTCAAAAAGAAGAAACGGATAGTGTGGTCTTTTACAATAGTCAGGCAAATGCAAACATAAAAGCAAACAAATACAAAGAAGTTTTTCTTTATACCCAAAAAGCAATTGATTACGCCCGAGAAAATTCAAATATTAATGAGCAAGCCAAACAAACGGCTAAACTGGGCAGACTCTATTACAGCTTAAAAAAATACGATGATGCCGTTGAAAAATTATCAGAAAGCATCAGCATATTCAAGACTCTTAGTCCTTCTGCGGATTATGCTAAAGCCTATTATTATCTTAGCCTAGCCTATATAGGAAACACCAATTTCAGAGCTGCCGAAATTTGCATCAACAAAACAGCTGCAATCTCTAAAACACTACAAATAAAAGACAATGATGATTTAATCAATCTTCAAAAAGCGATTATTTACAGCGCTAATAAAAAATATGATAATGCGACTTCATTATTCAATTCAATTATTGCTAAAGCTGATTCTCCTTCTATTTTAGATATGAAAGCAGAAGCTTTGTATCAAATGGGACTCATAGAAGAACATAACAACCGAAACAACCTAGCGTTAAACTATTTCAACAAAGCCTTAGACTTAAATGCTAAAAATCAAAATCTAGATCAAAAATCCAATATTTTACTAGCCATTAGCACTGTTTACGACAAAATGTTGGATAAAAGCAATGCTTATTCTTATTTAAAATTACATCTTAATTTAAAAGAAAGTATTGCTATTGCACTCAACGAAAAATTAGGTATTAACGATTACGAAGCTTTTAAAGAAAACCAAAAAAGACAAAATTTAGCCCGTCTTGATAAGAAGAAAAAAGAACAAGAAAAAACCCAAAGATTCTCCAGATTAATCAATTATCTATCCATTGCATTAATTGCTATTCTCTCGATGTTGAGTTTTTCATTGTACAAAAACAACCTCATCAAGAAAAAAACCAATCTTTTATTACAAGAAAAAAATAACGAGCTCATTAAGGCCAAAGAAAAAGCCGAAAAAGCATCTAATGCCAGAGCCGATTTCTTATCCACAGTGAGTCATGAATTAAGAACGCCGTTGAATGCTATTAACGGAATTACCCATCTTTTATTAGAAGAAAACCCTAAAAAAACGCAGTTGCATTATCTAAGTTCTTTGCAATATTCCGGTAATTATCTCACTGCTTTTATCAATGACATTTTAGAAATCAATAAAATCGATTCGAACAAAGTAGAATTAGAACACATCCATTTTGACCTAAAAAAATTATTGGAGGATATCAAAAATTCTTTACTTGAGGTGGCAACAAAAAATCGGAATGAGTTTGTACTTGAAATTGATCCTGAAATACCTAGTAATTTAATTGGCGATCCTATAAAATTGTCTCAAATTTTCATGAACCTGATTAACAATGCGCTCAAATTTACCAAAAATGGAAAAGTAAGCATTGTAGCCAAACTGAAATCTTTCGAAAATCAAAAAGCAGTCGTATCTTTTGAAGTAATCGATACCGGAATTGGAATTCCAGAGGAGAAACTGGAAACTGTTTTTGATAGTTTTTCACAGGGTTCCACTGAAATTAACCGAAAATATGGTGGTACAGGTTTGGGTTTAACTATTGTAAAAAAGTTACTAAACTTATTAAATAGCGATATTCAATTAAAAAGTAGCGTAGGCGAAGGTTCTACTTTTTCGTTTGAATTAGACTTAAAAGTAAGCGATAACCAAACAGTAGCCGAACCTAAAAAAGAAAATTCTTTTGATATATCTAAAATAAAAGGCAAAAATATTTTGGTAATTGAAGACAATAAAATCAACCAAATGATTACCAAAAGAATGCTTGAAAACAAAGAAATTCTTTGTGAAGTGATTGATAATGGAGAAGATGCAATCGAAGCCGTTAAACTTAATACTTACGACTTAGTCTTAATGGACGTCCATTTACCTGGAATAAACGGTACAATTGCTACGCAAGAAATCAGGAAATTTGACAACAAAACGCCCATTATAGCCATGACAGCCATTTCATTGAATGAAAATAGAGAAATGCTGCTTTCTTTTGGAATGGATGATGTAATTACAAAACCATTTATCCCAAACGATTTTTACAAATTACTATTAAAACACTTAAGTTAGCAATTCAAGATTAATTCTTTAATTAACATGCGTACTTTGGGTTCAGCTTTTTTAGCTGCTTCTAAAACTTCGTCATGTGAAATCGTTTCAATACTTTCTTCATTACCCATATCAGTAATTACACTAACTCCAAAGGTCTCTAAATCCATATGACGTGCTACAATAACTTCCGGAACTGTAGACATTCCTACACAATCGGCACCCAGAATTTTTACCATTTTATATTCAGCTAAGGTTTCAAATGTTGGCCCTTGTAACCCCAAATAGATTCCGTTTTTTACCTCTATTTTGTTTTTCTGTGCCAATTCTTTTGCCACAGCTATCATTTTTTTCGAATAAGGTTCGCTCATATTAACGAATCTTGGTCCAAAACGCTCGTCATTTTTTCCACGCAACGGATGCTCTGGAACCATATTAATATGATCATTTATAAGAACAATATCTCCGACTTTATAATTCGGATTCACTCCGCCCGAAGCATTAGAAACAATCAATTTTTGAACTCCTAAATATTTCATGACACGAACCGGAAAAGTAACTTCCTCCATCGAATAGCCTTCGTAGTAATGAAAACGACCTTGCATGGCCACTACTTTTTTAGTGCCAATGGTTCCAAAAATTAAAGCTCCCTTATGTCCTTGAACCGTAGAAACAGGAAAATTAGGAATATCAGCATAAGGCAAACTAAATTCAATTTGAATGTCATCCGTAAAATTCCCCAAACCAGAACCTAAAATCACACCATATTCAGGAGTAAAATGTGTTTTCTCTTGGATATAACTAACGGTTTGCTGTACTAGTTCCCACATAATTTTTTATTTTTTTATCAAATTGATCTGCCGCCGACAGAAACGAACTTTGTATTGGTAAGTAAAAAAGCTCTTCGCTAGGCAAACTTCCTTTTAAACGAACATAGTCTTTTTCGGTAGTAATGATAATACTGTCTTTTGCTTTAAGAACAATTTCCTGAATGTCATTCTCTGAAAAATGATGATGATCGGGATAAGTCAAACAAACATCTTTTCCATTTTTTAAATACGTAAAAAATGGTTCTGGCTTTGCAATTCCTGCCAAAAGCAATTTCTTTTTCTCTTTAATTTCACTTACTACAATTTTCTCATTTTCAGAATAAATGTAATTATCATAAGCGATACAGCTAAAATAAACCTCTTGATTGTTCGTTAATTTTAGCCTCTTTTTTATAAAAAGTTGTTCTGATTCGGAAAGATTTGACGGACATTTAGTTACAACAATTATATCGGCTCTTTGAGCACCATTCCTGCTTTCACGCAAATTGCCTGTTGGTAACATAAAATCATCAACATAGATATCGCCATAAGCCGTAAGTAGAATATAAAATCCGGCTTTTACTTTTCGGTGTTGATACGCATCATCGAGTAAAATAACTTCTGGTTTTTCTGCCTGTTCTAATAATTGTTCAATACCATTTTTACGATTCGCATCAACAGCCACTTGGATATTGGGGAACTTTTGAAAAAACTGAAAAGGCTCATCCCCTAAGATTTCTGCATTCGCATTGGCATCAGCCAAAACAAATCCTTCTGATTTTCTTTTATATCCACGACTTAAAGTAGCTACTTTATATTTTGGCGAAAGCAAACGAATTAAGTATTCTATTTGAGGCGTTTTACCCGTTCCACCTACACTGAGATTACCCACAGCAATTACAGGCAAATCAAACGAGTAAGATTTCAAAACTCCTTTATCAAAAAGAAAATTTCGAATACTGGTAATCCAACCATATAAAATAGCAAAGGGAAAAAGTATTTTTCGAAGTACATTCATACTACGAAAGTATATTTTTTATTTTAAAGTTGATTTGTTTATTCGTTAATTTGTTTATCCGAAAATATCTAAAAATGACAATCAAAGAAATAATTTCCGTTCTAGAAGAAATGGCGCCATTAGCCTATGCCGAAGATTTTGACAATGTAGGCTTACTTGTAGGCGATGCTAAAACTAAAGCAACTGGAGTTTTAGTTTGCCATGATGCGCTGGAAAATGTTATAGACGAAGCGATTGCTAAGCAATGTAATTTGGTGGTTTGCTTCCATCCCATTTTATTCTCGGGTCTAAAGAAAATAACCGGCAAAAATTATGTAGAACGTGCCATTATCAAAGCTATCAAAAACGATATTGCCATTTATGCCGTTCATACTGCTTTAGACAATCATCAATATGGAGTGAATAAAATTTTCTGTAATGCCTTAGGTTTAACCAACACTAAAATATTAATTCCGAAGCCCAATTTTATTCGAAAATTAATCACTTATACCATTCTTGAAAATGCCGAAAAATTGCGTAATGCTTTATTTGATGCTGGAGCAGGAAAAATAGGAAATTATGAAGATTGTAGTTTTAATTCTAAAGGAATTGGAACCTATATGGGCAATGAAAATAGCAATCCCGAAATAGGAGAGCGTTTTGAATTTGTAGAAAGTGAGGAAATAAAAATTGAAGTTACTTTTGAGAAACATTTAGAATCTAAGATTTTAAAAGCACTTTTTAAAAACCATGTGTACGAAGAAGTCGCTTATGAAATTTATGATTTGCAAAATGCACATCAAAATATTGGTTTGGGAATGATAGGCGAGTTAGAAAATCCGATACCTGAAAAAGATTTTTTACTGCTAGTAAAAGACAAAATGCAAGCTGATGGGATTCGTCATTCGAGCTTTTTAGGAAAACCGATAAAAAAAGTGGCTGTGTTAGGAGGTTCTGGAAGTTTTGCTATAAAAAATGCGATTCAGGCGGGTGCCGATGCTTTTTTAACTGCTGATTTGAAGTATCACCAATTTTATGAGGCCGAAAATCAGTTAATTTTGGCCGATATTGGACATTTTGAATCAGAACGCTATACAAAAAATTATATTGTTGATTTTCTTAGAAAAAAAATCCTTAATTTTGCAATCATTTTATCTGAAGAAAATACAAATCCAGTTAAGTACTTATAGAATATGACTAATACGAAAGAATTAAGTGTTGAGGACAAGTTAAGAGCCATCTACGATTTACAATTGATTGACTCTAGAATTGACGAAATTAGAAATGTAAGAGGGGAACTTCCTCTTGAAGTGGAAGATTTAGAAGATGAAGTTGCCGGGTTAAGCACGCGTTCTGAAAAATTGAAAAGTGAGCTTGAAGTAATCGAAGAGCAAATTAAAGCTAAAAAGAATAGTATTGACGAGCACAAAGAGGCTATCAAAAAATATACTAAACAACAAGAAACTGTTCGTAACAACCGCGAATTCAACTCTTTAACTAAAGAAGTAGAATTCCAAGAGCTTGAAATTCAATTGGCTGAAAAGCAAATGAAAGAAATGAAAGCTTCTATCGAACACAAAAAAGAGATTATTGCTCAATCTAAAGAAAAATTAGAATTGAAATCGAATCACTTAAAACACAAAAAATTAGAGTTAGATGATATCATGGCAGAAACTGCTAAAGAAGAAGAATTCTTAACTCAAAAATCTATCGAATTCCAAGAGCAAATCGAAGAAAGATTGTTAGCAGCTTACAAAAGAATTCGCTCTAGTGTACGTAACGGATTAGCAGTAGTTTCTATTGAAAGAGGTGCGTCTGCAGGTTCATTCTTCACCATTCCACCGCAAACACAAGTTGAAATTGCTTCCAGAAAAAAAATCATCATTGATGAGCATTCCGGAAGAATTTTAGTTGACAGTAGTTTAGCTGAAGAAGAAAAAGAAAAAATGGAAAACTTATTCGCAAGTATTTAATTATATTTAAGTCCCGATTCATCATCGGGACTTTTTTATTATGAAGAAAGCACTCTATTTTATTTTTACAAAATCGATTGGTTTATACATTAACCTCTTGAGTTTTATTTTTCCCGAAAAAGCTATCCAAATGGCGCATGGTTATTTTAGCATGCCCAGAAAGGGGAAATTCAACAAAAACAAACTTCCTAAATTTTTAGAAGAAGCTCAACTCGAGACGATTTCACACAATGACGAATCGATTCAAACTTATATCTGGAAAGGAAACGAAACCACCATTTTACTCGTTCATGGCTGGGAAAGCAATTCTTCCAGATGGAAAAAAATCCTACCTTACTTAAAAAAATCCGGCAGTACTATAATTGCCATTGATGGTCCCGCACAAGGATTATCTAGCGGAACAGAATTTACGGTTATTAAATATGCCGAATTTATTGATATTGCATCCAAGAAATACCAACCTAACTACATCATCGGACATTCCTTAGGAGGAAAAACCAGTTTGTATTACCAATACAAATATCAAAATCCGAGTATCCAAAAGATGGTTATTTTAGGAGCACCTAGTGATTTCAACATTATATTTAATAATTTCATTAGACTACTAAGCTTAAACGATAAAGTCGTAAAAGCTCTGGAAAATAAATACGCTTCTATCTTAGAGCAAAGCCTCCATCTTTTTAGTGCTCAGGAATTTGCTTCAAAAATAAATGTAAAAGGCTTTCTTGCTCACGATACTGAAGATATTATTGTATTATTTAAGGAAGGAAAAAAAATTGCTCAATCCTGGAAAAATGTCCAATTTGTTGAAACAAAAGGCTTAGGTCATAAACTTCATGATGAAGAATTATACCAAAAAGTGTATCAGTTCTTATTTGAACAAATTTTCAATGACAATGACAATGACAATCGCAATAATCAATTGCAATAGCAATCTAAATGTATTGTTATTGAAATTGATTTTTTGACATTGAAATTGTTTATTTTTGCAACATGGAAGAAAATCTAAAACGTCTTAATAAATTCATTGCCGAAACGGGTTTTTGTTCCCGTCGTGAAGCGGACAAATTCATTGAAGAAGGTCGTGTTACCATAAATGGTGTGGTCCCCGAATTAGGAACTAAAGTCGCTCCTACTGACGAAGTGCGAATCGATGGTAAACTCATTCATGAGAAAAATGAAAAACCAATTTATCTCGCTTTCAACAAACCTGTGGGAATTGAATGTACTACAAACCTAGAGGTTCGCAACAACATTGTAGATTACATCAATTATCCGAAACGTATTTTCCCTATCGGTCGATTAGACAAAGCTTCAGAGGGTTTGATTTTCATGACTAATGATGGAGATATTGTCAACAAAATTTTGCGTGCCCGAAACAACCACGAAAAAGAATATACAGTTACAGTTAACAAACCTATCACAGAACGTTTTATCCAACGCATGGGGAATGGTGTTCCTATTCTGGATACTGTAACCCGTAAATGCAAGGTAGAACAAATTAGCAAAAACACCTTCAAAATCATTCTCACACAGGGCTTAAACCGACAAATTAGAAGGATGTGTGAATATTTAGGCTATGAAGTTACAGCGCTGAAACGTATTCGTATCATCAATATTTCACTGGATGTACCTGTAGGACGTTACCGTGATTTAACCGATGCCGAAATTAAAGAACTCAATGAGTTGATTGCACCATCCAGTAAAACAGAAGAAGCCAGTTTACCAAAAACGGAAGCACCAAAACGCCGAACGGAATTCATCAAAAAGGACGATCCGAGGTTTAGAAATAGAAAGAGGGATTAATTTAATAATCCCTCTAATAATTTATCTAATTCTTGAGCGCTTGGGTTTACGGCCACTATCACTCCTTTAGAATTAACAAGAAAGGTAGAGCCTCCTGAATTAGAAATATTGTATTTGTCCCAGATTCTATTTGCATTTTCTAGTTCAATAAGGTTCAACCAAGGGTATTTATCTTTTTCCATTGCCTTCTTAAAAGCATTGGTGTTTTTATATTCGTTGGCAACCCCTAAAATCACAAAACCTTTGTCTTTGTATTTTTCATAAATAGGAATATAACTTTTACTAGTAACGCGGCAAGGACCACACCAGGAAGCCCACATATCTAACAAAGCTACTTTTCCTGCAACAATATCCGAAGCGACTATCATCTTTCCATCTATATTAGGTGCTGAAAAATCAACAAACATGCCCCCTACTTTTGCAGTTTTAATACCTTCAAAAATATCAGCAATCTGCTTTGTGTATGGATGGAGCGGATATTTTTTAGCATAAACAGAAACCAATTGATTAATATGATTAATATCAATATTTTTTTTATTCTGTTTGTACCATCGAATTTCTTCTAATAATATCGAATACGAAACAATATTTATGTTTTTTGCAATATATTTTGCTTCCCAATCATACATTAATTTCTGAATAGAATCCATTTTATTATTTAAAAACAAAGCTCTGGAAGTATAGGCTTTTCCATTTTCCATTAATTCATCACGTTCCTTATATAATTTATTCAATTCTTCATCCTTAGCACCTCCTTTGGCTTTAATTTTTTCCATTACTCTATTATAAACTTCGCTAAAATAACTTCCTGAATTCCACAAAGAATCAATTTCCTCGCTAAAATCTTTTTGTTTCGGCTCAAAAATTTTCTTTTTCTCCACTTCATAAGCAATCATTTTATCGGTTAATTTTCCCCCTGAAATGGTATTATTATCAAATGCATCTCCTGTATATAAATTAAAATCAAGCACCGCATTTTCTGCAAAAAAAGAAATAGAACGGAACGCCCCTTTTTCTAATTCTTCTCCAAGTATCAAAGTATATTTTTCAGCAAATGGAGTATGTAAATCATATTCAAAATATCCATTCACAATCGGAATTTTAATTCCACTCATAAAAGGATTATCTCTATCAGTGACCAACTTTAAGTAGTTAGATTTCCCCGCATTTAGTTTTCCTCTTAATTTACAATTGACATCCTCAGTTGTATTAAATTTCGAAGATTTAAATGCAGAATCATAAACAACAGTTTTAGAATTTGAATCCAAATTGACTTTTGTCGTTTGAGAAATACCTATACTAGTTACAAAAAGCAAAACGAGAAGATAACTTTTTTTCATTTTTTGAAAAATTAATTGATTTGCAATATACAAAGATTTATCTTACACAACATACAATATTAACAACTAATCTAGATTCTTGTTCAATATCTCTTTAACAACCCGACTAAGTTGCCTTGCTCAAAAAGATACAATTACAAATATTTTATCAATAATATATTTCTACTCTCTAACCGTTACGAATTCATAATAAAGCGCTTTGGACAAAAATGAAGTTTTCTTATTTTTATTTAAATCATAATCTCCCCATACGTTTTCAATATTATGTTCTTTATAATAATCATTACGTAAATCATGATTATAATCCAAACTATATAAAAATTTAGCATCTACTCCTTTATTGGCTGCGATATTATATTTGGTTATCAAATTTCCCCAATTGACAAAACTGCATATTAAAATTGTCCCATAAAAATACCAAAACATTTGGTTGAATAGAAAGGCGTTTGTTTTTTGCTTTGCTATTTTCACAAAAGAAATCACCAAGCCAATTATTGCTAAAATTAAGAAAGCATATACACCAAGTCGTTTGTAAGTCAAGCCGTAAAAAGAAACATATTCTGAGTTTTTAACCATTGTGCTAAGAATCAAAACTCCATTTAAGACAAGCCAAACTTTCGCCATTTTTTTAAGTGAATTTGCTTTTTTATCAAAATTAAAGCCTCGTTTAAAATAAAATAAAATAACACCAACAGCCATGACAATGGAAAAAATAACTGCATTCACTCTTTCGTGCGTATCCGAACTTAAATTTGATTTTTTAACTGCTTCAAAAAACTGCTCATAATTATACGTTGCAATAAAAATTAACAGCAATACATTTAAAAGAAACAAAGTGATGACACCACTTTTTCTTTCGAAATCAATATCCAAAAAAGAGAAGGTATTCTCGTTTTGGGATTTAACTTCATCCTTAAAATCATTATCTAAAAGTTGATTTTTTTCATAACAAACTTCCGGAACCCAATAATTCCAAAAAGTAAATGAAATATAAAATCCTAAACTTACAATAAGGATCAAATACCAAAAATCAATATCTAAATAATAATCCGTAAATAGAGAAGAAAAATGATCACTTCCAAAAGAGTAAACCGCGAAAAACAATCCCAAAAATACTGTTGGAATAACAAAATAAGCAATTAGTTTTTTAGCAAAACCATTATTTACCTGGCGCTTTGGGATGTACCGGCTAAACATAAAGACTCGACCTAATGTTGTGATTCCATTTAAAAAAATAAGAGGAATCACTTGCACTACTTTCAGATTTGATTCTTGCGTCTTAAACTGTAAAAAAATAATGGATAAACTCAATGCTAAAAAAGAAACAAAATCACCATACCAGGCAAAAGCCAAGCAAGACAATACTGAAGTTGTAACTAATACTAAATGGGTTCTGGTTTTGAGTTTTTCCTGAAAGAAATAACAAATAAAGGCTATTAGTGCCAGTCCAAAAATGGCTAAGTTCAGCCCTACACTCTCATTGTAAAAAAGAAGAGTAAAAATGAAACTACTCACGACGATAAAATGGATTTTTTTCATAATTTAAAATTTAAAAGTACTTTGTATTTCAAAGTTATTGATTAAAAAAAAGGATATTAAGACTTAAATAATTTTTCCAAGGCATTAAGATGAGCGCTAAATGCTACTCTTCCTAGATTAGTGACACGATACGATGTTTTGGGCTTTTTACCCACAAATTCTTTCTTCACTTCTATGTATTGCGCTTTCTCAAGAGCAGCAGAATGACTGGCTAAATTACCATCAGTAATATTCAATAAAGATTTCATTTCGCTAAAATCAATCCAATCATTCACCATCAGAATAGACATAATACCCAATCTAACTCGGCTTTCAAATTCCTTATTTAATTTATCAATAATTCCCATTATCAGGCTTATTTATATTTTTTGAATACGATTAATCCATATAAAATATGTAAAACTCCAAATCCAATTATCCAAAAAATCAAACCATAACCTAGATAAAAAAGTGAAATACAACCTAAAAGCATTTCACAAAATCCTAAATATTTAATATCCGAAAAAGTATATTTCTCAGCATTCACCAATGCTAAACCATAAAATAATAAAGTTGTAGGTGCAATTAACACTGCTATTTGATGGTACAAAAGAGCTAAACAAAAAACTCCTCCCGCTAAAAGCGGAATAGCCAAATTAATCAACATCTTCTTAGTAGAAGAAGTCCAGATGGGTAAATCATTTTTTCTACTTTTTCTAACCGTAAACACAATCCCGAAAATAAATGCAGAGACAAAAATAACAACACCAATAGTTATTAACTCATAAATCAAACTTAATGAAAACTCTTTGCTGGTCGCTTCAAAATAATTAATTCCATTTTGTTCTAACAATTGGTACACATACAATCCTCCTATCAAGGCTGAAAGACCTGCAAATACTCCTGAGAGCCCACTTAAAGAAATAAATCGTGAAGAACGCTCCATCATAGAGCGAATATGTGATAAGTCTTCCTGATGTTTTTGATTCATAATTAAAGTACTTTGAATTGCAAAGTTATATTTTATTTTGAAATAATAATACAGATATTGACTTTATTTAAAAAAAATCCGATAAAGAAAATATTTATTTCTTTATCGGAATCAAATTTAATGTAAAAAATACCTTTTGTAAGTTTAATTTAATTTTTAATTACATAGTATAAATAGAAAATTTTTATCTTATATAGGTTCGACTTGATTTATCTACCTCAAGACTTACTTTTCCTTCTATTGATCCTTGAAATTCTGAATCATTGATTAAACTTCCTGACAACTTTTTAGTTGCTTTTTTAGAATTCATATAAAGTGTTGTTTTATCAAATTGCAGATTTATTTTTTCAATATAATCTCCGTTAAGATGCACATAAGAATTTTTAGAAATAATATTTAGATAAGTAGGTTTATTAAAATCCCAATAGCATGAGGATTTGTTAAGATTCACATACAAGCTATCCACCTGATAATTTCTCAAATTAACATTGTTTTTTTCTTTTGCAATAATAGACTGAACATTTTTGCAATAGATTTCGGGAACAATAAACCATTCGCCATCTTTTCTTGATTTAACTGCAGAAACAAACAACGTATCATTTCTAACTTCATAAGGAGCAAAATCAGGAACCACATCTTTTTTATAACTCTGAGAAACACTAAATTCTCTACCATTCTTTAAAACTAAATAAGCACCTGGTTCAGCAACTACAACCGAAAAAGGAGCTGTCTTATTTGCTGAAACAGAAAATTTTTCCTCAACATAATATTTTGAACCAATACATGCTAAGGTTATTCCCCCAAACAGAAAAATTAAAAAAGAAATAAATAGGATGTTACTTGTTTTCATAGTCGTTATTTTTAATTGCGGATAATAATTCGTTTAAGTCGGTACTGTTCAATTGGAGTAATTTTACTTTAAGTAAGAAATCAGGTAAATCCTGACTGAAAAAATTTTCTTTTTCAGTTTGCTTAATGAGTTCCAGCGCCTTTTCGGAAACAAAAAAACCGATTCCTCGTTTGTTGTCAAAAATCCCAGCTTCTTGCAAATTGGCATAGGCTCGCATCACCGTGTTATGATTCACCTCAAATTCGGCAGCCAAATCCCGTACTGAAGCTACCCGATCTCCCGATTTCAATTGCCCTTCTAAAATTTGTTGACAGAGATTATCTACTATTTGTAGATAAATCCCTTTGGTTGATTTAAAATCCATATTAAGCCTCCTTTTCTTTTAATTTGAAATAGGCAATAGGCAAAAAGAATACCCAAGAAAGTAACGATAACAACAAAATAAAAAATTCCATGCCATGCATTCCAAAAACGAAAAAATTTTTAAATTTAACTTCAAAACCATGGGTTTCCTGAGCGTAAAAAATATGTGAAAGCAAAATCATAAATAAAGCAAATATCCCAAATACAATTCCAGAAACAACTACTGTTTTTATTAAAGCATAGCGCTTAAAGTATGTTGTTCCAGAAAAAAGATAGCACCCATAAGAGAAAAAGCCAAAAACCATAATTAGTATCTCCGGTATACTCCACAAATGATCAACTCCTCTAGTCACTAAAAGACGAAATTCAAAATAAGGAACCAAAGCCGGGTCAAAAAATTGATTTCCATACAGCATTTCTGGAACTAAAGAAGCTTTGGCCAAACGAATGGTAATCCAAAATATTACCAATGCAATAGGAATAAATACCCCTATCCTTAATAAAAATTGAGCCAAAAATTTTTCAAAAGTAGAAGCTGGAGAAAGTAAATAATTTGCTGTTTTAATTTTATCGCTCAATTCAGGAAAAGCAGTTCCAACAACAACTCCAACTCCCATCATATAAAACAGAAAACAAACCATATAATAAACATTAATTTGTTCTTGAAATCGAACAAGAGTTGTTTTATTTGTACTAAGAAACCAATATGATAATAAATAAGTTATCAATCCTAATACTAAAATACCCAACAGATATTTAGTTCTATTAATTAACAAATCCTGTTTCAACAAAAGACTAAATCTTTTGATATTAAAATAATTATTTAACGACATGGCTTTCTGGTTTTAAGGTTACTTTATTAATGATAGCGTTAAAAAGGAGTTCTATGTCTATTTCGGTTTCTTCAAGTTGGTTGGATTCCGTTATAATACGATGACCGCCCAAACATTTCTCTTGATACATTGGGTTTTCCAAACCTGACAAAGTAGTTACCGTTTTGAATTGTAATCTTTGACTAATTTCAAAAATCGATTCGTTATAGACTATTTTCCCTTCATCCAAAACTACAATCGTATCAATTATAGTTTCGAT
The DNA here is from genome assembly GCF_058309975.1 of Flavobacterium sp. ST-158. Lineage (NCBI taxonomy): Bacteria > Pseudomonadati > Bacteroidota > Flavobacteriia > Flavobacteriales > Flavobacteriaceae > Flavobacterium > Flavobacterium sp. ST-158. The sequence continues at coordinate 228,214 of NZ_JBZEEN010000007.1, read as the reverse complement.
ATCTTTTACCTGATGGGTCGAAATCAAGACCAATTGGTCCTCGGAAACCGAACTCACTAAAATTTTTCGAAACAAACTTTTAGACGGAATATCCAAACCATTAGTAGGTTCGTCTAAAACTAACACGCTGCAATTAGTAGATAAAGCAAAAGCAATTAAGAATTTCTTGCGTTGTCCGTGCGAAAGTCCGTTTAGGGATTTTTTAGCATCCAATTCGAATTCCTGTAAAATACGGTTCATTTTTTCGTAATCGAATTTGGGATACAAAGGAGCAGTTGCCTTGATATACAAACCAATAGTTATTGTAGGAAATGAAAACTCCTCAGAAACCATATAAATGTCTGCCAAAAAATCAGGCAAACGATCAAAGGGTTTACAAGCATTAATTGCAAGTTCTCCCACTTGCGGTTTAAGTAAACCCGAAATCAGTTTGAGCAATGTCGATTTACCGGCTCCATTTTTACCCAACAAACCGACAATACTTCCTTTTTCCTGCTCGAAAGATAAATCAGTAAACAAAGCGTCCTGCTTTTTATACTGAAAAGTTAAATGTTGAATTCTTATCATAATATATTTTATTAGTGCACTAGTTTAGTAGTACGCAAAGAAAAGAAAGTTTTTCGAATAAACAAGCTATTAAACCAAATTAAATCCTACAAAAAAATAGAAAAAATAAAAAATCGAGTATTTATAAGGGATAGATGGATAAAAAAACTTTTTAATAAATTAAACATTTGGATGAAAGCAACTTACAAAGGGAAACAATTAATTAACCTTTTCTTTGAACTGACTTAATCTTACTTAAAAAGCAAGACTCTAATTTTACTAGTATTACTAATACATTACAATTGAAATTTTCTGTCCCAAACGTTCGTGATTTTAGAGTTCAAATATTTTTATCATTTACCGTAATGATACTTTTAATTCTAATTTGGTTCTTAACATACCTCTACATCGATCGAAAAGTTGATAATCTTAACGATTTTAGCTACCAATCGTACCGAGTTTCACAAGATTTTAGCGCTAATACCAAACGATTTCAAACTTTTCTATTGTATGGCTATAAGGAAGAAAACTTCTATATCCATCATAGCCAAGAAGACTTGAAACAATACATTTCTAACTTAAACCAACAAAGAAAAGAGGTCGATTTAATTTATAGGGAATCCAAAAACCTTAATATAAAAATCAATCATCAATTGATGCTAATGCTATTTAATAATATTGATAGTCTAATTACAAATGTCCATCAATACAAAAAACTAGCTTTGATAAGAGGTTTCAAAGATTATGGTATTGAAGGTAAAATGCGCGACAAAGCACATTATTTGGAAGAAAAAGAACTTCTAAATCGCTCCACTATATTACAATTCCGACGTCATGAAAAAGATTATTTGTTGCGTTCGGAAGGCATATATATCCGAAAATTTCAAGATTTGTACAACAAAACCATTGTATCCGAAGAATTAAATGCAGATACCAAACAAAACTTGACAGCTTACAAACAATATTTTGAGCAATTGGTCCAATTAAGCAATCAACTGGGGCACGGGCAGCATCTTGGCTTAAACGGAAAACTGAATCAATTAAATAATCAGATTGAAAAAAGTTTGAACCAAATCATTTCGTACAACGAAAAAAGAATTGCGCATTTAAAAACCAATTTATTCTATTTTCAAATCGCTCAAACGCTATTGATGATAGCCATTGCGTTATTTTTATGTCTTTATATTTCAAAGTATTTTACCAAAGACATTAAACTACTTTCTTTAGATATTTCGAATTTTATTTTTTCAAATTTTAAAAATACAACCTCAAACCTAGCCGATAAATCCTCAATTAAAGAAATAGACTTTTTATTGAATAGTTATAAAATTTTAAAAGAAAAATTAGCCGAGACTATTATTTCACTAGAAAAAAATACGGAAGCAGCTAACAACACCGCTAAATTCAAAACCCAATTTTTGGCTAATATGAGCCACGAAATCCGTTCACCATTAAATGGAGTTATTGGAATGCTAAACATTCTTAAAACAAGTCCTCTTAACGGCGACCAATCCGAATATATCGAAATTGCCGAACACAGTGCCAATCATCTGCTGGGAATTGTAAACATGATTTTAGATCATTCTAAAATGGAAGCTGGAAAAATGAAATTAGAACAGCACCCCATTCATCTGCAAAAAGAATTATCTAAACTCATCCGCTTATTTGAATATCGGGTAAAGGACAAAAATATCTCCCTTCATTTTGATTTTGATAAAACCATAAACGACAACATTTTTGCCGATAATTTAAGATTACAACAGGTTTTAATCAATCTTTTGGACAACGCCATTAAATTTACTGCAGAAGGTGATGTAAAACTGCAAGTTAAATTCATTAAACTGGAAAACAACATTCAACACCTGAATTTCCGGGTAATGGATTCGGGAATTGGAATTGATGTCAACAAAACCGAACAATTACTATTAGCTTTTGAACAAGCCGATTTAACTACCACCCGCAAATACGGCGGAACTGGTTTAGGACTCACCATTTCAAACCAATTAATTCATTTAATGGGAGGTTCAAAATTAAACATTATTGCATTGCAGGAAGGCGGTTCCAGTTTTAGTTTTGATATTCCGTTTGAAGTAAACGCTGAAGCAATACTAATTGAAAATCAAAATAATAATTTTCACCATTCTCATAAAAAATCTATAAAAAAAGTACTTATTGTAGAAGACAATATAATCAATCAAAAAGTTCTTAAGAAACTATTGGATAAAATCAATATTCCTTCTGACATTGCTAATAATGGATTAGAAGCTGTTGTTCTTTTTAAAAAAAATGAGTACGATATTATTTTCATGGATTTACACATGCCTGAAATGGATGGTTTTGAAGCTACACAAAAAATCCATTCATTAGCCAAATACAAGTCCAGAAACATTCCAATTATTGCCGTAACCGCCAGTGCTTTTGACGAAGACAAAACCAAAGCAATTGCAAATGGAATGGATGATTTTATAAGCAAACCCATTGTTTTAAAAAACCTCGAAGAAACGATTGCCAAACAAATGGAAATACATCAAAACGAATAAAAAAAACAAACCCAAGACTTTCATCTTGGGTTTTATATAACAACTCATTTAGAGTATTATTTTCTACTTCTAATTTTTCGTGCCAAAAGTGTATTTTTCAGCAACATAGCTATAGTCATAGGTCCTACTCCACCCGGAACCGGAGTAATGAATGATGATTTTTTACTTACTCCGTCAAAATCAACATCACCTTTAATTACGTATCCTTTAGGGTTTGAAGCATCATCCACACGAGTAATACCCACGTCAATAATAACTACACCGTCTTTTACCATATCAGCTTTTAAGAATTCAGGTACTCCTAAAGCGGTAATAATAATATCAGCATTTTTAGTATATTCTTCTAAATTTTTAGTTCTACTGTGTGTTAAAGTCACAGTTGAATCACCAGGATTTCCTTTGCGGCTCATCAAAATACTCATTGGACGACCAACAATATGACTGCGTCCAATAACAACGGTATGCTTCCCAGAAGTTTCTACTTTGTAACGCTCTAACAATTCCATAATTCCAAAAGGCGTTGCTGGTAAAAATGTTTCCATTTCTAAAGCCATACGTCCAAAGTTTGTTGGATGAAAACCATCTACATCTTTTTCAGGATTAATTGCTAAAAGGATTTTTTCTTCGTCAATATGTTTTGGTAAAGGCAATTGAACGATGTAACCATCCAAATTATCATCTTCATTCAGGTCTTTTATTTTGTTCAACAAAGCCTCTTCTGTAATGTCTTCTGGCAAAGCAACTAAAGTAGAATCGAAACCAATTTGCTCACAAGAGCGCACTTTACTTCCCACATAAGTTAAACTCGCTCCATTGGTACCAACAATAACTGCTGCTAAATGAGGTACTTTTTCGCCATTGGCTTTCATTTTTTGAACTTCAGCTGCGATTTCTTTTTTAATATCTTCCGAAGTTTTTTTTCCGTCTAGTATTTGCATTTTTATTTTGAGTTATGGGTTATCAGTTATAAATTATGAGTTGGATAAAAATTCATAATTCATAACTCTCAATTTATAATTATTTCATTCCTGACATTCCACCTGGCATTCCTTTCATTCCGCCCATCATTTTCATCAAGTTCTTCCCGCCTGGACCTTGCATCATCTTCATCATTTTACTCATTTGGTCAAATTGTTTCATCAACTGATTTACCTGTTCTACTTTCGTTCCGGAACCTTTTGCAATTCTCGCTTTTCTTTTCACATCAATCAAAGCTGGTCTTTTTCTCTCTGATGGCGTCATCGAATAGATAATTGCTTCAATATGTTTGAATGCATCGTCTTCAATTTCTACATCTTTCATGGCTTTTGAAGCACCTGGTATCATTCCTACCAAATCCTTCATATTACCCATTTTCTTTACTTGTTGGATTTGAGAAAGGAAATCATCAAAACCAAATTCATTTTTAGCAATTTTCTTTTGAAGTTTTCTAGCTTCTTCTTCATTAAATTGCTCCTGAGCTCTTTCTACTAAGGAAACAACGTCCCCCATTCCAAGAATACGCTCCGCCATACGATCCGGATAGAAAACATCAATAGCTTCCATCTTTTCACCCGTACCTACAAATTTAATCGGCTTGTTCACCACCGATTTAATAGATAAGGCAGCTCCACCACGGGTATCACCATCTAATTTGGTTAAGATAACTCCATCAAAGTTTAGGATATCGTTGAATGCTTTGGCTGTATTTACAGCATCCTGTCCTGTCATCGAATCGACAACAAATAAGGTTTCCTGTGGTTTGATCGCATTGTGAACACGAGCAATTTCGTCCATCATTTCCTGATCCACTGCTAAACGTCCCGCTGTATCGACAATGACTACATTGAAACCGTTAGCTTTTGCGTGGGCAATGGCATTTTGAGCAATGGCAACAGGATTTTTATTCTCTGGTTCAGAATAAACCTCAACCCCTATTTGGTCTCCCACTACATGCAACTGATTAATTGCCGCAGGACGATAAATATCACAAGCTACAAGAAGTGGTTTTTTATTTTTCTTTGTTTGAAGATAATTAGCCAATTTTCCAGAAAAAGTAGTCTTTCCAGAACCTTGCAATCCAGACATCAAAATCACTGAAGGTGTTCCCTGTAAATTAATTCCAGCAACATCACCTCCCATTAATTCAGTCAACTCATCTTTAACTAACTTCACCAACAATTGACCTGGTTGTAAAGTAGTTAATACGTCCTGACCTATGGCTTTGTCTTTTACTCTAGCCGTAAAATCCTTTGCAATTTTAAAATTCACATCGGCATCTAATAAGGCGCGACGTACTTCTTTTAAGGTGTCAGCAACGTTAACTTCGGTAATTTTACCGTGACCTTTTAATATATGAAAAGCTTTATCTAATTTTTCGCTTAAATTATCAAACATAGTATTGTTGTTTTTTAGGAAGTGCAAATATACTAAGAAGTTACAAAGGTTCAAAGTTGCAAAGTAACAAAGTTCAAAGAAGTTAGTCTTTTATTTCTGCCAACAATAAAACTAAAAAGAGGCTGGAAAAATCCAACCTCTTTAAACAAAAAAAATAAAAAAAACCAAGTAATTAACTTAATGACTTCCGAACATTAATTTAATATTTTGTATTAAAATGTAGTAGTGCTATTAGCCTGATAAGCAAATTTAAACGTATAATATCTGGTAGATGCGGAATCCAAAGGGTCTGGTGTTAGCGGTGCATCTTTATAATAGCTTAAGATTTCAAATTTTGCATATTTACCATCATGCGTTTTTACTACAAATACTTTTCCTGCAATAGGTGAAATAAGATGCGATGAAGAATTATAAGAATACCAGCCATTGCCACTACCAGTAGGAATTGCATAAACTCCCTGAGCATCTTGAGCAAAAGTACTGGCCAAAGGAAAATCTTCCACCTCTGCAAATGTCCCCGAAACAATACTTACTGCTGTATCTCCTGTCCTATCTGGTTCCCCTGTAATACCAATTTCTGTTCCGCCATTGACAAGAATAGTTGTTCCCCTAAAAGCAATATCCCAACTATCATCAGTTACAACTGCATTTTCTGAAAAACTAAACTTGGTAAAATCAGAACTACTTGTTGCATCAAGATTAGAAACGGTTTGAGTTTCAACTTCTGGAATTGCATCATCTTTATCATCATTACTGCAAGAAGCTATAAAAAGAACGAATGCTAAAAGTGAAAATCTTAAAAAATTTGTTTTCATTGTAAAAGTGTTTATAAAATTATTAATTAAAAATTGATTTGAATTCGTGTATAAATTTGCCTTCCAGAAAGATTATTAATCTGAACTGGATTTGTATAATCCAATAAATTATTAGCTCCCGCCTGAAACATTAATTTGTCTGTTACTCGTTTAGAAATGGATAAATTTGTCAGCACATACCCTTTAATAAATTTATCGTACTGATCTAAAATCTGATTTCCATCACTATCAAACATTCCGTATTTACTTCTGTAAAAAATACGCAAATTGATATCGGTTTTAATTTTTGGAATACTGTATAAAAACTTGAAATTTGCAGTATGTTTCGATCGATTAAACAACCCGAAGTAATCTGATTTATTTATTTTAATAGTTCCCGAACCTGCAGGTCGGATAAACTGATATTCTTCAAAATCATCAACCACCGATTTATCTTTAGCAATCAAATATTGATAGCCCACTGACATTGTAAATGCTTTGTTAAAAGTATAGGTTGCATTACTCTCCAATCCATAGGTGAAAATTTTGTTATAATTAAAATAACTAAAAACATTTTGCCCATTTGTTTTTTGTGCTACTGCACGGGTATCAATCAAATTAGAAATCGAATTGTAAAAAGCATTTATGTCTACTTTTACTTTGTTCTTTTTAAAAAAAGTCCCAAAATTGAAATTAACTGAACTTTCTGCTTTTAAAGAATTCTCAAAATTTCCTGTAACTGTTCCTTCATTAAGCTGACCTTGGGCTTCTAATTCCTTTAAACGATCTTCTGCAACATTATATCCTAAAACCGTGTATCCTACTGATGAATTGGTAAAATCAAAATACAACTGACGAAAATCTGGTGCCTTGTAACCATATCCTATCGAAGTTTTCAAAGAAAAACCTTCTGTTATTTTATAATTAGCAGCTAATTTTGGACTGAATTGTGAAGCATAAGCAATATGATTATCGTATCTAAATCCGGCAAGAATATTTAATTTAGTTGTGGGATTATAATCATATTGTGCAAAAACATATTGCGAGTTAAATACAACATTCTTATCAAAATAAGTTCGATCTAAGGATTCATAATTAAATCCAATCCCTGTGGTTAATTTACTGTCTTTAATCGAAAAAGTGGTTCGCAGTTCTGGTCTAAAAAGCCATTGATTATAATACACTTTTTCATAAAGCATCTTATTTTCATCATTTAAAAAAGAATCATTTTTATAATTTGTAGCATACAATTCATATTCAGTATACAATTTAGAATTCCAGTGGTGTTCTATTTTAAACTGTGAATTCCATTCATTTTCAGTGGCATCTCCTTGATACTTTTCAGAATCAATTACTGCTTTATTATTTATCTTCTGATTATAAAAACGATTACTGACAGTCAGTTTTAAATTATCTGAAAAATCATAATAGAATTTAGGTTGAATAGTCGTATTGTGAAATTTCTCAATGGTTTTCAACCAAGTACTTTTATCTAAATCATATCCATCTGATGAATAATAATTAGCAAACAAATTGGTTGCAAATTTTTTCTTTTTCCAAAGTAAATTCACATTGGCATCATTAGTATTAAATGTAGCATAACGATTAGAAATGCTCGCTGTGAACACATCTTTTGTAACTCTTTTTGTGATTACATTGATTACACCACCCATAGCTTCTGAACCATATAAAGCTGATGAAGCTCCTTTTACTATTTCAATCCTATCTATATTCCCTACAGCAATTCTTGATAAATCCAAAACACCTGAACTTCTTCCCACAAGCGGAACACCATCAATTAAAATCGTTGTATAAGCTGCATCTAAACCCTGCATTTGTATTCCTTCAAAACCACTTTCATCTGGAATTAAAATAATTCCTGTTTGCTCATTCAAAATCTCATTTAATTTGCTTACTCCTGTTTTTAAAATAGTTTCAGAGGTTATAAGCGTTATCGGCAATGGCAATGAAGAAAGTATCCTTTGCGTTCTAGTTCCTGTTACTACCACCTCTGCCAACTTTTCTTCAACAGCAATACTGTCTTTCATTTGTCCGAAAGTAATTCCACAAAAAAGCAGGCTCATAAACGGTGTAATTCTTAGATTCATTATTTTTATTTAATCTTAATAATTTTTACAAACATACAATTATTTTTATTTATTCTAAATAAATATTAATATATTTGCTCAGAATTTTAAAACAAAAAATGAAATTATGATTACAAAAAAAACTTATCTAACTGTTATTATGCTTGTTACAAGCACAATTGGATTTTCTCAAGAAAATAAAAAAATACACGATATTGAGTCTATTAAATCCATGTGTGGTTGCTATGAAGTTAAATTTAATTTTACCGAAACTTTTCAATATGTTAATGACTCCGCCAATTACAAGCCTTCGGCTACCAAACACGAAACAGCTTTAGAGTGGATTGCATTATTAGAAGACACTCCAAATAAAATCATGCTACAGCACTTATTGATAGCTGGACCTGATATAATTATTAAACACTGGAGACAAGATTGGTTGTACGAAAACACCAATTTGTATTCTTTCTATAAAGACAACACTTGGAAATACAGCAAACTCAACAAAACTGATGTAAAAGGACAATGGACTCAAAAAGTATATCAGGTTGATGATAGCCCCAGATACGAAGGCTCTGCCAGTTGGGTACATGTGGACGGAAAAGATTACTGGCTAAATACTACTGATGCTCCTTTACCAAGAAGGGAACATACCAAACGCAATGATTACAATGTTTTAAAAAGAAGAAACATCCATGAAATTACTAAAACAGGATGGAATCATGAGCAAGACAACGTCAAAATTATTCGCGACAACAATAGTAAAGATGCAGTATTAGCAGAAGAAAAAGGCTTAGACATTTACACTAAAGTGGATGATTCTAAGTGTCAAGCAGCTCAAAAATGGTGGGAGGAAAACAAAACGCTCTGGAAAAATGTAAGAACCAAATGGGATACGGTTTTTGCTCAAAATAAAGATCTTAGTCTAGAAGAAAAAGTAGATAAAAAAACCTTGTATTCGCATTTGTTTAAATTAAAGCCAGATGCAACAAAAGCAGAAAGTGATGCTATTATTGATAGCTTCATTATCAAAAAATAGTTTTAGTTAGTGTGTTGTGAAAAAGAGTCGGTAATCTAGAATTATCGGCTTTTTTTAAATCTATCTTAATAATTTAAAAAAAGCACGTAGGTTTTGCAAATTTTAGCAGTTTTAAAAAATTTAAAATAAGCCGAATCTGCAAAATCTGCGTGCCATAATTTTGTTTAATCTGGTTAAACAGATTATCTATTACATCCTTTCAGGGACATCAATTCCTAACAATCTAAAAGCATCTGCAATAGTATCTGCAACTCTTTTTGAAAGCTGTACTCTGAATATTTTCACTTCTAAATCAGCTTCACCAAGAATTGGCAGTGCCTGATAGAAGGAATTGTATTCTTTTACCAAATCATAAGTATAATTAGCTATCAAAGCCGGGCTGTGATTTTGAGCAGCATTTTGAATTACCTCTGGAAATAACTCCAATTGTTTTAGCAATTCTTTTTCTTTTTCGTGCAACGTTTCTACTTTAGCCACATTCGAAAAATCAAACTCAGCTTTTCTGATAATAGATTGAATTCTAGCGTAAGTATATTGAATAAATGGCCCTGTATTTCCAGCAAAATCAACCGATTCTTCTGGGTTGAACAAAATGCGTTTCTTAGGATCTACTTTCAAAATATAATATTTCAAAGCTCCCATTCCGATGGTTTTGTATAATTTGGCTTTTTCTTCTTCTGAATAACCTTCCAATTTCCCTAATTCTTCGGAAATTTGCTGAGCCGTATCCTGCATATCCTGCATCAAATCATCAGCATCCACAACAGTTCCTTCACGGGATTTCATTTTACCGGAAGGCAAATCAACCATTCCATACGATAGGTGAAACAAATTATCAGCCCAGTCAAAACCTAATTTTTTAAGGATTAAGAATAACACTTTAAAATGATAATCCTGCTCATTCCCTACCGTGTAAACCATTCCGCCTACATCTGGCATGTCTTTTACACGTTGAATCGCTGTTCCAATATCCTGAGTCATATAAACCGCCGTTCCGTCCGAACGCAATACAATTTTACGATCCAAGCCTTCATCAGTCAAATCAATCCAAACCGAACCATCAGGATCTTTTTCGAAGATTCCTTTTTCTAATCCTATTTGAACCACATCTTTTCCTAACAAATACGTATTGCTTTCGTAGTAATAACTATCAAAATCAACACCCATATTAGTATAAGTTGTAGCAAAACCATCATAAACCCATTGGTTCATGGTTTTCCAAAGTGCTACTACTTCGGCATCACCCGCCTCCCATTTGCGAAGCATATCCTGAGCTTCCAAAATCATAGGAGCTTGTTTTTTAGCTTCTTCTTCCGTCTTCCCTTCAGCCATCAATTGATTGATTTCTTCCTTATATGCCTTATCAAAAGCCACATAAAAGTTACCAACCAATTTATCTCCTTTCAATCCTGTAGATTCAGGAGTTTGGTCTTTACCAAATTTTTGCCAGGCCAACATCGACTTACAAATATGGATTCCACGATCGTTGATAATTTGGGTTTTATATACTTTTTTACCTGAAGCTTTGATGATTTCAGCCACAGAATAACCTAACAAATTATTACGAACATGACCTAAGTGCAAAGGCTTATTCGTATTTGGAGAAGAATATTCTACCATTACCGCTTTGTCAGTTGGATTTGGAGCCACAAAACCATATCGAACATTATCTTTAATTCCGTTGAAAAAATTCAAATAATGAGCATCTGAAATTACAATATTTAAAAATCCAGAAACTACATTAAACTTGGCTACCTCAGCTACATTTTCTACTAAATAATTTCCAATTTTATTTCCTAATTCTACCGGATTGCTTTTTATGATTTTCAACAATGGGAAAATTACCATCGTAATATCTCCTTCAAATTCCTTACGTGTCGCTTGAAATTCGATTTTATCGATGGTTACATCAAATAAATCCTGAATTGCTTTTTGTATTGATGGCGTAAGTGTTTGTGATAATGTCATTTTGTAGTTATTTTTTAATGGCTGCAAATATAGGTATTATAGCGCAATTGGGGAAAAGTGATTTATAAAAAGTAAAAAGTGATTAGTAAGAGCTATTCACTAATCACTTTTTGATTTTTTAAGCGTACAACATTACCACTTAATAATAACACTGGCCCAAGTAAATCCACTGCCAAAAGCAGCTAAAACCACGGTATCTCCTGATTTTATTTTCCCTTTTTCCCAGGCTTCTGTCAAGGCAATAGGCACAGAAGCTGCCGTAGTATTTCCATATTTCTGGATATTATTATACACCTGATCATCTGTTAAGCCAAATTTCTTCTGAATATACTGTGAAATACGCAAATTCGCTTGATGCGGAATCAACATATCGATATCGGACACTTTTAAATTATTAGCTTCCAATGCTTCATTGATGACTTCAGCAAAACGAACGACTGCATTTTTAAATACAAATTGCCCGTTCATGTGTGGAAAATAACTTTCATCGTCCGGGTTATTGTCGGCTAAAATATCGTTCACCCAGCGTCCACCCATTCCGGGAGCGGTTAAAACTAATTCTTCGGCATGAATTCCTTCCGAATGCAAATGGGTAGAAAGAATTCCTTTAGTCAAATCTTCTTCGCGACTTAAAATTGCTGCTCCTGCTCCATCTCCAAAAATTACCGAAACTCCTCGTCCACGGGTCGTCATATCCAATCCTGTCGATTGCACTTCCGAACCTATCACTAAAATATTCTTGTACATTCCTGTTTTAATATACTGGTCAGCAACCGACAAGGCGTATACAAAACCGGAACATTGATTGCGAACATCTAATGCTCCCACCGTCTTTAGTCCTAAATCTCTTTGGACCAAAACACCTGGTCCTGGAAAATAATAATCGGGACTTAAAGTAGCAAAAACAATAAAATCAATATCATCTTTATCAATTCCAGCGCGTTCTATAGCTATTTTGGCTGCTTTTACCCCCATTGTAGTGGTGGTGTCTTTGCCTTTGGTGATATGCCTACGCTCTTGAATTCCGGTTCGCTCCTGAATCCAAGCGTCATTTGTATCTATAATTTTTGACAAATCGTCATTAGTCACCACATTAGAAGGCACATAAAACCCTAATCCTGAAATTTTTGAATGATACATACTGCTGTTATTTGATTAGAAAAATGTAATTTAAAATTACAATAACAAATTACTAATTTTTACACGAAATGCACCAATTTACACGAAATACATTTAGCTTTAATTTCATAAAGCTGCCAAAAGCAGAAAAAATTCGTGTAATTTAATTTACAAGCTTACTAAATTTGTGTCTAACAAATCTTCAAATTTACCTCTTGATTAAAACCTAAAGCCGATTGGTGCTCAAAGAAAATCACTTTTCTATCAAAAACAGCTTTGATAAGATAATATCCACCTTTGAAATAAGATTGTTTAACCAGAACATTCATGATTCCTTTTTCATCCACTTTTAATTGATGCGGATACAATAAAACCAATTCGTCTAAATCTTCATCAACGGTAATAAGTTGGGATAATTTCAATTCGTTTACTTCTCCAAAAAGAGAAGCCACATATTTATTAATAGGATTATTGTACAAATTATAAGAATCGGCTTTATCTACCATTTTTCCGTGTTGCAACACGATAGTTTCATCGGCAAAAGAAAGCGCATCGGTACTATCATGAGTGGCAACAATAACCGTAATTCCTTGTGCTTTTAGGTAAGCAAACAAGTTGCGTCTTAACGCATTTTTTCTAAAATTATCAATATGACTAAACGGTTCGTCCAACAACAAAACTTCGGGTTCTAGGGCTAAAACTCTTGCCAGAGCCACACGTTGTTGTTGACCGCCACTAAGGTATTTTGCCTTTACATCGGCAAATTCAGTCATCTCTACGATTTCTAACAATTCTTGAATACGTGCTTTTTTCTTATCCGGATAAATATTCGACAAATATTTCCCCACATTTTCGGCCACAGTAATATATGGCATCAAGTCAAAATCCTGCGATAAATATTTCATAAAAGGCATACCAGGAACCAAATGAAAATCAGGACCTAAAACTTCTTGATCGTTCCAAAAAATCTGTCCTTGATCTAAATCATACAAACCATAAATCAGTTTGAGCAAGGTACTTTTTCCACAACCGCTTTCACCTATTACAGCTATATTTTGCCCTTTTTCAACTGAGAAATGTATGTTTTGAACCACTGGTTTTTCGGTATAACCAAAGGTGATATTTTGAACTTGAAGCATTTTAAAAGAATGTTATTTTTGAGAGTGCAAAGATAGATTTCTTTGGTATAAAAATTTAAAAGAAAATATAAAAAATGAGTAACCTTTGGATATAAAATTCAACCGAAGATTCGCAAATTATAATTAAAAAAACTGTAAATCTGCGGTAAAAAAAAAAGGTCGTCTCAAAATTCTTGAGACGACCTTACTATTTTAAAAAACTAAAAACTAGTTTCCTGCTTCTTTTTCAGCGTCAGCTTTCATTTTTTCATTAGCCACAATAGCAAATTCAACACGACGGTTTTGACTTCTTCCTTCTACAGTACCATTGTCAGCAATTGGATCGGCAATTCCCATTCCTTGAATTGTAAATCTACTTGCCAAAATTCCTTTGCTTACCAAGTAATTTTTAACTGATGCAGCACGCTCACCTGAAAGTTTCAAGTTATAATCAGCTGGACCAGTACTATCAGTATATCCAAAAATAGTGATATCAGTATCTGGGTATTCGTTAAAAACAGTAACTAATTTATCTAAGTTTGTTTTTGCTGTAGCAGTCAAACTAGATTTGTTAGTATCAAAACGCACCGCATTTTCGTTTAAAACCAATTGGATACCTTCACCTACTCTTTTTACCTCTGCACCTGGAATAGCTTGGTCAATTTGTCTGGCTTGTTTGTCCATTTTATTACCAATAACACCACCAGCAACACCACCTACAACACCACCTATAACAGCTCCCATAGCACCTTTTCCACCTTTTCCTAAGTTGTTTCCTAAAATCCCTCCTAAAATAGCACCTCCAGCAGCACCAATAGCAGCTCCTCTTTGTGTTTTATTAGTATTTTTTACAGCCTCACAACTTGTAAACAGTGAACCAGCAATCATTATTAAAGCTAATGCTAATACGGATATATTTTTCATAATTATCTTTTTTTTTGTTATTTATTAAATTTCCTAGAACTAGTTTACACGTTGAAATTGGTAAACCACATCTGTTAATTTTCCACCAACATCAATTTTATCAATCAATTGGAAAGAACTGTCCGTTAAATTAGCTACGTGCAATACATAACCATCTCTAACTCTTTTTGCTTTTTCTCCAGCATCTAAAATCTTCAAAACAAATTCTCCATTAGAATTTACAAACCATGTAATTGGCGAACTAAAAACAGGACAATCATACTTAGTTAAAGCCATCGTTCCTTTGTTGTTGTTAGAAACAAATTTCCAAGTACTTCCTTCAAAACATTTTGAATCAGCCAATTGGAAAGAGTTCACCTTGATGTATTCTGAACCCGGATAAGAAACAGAACTAATAACCCAATTTCCTTTTACGCCTGTTTGGATTCCTCGATCCAGTTTAGTAGCAGTAACCGAAGATGTTTTGCAGGAAAATAGCGCTAGCGCAATTGCTGTAACAAAAAATATTTTTTTCATCGTTTATCGTTTTAATATTAAACTAAGACAAAGATACAATCTAAACTTACAAATTATATTCCATAATCTCATTATTTTATTACAAAATTTATAGGTAAGACAATTTGTCACCTTAGTTTGAATTGGTATTCTATTTGAAGAAACTGTAACTGATTGTAAAACACTTTAAAAAAATTTTAAATATGACAACTGGAAAAATTAACGTCTCAGTGGAAAACATCTTTCCGCTAATTAAAAAGTTCTTATACAACGATCACGAGATCTTTTTGCGTGAATTAATTTCGAATGGAACAGATGCAACATTAAAATTAAAACATCTTACCAATATTGGCGAAGCCAAAGTAGAATATGGCAACCCAATACTTGAAGTAAAGATTGACAAAGAAGGCAAAAAACTGCACATCATTGACCAAGGTATTGGTATGACGGCTGAAGAAGTAGAGAAATACATTAACCAACTGGCTTTTTCGGGTGCTGAAGAATTCTTGGAAAAATACAAAGACTCCGCTAAAGATTCTGGAATTATTGGCCATTTCGGACTAGGTTTCTACTCGGCTTTTATGGTAGCTTCTAAGGTGGAAATTATCACAAAATCATACAAAGACGAACCAGCAGCACACTGGACTTGCGACGGAAGTCCTGAATTTTCATTAGAACCAGCCGACAAAACGGAACGCGGAACAGAAATCATCCTTCATATTGCTGAAGACTCTTTAGAATTTTTAGAAGATTCAAAAATCAGCGGATTATTGAATAAATACAACAAGTTCATGCCTATTCCAATTAAATTTGGAACCAGAACTGAAACTTTACCTAAACCAGAAGATGCTCCGGAAGATTACGTAAACGAAACTATTGAAGTTGACAATATCGTTAACAATCCTAATCCTGCTTGGACTAAACAACCAGCTGATTTGAATGAGGAAGATTATAAAACGTTCTACCACGAATTGTATCCAATGCAATTTGAAGAACCTTTATTCAACATTCACCTGAATGTAGATTATCCTTTTAACTTGACTGGTATTTTGTATTTCCCAAAATTAGGCTCGGACATGCAAATCCAGAAAGACAAAATCCAATTGTACCAAAACCAAGTATTTGTTACCGATAATGTAGAAGGAATTGTTCCTGAATTCTTGATGATGCTTCGCGGTGTGGTTGATTCACCTGACATTCCTTTGAACGTTTCCCGTTCCGGATTGCAGGCTGATGGTGCCGTGAAAAAAATCTCAAACTACATTACCCGTAAAGTTGCTGATAAATTAAAATCCTTATTCAACGAAAACAGAGCCGATTTTGAAGCAAAATGGAATGATATTAAAATCGTTCTGGAATACGGAATGCTTTCTGAAGATAAATTTTACGAAAAAGCAGGCGCATTTGTATTGTACCCAACAGTGGACGACAAATACTTTACACTTGACGAATTAAAAGAAAACCTAAAAGCAGCACAAACCGACAAAGACGGAAAACTGGTTGTTTTATACGCAGGAAACAAAGAAGAGCAACACTCTTATATTGAAATTGCTAAAGAAAAAGGATACGAAGTTTTATTATTAGACTCGCCAATTATCTCGCATTTAATGCAAAAACTGGAAAACGACAATAAAGATTTAACTTTCGTTCGTGTGGATTCGGATCATATTGACAACCTAATCAAGAAAGAAGAAACCACCATTTCTAAACTTTCTGAGGAAGAAAAAGAAAGCCTGAAAACTTCTTTAGAGTCTTATATCCCAAAAACATACACCGTACAACTGGAAGCTATGGACAGCCAGGCAGCACCATTTATCATCACGCAACCAGAATTCATGCGTAGAATGAAAGAAATGAGCCAAACTGGCGGTGGCGGAATGTTCGGAATGGGCAACATGCCGGAAATGTACAATTTGGTGGTAAATACTAATTCGCCTTTGGCAACCACCATTTTAAGTACCGAAGACAAAACAGCACAAGAAAGCCTTGTAAAACAAGCCTTAGACTTGGCTAAATTATCGCAAAACTTACTAAAAGGAGAAGCTTTAACGGCTTTTGTAAAACGTAGTTTTGAGTTGATCAAATAAGCAGAGAACCCATTTTATAACATAAAATGGTGTGAATCGCTTATTCCGAACTTGTTTCGGAATCTCACCAAAATACAAGACCTGCTGGTGCAAACTGGCAGGTCTTTTTTTGTTTTAGGAGCAGAAAGATTGGGTTTTCATAAGCACTTCCCTCCTGCTTTCGCCTTTATCTCTTCGCTACGCTACGAGGATATCGGCTCTATCAGGGCTACTAAATTCATTTCCTTTCCAAAAGATATTTTGTAAGAATATTTTAATATATTTGAAAATAAAATAATTACTAAATCAAGAATCATATGAAAAAAGTCGCTGCTTTTTTGATTTTGATCATAACCATAAGTTGTAATAACAGACAAAACTGTAATGATAATATAAAAATAAGAGAAATTGAAACTAACAATATATTATTAACTCTTATAGACACAACATCAGAAAATATATTCCCAATTTGTACAAGTTTAAAAAAACTCAATATTAGGACTGACTTCAATGTCAAAAAGAAAAAAGTAATTATTAGACTTCCACCTAAAACAGATTTAATATCTGTCAACTCGGACGTTTACTTAGAAACACTTCTAAAAACAAACTATAGAGGTAAAGCATTTTTCGATAAAAATGATTCTTTAAATTTTGTTGAACAAAATTATTGCACAAGCAGTAAATTAATTTCTAACGAAATATCCAAAAAAATCAAGGCCTTTTCTTTAACTGAACTTAAAGATAAAAAATCAAATTTTGAATATATCATTATTTCAAATCCAATATTCTCAAGTGACAATAAGAAAGCATATATAGAAGTTGATACAAAATCAGTGGGTTGTATATATGGAAGTTCATATTTCTTGGAAAAACAAGGTGAAACATGGAAAATAATACAAATTTAATCAGACAACACAGATTTGTAATCTGTACTCTCAACGAGTAGCAACTTTGTAGAATTACATAGTGAGATTGCTTCGTTCCTCGCAATGACATACTGGACGGCATAAGTCATTGCGAGCGACAGCGAAGCAATCTCACTAACACGAGTAGATGTAATCGTACTAACAAGGTAATTTAATCTCACTAAAAAAAAGTAAATCTAATCGCTAAATAAAACCAAAAAAGAATGAAACCAGGATTTGTATATATCATCACCAATAAATACCAAACGGTAGTTTATGTTGGTGTTACATCAAATCTTCCTCAACGAATTTTAGAACATAAAAACAAGAAATACCCAACCTCCTTTTCAGCCAGATACGATGTAAACACATTAGTTTACTACGAGCAATTTCAATGGATTGAAGATGCTATAGCCCGAGAAAAACAAATAAAAGCAGGTTCAAGAGCTGCCAAAAACAAATTGATACAATCTATTAATCCCACATGGAAAGATTTATTTGACGAAATTAGAAATATAATGACTGAATAATAATTAGTTGAAAATTTAAAAATCCAAATCAACCTAACAAACCTTCAAACAACACAACCATGAAAAAATCCATTTACATTATTACACTTTTGCTAATCAACATTTGTCTGTTTTCCTGCTCAAATGATGATGATACTTTAAATTATCAAAATGATTTCGAAAAAAGCAAAAGCGTTTGGCTGGATTTTAAAGCAACCTCTAATAATTCGTATCAATATGTGGTAACCGGAGGTTCGGTATTTTCAACTTCCGGTTGGAAAACAACTATTACTGTATCCAACGGAGTTGTAATACAACGGGATTTTGAATATTTAGGAACACCGGAAAATGTCCCTCAGGAAGATTTAGCATGGACAGAAAATAAAAACGAGATAAACAGTCATCCCAATTCTAATGCTGCAAGTCCGTTGACATTAGATGAAATCTATGCCAAGGCAGAAAACGAATGGTTAATTAAGAGAAAAAACTCTAACACCTATTTTGAAACCAAAAACAACGGACTCATTTCAACTTGCGGCTATAATGAAAAAGGCTGTATGGACGATTGCTTTATTGGAATCCGAATCAAAAGTATTTCAACCCTGTAAATGTCCTCGACAAAGTTGCAACAACCTTTAATTAAATTGCAAATATCTCTGAGCATTTTGCAGATACCTTTGAGCAAGTTACAAATGCCTCTGAGCATTTTGCAGAAACCTTTGAGTAAATTGCAAATACCTCTGAGCATTTTGCAGAAACCTTTGAGTAAATTACAAATACCTCTGAGTAAATTGCAAATGTCTTTGAGCATTTTGCAGAGACCTTTGAGCAAATTGCAAATACACCGAAGCATTTTGCAGCTCCTTAATGACGAACTAAACTTACTCTTTTATTTTGTAGCTTTGGGTTCCAATTGCACAGATTTACAGTCCTTGCCCACAAAGAACAGCTATTTTATCAAGTTACTAGATGAGATTTCTAATTAAATAGATTTTTTAATTACACTAAAATAAAAAAATGCTTGAGCAACTTGATAATTACTATTTGAATAAAGAAGAACCACACAAGAGTTCTTTGCTTGCGCTACGCAGCATTATCCTTAAACAAGACACTAATATTATTGAAACAAAAAAGTATGGAATGCCCTGCTTCTGCTACAAGAAAAAAATATTTTGCTACTTGTGGACCGATAAAAAAACCGATGAACCTTATATTCTTATGGTAGAAGGAAAACACCTTGACCACCCAAAATTGGAAGAAGGCAAGCGTTCTCGAATGAAAATTTTCAGAGTTAATCCAAACAAAGATTTGCCTATAAAGACCATTGAAACTATTTTACAAAAAGCATTAAACTTATACCGGACAGGAGTTATAAAAATTAAAGAATAACAAGATTACTATTAAATCGAAATAGAGATACAAAACAAACAATGAAAACAACACTAATTCTTCTTTCCACACTTTTCGCAACACTAGTATTTGGTCAACAAAAACAAGAAAAAAAGACATCTCATTTTATACCTAAAGGCTTTGTCCTTTTTGAAAAAATAAACGGTGACTTAGATAAAGATGGTGTTGAGGATTGTGTTCTTATCATAAAAGCCACTGATAAAAGTAAATTTGTTAAAGATGAAAATCGTGGAGAATTAGACCGAAATCGAAGAGGTATTATAGTTTTATTAAACAAAAAAGACCATTACGAATTGGTTGCAAAAAACTACACTTGTTTCTCTTCTGAAAATGAAGATGGTGGTGTTTATTTCCCACCTGATTTAAGCATTTTTATAGAAAAAGGAAACTTGATTATGCATTACGGACACGGTAGATATGGCTATTGGAAATATACTTTTAGATATAAAAACGCTGATTTTGATTTAATAGGTTATGATAATAGCAATGGTGGAGCTGTAATTAGCAATGAAACTAGTATTAATTTCTTGACTAAAAAGAAACTAATAAAAGAAAATATCAACAAAAACGATGAAGGTGGTGAAGAAATTTTTAAAGAAACTTGGAAAACCATTAAGCAAAATCCGCTCATCAAACTATCTAAAATTAACGATTTTGACGAACTCTATTTAGAAGATTACGAATAAACCCCTAATTTTATTTTTTAAAAAATTCAACAAGAATTCCCCATGCACGAAAAACCAACCTTATACTTTAAAAACGCTTCCGAATGGAGAGCCTGGCTGCATGAAAACCACGCTTCTCACAAAGCAGTGTATTTGATTTTTTACAAAGTTTCTCATGAAGCCGAAAGCATGCGTTGGGAAGAAGCAGTAAAAGTGGCTATTTGTTACGGTTGGATTGATTCTACGGTTAAAAAACTGGACGAAGACCGAAGGCAACAACTTTTTACACCCCGCAAAGACAAAAGCGTTTGGAGTAAACTCAACAAAACCTATATAGAAGAATTAATTGCTGCTAATTTAATGCAAGAAAGTGGCTTGGAAAAAATTGAAATTGCTAAGAAAAATGGTTCTTGGGAAAGTTTAGACGCTGTAGAAAACTTAGAAATCCCGCAAGACTTACAACTCGAATTTGATAAAAATCAGCAAGCTTTTTCCAATTATAACAACTTTAGTAAAACCTATAAAAAAAGTTATTTGTACTGGCTAAACCAAGCCAAACGGTCAGCAACCAGACAAAACCGAATAGCTCAAATCATCGATTTGTGCGAGCGAAACTGTAAAATGAGATAGAATTTTAATTATACTACTGTCAGTCTGAGCCTGTCGAAGACATCAATAAAAAACATCTCGACAAGCTCAGTGTGACATAATAAAAACAATTAGTATTATGAAAAGAAAATTGTCATCAACTGAAACTGAATCACTTTTGCAAATTGTAAAAGACCGCTTTGAAAAAAACAGAAACCGCCATGAAGGTATTGAATGGAATAAAGTTCAAGCAAAACTAGAATCTAATCCTGAAAAACTCTGGTCACTAAACGAAATGGAACAAACAGGCGGCGAACCGGATGTTGTCCATTATGATAAAAATACCGACGAATATACTTTTTACGATTGTTCAGCCGAAAGTCCTAAAGGCCGCAGAAGTCTTTGTTATGACCGTCAGGCATTAGAGGCAAGAAAAGAAAACAAACCTAAAAACAATGTAGAAGATGTGGCTGCTGCAATGGGAATCACACTTTTATCAGAACAACAATACCGAGAATTACAAAAACTGGGAAAATTTGATACCAAAACATCGAGTTGGATTGAAACTCCAGCCGAAATCAGAAAATTAGGCGGTGCCATTTTTGCTGATTTCCGCTATGGAAATGTCTTTATCTATCACAACGGCGCCGAATCCTATTATGCTGCCAGAGGATTTAGAGGAGCATTAAAAGTTTGATTTTTTAAATACATTAACAATGCTATTGCAACCCTAGGCAATCTATTTTTTTTTCAAGTATCAAAAACCAACAAAAATGAAAAATACCAAAATTTTCAAAATGGCTTTTACCAGTGTGTATCCACATTATATCAATAAAGCAGAGAAAAAAGGACGTACAAAAGAAGAAGTGGACAATATTATATTTTGGCTTACCGGATACAACGAACAATCCTTGCAGGAAATTCTAGACAACAAAACAGACTTTGAAACTTTTTTTGCGCAAGCACCGCAAATGAATCCGAATACCTCTAAAATTACTGGTCTTATATGTGGCTATCGCGTAGAAGAAATTGAAGATAAGCTGATGCAGCAAATTCGCTATTTAGACAAATTAATTGACGAATTAGCAAAAGGAAA
The DNA here is from genome assembly GCF_058309975.1 of Flavobacterium sp. ST-158. Lineage (NCBI taxonomy): Bacteria > Pseudomonadati > Bacteroidota > Flavobacteriia > Flavobacteriales > Flavobacteriaceae > Flavobacterium > Flavobacterium sp. ST-158. Next base: position 205,969 of record NZ_JBZEEN010000007.1, on the reverse strand, counting down.
ATCGATGGATAAAATTTTGAGGAAATAAGAAATCAACATGAGTAACAAGAAAACAATTTTAGCGATAATAGGCAGTGCCAGTGCTAATTCTGCCAATTTAAAATTGGTAAAATACTTAGCCAACTTATCTCAAGACCAATTCCAGTTCAATATTTACACTGACTTAAAATCGCTTCCACACTTTGACCCAGAACTTTCTGAGAATAATCCTCCCGAAGCAATTATCGCACTTAGAAACGCCATTCAAAATGCCGATGGCATACTGATTTGTACTCCAGAATATATTTTCAGCATCCCAAGCGGACTAAAAAATGCTATCGAATGGTGCATTGCCACCACCATTTTTAGCGACAAACCCACAGGACTTATCACTGCCTCTGCCAATGGCCAAAAAGCACACGAAGAACTCCAACTCATCATGCAAACAGCAATGGCAAAATTTACCACTGAAACTACTTTGCTAATCTCAGGAATAAAAGGAAAATTTGATGCACAAGGAAATATAATCCATGATGAAACTTTAAAACAACTAAAGAATTTCAGGGATACTTTTGTAGGTTTGGTAAAAAAAGGGTGAAAAACACCTACCAGTTTATTCTAAAAAACAACATTAACAAAACTTTAAAAATTGTTTTAAGACACTTCCCCTCTAAAGAATTACTATCTTTAGAGCACAAACAAAATACTTATGTCACAAAATACCAAAGAACTCAAACTTGCTGTTCTTATTGATGCCGATAATGTTCCTTATAGTAATGTAAAAGGAATGATGGAAGAAATCACTAAATACGGAACACCAACCACCAAACGCATATATGCCGATTGGACAAAACCCAATGCCAATGGCTGGAAAGGGGTTTTATTAGAACACGCCATTACACCTATTCAACAATACAGCTATACTACAGGTAAAAACTCATCGGATTCAGCCTTGATTATTGATGCGATGGATTTATTATATTCCGGAAAACTGGACGGTTTTTGCATTGTTTCCAGCGATAGTGATTTTACCCGTTTGGCCACCAGATTGCGGGAATCAGGTATGAAAGTAATTGGAATTGGCGAACAAAAAACTCCAAAACCCTTTATTAGTGCCTGCGATCGTTTTATCTTCATCGAAGTTTTAGACGGAGCTATTAAGAAGAAAAAAGCAACGAAGACTGCTACTGTAGACACTAAAAAACCAGTTGAAAAAACTACTACTAAAGCCACCGAAAAACCTTCAGAAAAACCATTAAATAAAATTGACGAACGTACTATTGATCTTATCGAAGATTCCATTGACGATATTGCCGATGATAGTGGCTGGGCTTTCTTGGGCGATGTAGGAAACCTGATTGTCAAGAAAAAACCAGAGTTTGATCCTAGAAATTATGGTTTTTCCAAACTTACTCCGATGCTAAAATCCCTAACCGATATCCTGGAAATAGACGAAAGAGATTCCGACAAAAAAGGAATCAAGCATGTTTATGTTCGCCTGCTTTTTAGCTAGATCATCAGCACCCAAAAGAAAATATTAAAAACATTCAGGATTTACTTAATTCTTATATATTCTTTTTATTTTAGATAATCCCAAGCCTTTTTTATTATGAGAAAAGAATTTTTTATTATTGGTACTGGACTTTTAATTCTAAGTCTAGCAGCACATTTTTTATTCAAAACCAGTCTTTTAATAGCTATTTCTATTTTTATCTTACTGGTTATTGGTTTCTTTAATAGCCTTCAACACAAACATGCCATTCTTAGAAACTTTCCTGTTTTAGGGTATTTCAGATATATGTTTGAAGAAATAGCCCCAGAAATTCAACAATATTTTATTGAAAGAACAACTGATGGAAAACCATTTTCTAGAAACGAACGTTCCTTAGCCTATCAACGTGCAAAAAACATTGGTGCAACAACGCCTTTTGGAACACAATTAGACATCAACACTTCTTCTTATGAAGGATTAAAGCATTCTATTTTTCCTGCAAAAGTACACGAAGAGTTGCCTCGAATTACTATTGGCGGAGCCGATTGTAAGCAACCTTATTCGGCTTCCTTATTGAACATTTCAGCCATGAGTTTTGGTTCTTTGAGTGAAAATGCCATTATGGCGCTCAACAAAGGTGCTTTAAAAGGGAACTTCTACCATAACACTGGCGAAGGAGGATTGACCAAATACCATTTACAAGGAGGTGATATCACTTGGCAAATTGGTACCGGTTATTTTGGTTGTCGCAACGACGAAGGTAATTTTAATGCTGAAAAATTTAAAGAAAAAGCTAATCTTCCGAGTGTAAAGATGATTGAAATCAAATTATCTCAAGGAGCTAAACCTGGTCATGGTGGTGTTTTACCAGCAGCAAAAAACACGGAAGAAATTGCAAACATTAGAGGTGTAAAACCACACACTACAATTCTTTCTCCGCCTTGTCATACTGCTTTTGACAGTCCCAAAGGCCTAATTCAATTTGTAGCACATTTGCGTGAATTGGCTAATGGAAAACCCATCGGATTTAAACTTTGTATTGGTCAAACAACCGAATTTGAAGCTATTTGTCAGGAAATGATAGATCAAAATTGCTTTCCGGATTTCATCACTGTTGATGGTGCCGAAGGTGGTACGGGAGCTGCTCCTTTAGAATTTTCAGATGGTGTTGGAATGCCTTTAGAACCTTCACTTATTTTTGTAAACAAAACTTTAATCCGATTCAACATCCGTGATAAAATACGCATTATCTGTAGCGGAAAAATTATTTCGGGGCACGCTATCCTAAAAGCCATTGCTTTAGGTGCCGATTTATGTAACAGTGCACGTGGCTTTATGTTTTCGCTAGGATGCATTCAGGCATTGCGCTGCAATACAAACAACTGCCCTGTTGGAGTAGCTACCCAAGACAAAATGCTTATCAAAGGATTATCTGTTAGTGATAAGTTTGAAAGAGTCTATCATTTTCACAAAAATACCCTTTATGCTGCTAATGAATTATTAGCCGCTGCCGGAAAATCAAGTTATGAAGATGTAGATGTTTCCATATTCATGCGTGGAGATGAGTTCACCCATCTTTCCGATCTTTATTTCCCAGACAATTTAACAAATGTAACTAAGCACTAAAAAAAGGAGGGCTATTAAAGCCCTCCCCATTGGTTTTGATTTACTATTCTCAACTTATAATTAACTAAATGCTGCTGATGATTGTGTTTTCATTTTTTCTACCCAAATTAACATACACAAGTAATGAATCAAAACCACAGTATAAAGATACAACATTAATTTGAATAAATTGCAATTATCCGCTTTTTTTAAACACCTAACATATTAATTATCAATTATTTAAGAAACCAGTCAAATAAACACAAAACATTAATAATTCATTCATTAAAAATTCAAAAATCAATTAAAAAATGCAACTTGTTTTCGCTTCCAACAATAAAAACAAAATCAAAGAAATTCAGCAATTACTTCCAGATTCTATAAAAATTCTAAGTCTTGAAGCTATTGGCTGTTTGGAAGAAATTCCTGAAACAGCTGATACTATTCAAGGAAATGCTATTTTAAAAGCTAATTATGTAACCCAAAAATATGGTTACGATTGTTTTGCTGATGATACAGGTCTTGAAATTGACGCACTTAATGGTGAACCAGGAGTCTATTCGGCTCGTTATGCCGGAGAACATAAAGACTCAAATGACAATATGGATAAAGTACTCAAAGCTTTATCAGATACAAATAACCGAACAGCTCAATTTAAAACTGTAATAGCTTTAAACCTAAAAGGAGAACAACATTTATTTACAGGCGTAGCCAAAGGAAAAATTACCTCTGAAAAATCAGGAAATCAAGGATTTGGCTACGATCCTATTTTTCAGCCCGAAGGATACCAAGAAACTTTTGCCGAACTAGACTTGACAATTAAAAATCAAATTAGCCATAGAGGAAAAGCCACACAAATGCTAATTTCTTTTTTAAGCAAATAAAATAATTGTTTTAAATCCAACATTTTTGTTCATTTTTATTAGAAAGATTTCCAATTATAGTTGTAAAAATAGAAAAAAGAAAGTTGTGTTTTTTGTTTTAAAACATAACTTTCTGATAATCAAAAGCTATTAAATCACTAAAACTTAGAAATGCATTAGTTTATATCGATTATTAACAGTAATTTTGCACCCTATTTTAAAAATACATATGAATAAATTTGAACAATTAGGATTGAGTGAATCGTTACTGAAGGCGATTAAAGATCTAGGATTTGAAAATCCGTCAGAAGTACAGGAGAAAGCGATTCCCCTATTATTGGAAAAAGATACAGATTTAGTTGCGTTGGCTCAGACTGGGACAGGGAAAACGGCAGCTTTTGGTTTTCCAGTTATCCAAAAAATTGATGCTGACAACAGAAATACACAGGCGTTAATTTTATCTCCAACGCGCGAGCTTTGCTTACAGATTACCAACGAACTTAAAAACTACTCCAAATACGAAAAAGGTATTAATGTGGTAGCAGTTTACGGTGGGGCTAGTATTACCGAACAAGCGAGAGACATTAAAAGAGGAGCACAAATTATTGTGGCTACTCCAGGTAGAATGCAAGACATGATTAACAGAGGATTAGTAAACATCACTCAAATTAATTATTGTATTCTTGACGAGGCAGACGAAATGTTGAACATGGGATTCTATGATGATATCGTAAACATCCTTTCAACAACCCCAGACGAAAAAAACACATGGTTGTTTTCTGCTACTATGCCAGCAGAGGTTGCTAGAATTGGAAAACAATTCATGACAAGCCCTGAAGAAATTACTGTTGGTACTAAAAACTCAGGTTCAGCAACAGTTTCACACGAATTTTATTTAGTAAATGCGCGTGACCGTTACGAAGCTTTGAAACGTTTAGCTGATGCTAATCCAGACATTTTCTCAGTAGTTTTTTGTAGAACAAAACGAGATACACAAGCTATTGCTGAAAAATTAATTGAAGATGGTTACAGCGCTGCCGCTTTGCACGGAGATTTATCTCAAGCACAACGTGATGGTGTAATGAAATCTTTTAGAGGAAGACAAATCCAAATGTTAGTTGCAACAGACGTTGCGGCTCGTGGAATTGACGTAGACAACATTACTCACGTAGTAAACTACCAATTACCTGACGAAATTGAAACTTACAATCACCGTTCTGGTCGTACAGGTCGTGCTGGTAAATTAGGAACTTCTATCGTTATTGTAACTAAAAGTGAATTGCGTAAAATTTCTTCTATCGAAAGAATCATCAAACAAAAATTCGAAGAAAAAACAATCCCTTCTGGAATTGAAATCTGCGAAATTCAATTGTTGCACTTAGCCAATAAAATTAAAGATACAGAGGTAGATCACGAAATTGACAACTACTTACCTGCTATTAACGATGTTCTTGAAGGTCTAACTAAAGAAGAATTGATCAAGAAAATGGTTTCTGTTGAATTTAACCGTTTCATAAATTACTACAAGAAAACAAGAGATATTTCTGCTTCAGGTTCTGATAGACGTGAGCGTGGAGACGATCGTGCACCAAGAGAAAACAATAATGGTGGCGCTACCAGATATTTTGTAAACATTGGTTCTAGAGACAACTTTGATTGGATGTCATTGAAAGATTACTTGAAAGAAACATTAGACTTAGGTCGTGATGACGTTTTCAAAGTAGATGTAAAAGAAGGTTTCTCTTTCTTTAACACTGATCCTGAACACACCGATAAAGTAATGGAAGTATTAAACAACGTACAATTAGAAGGACGTCGTATTAATGTAGAAATCTCTAAAAACGACGGTGGTGGAAGACGTGACCATAACGGAAGAAACTCTGGCGGAAGACGCGAAGGAGGAAGACGTGAAGGTAGTTTTGCTCCAAGACGTGAAGGAGGTTTTAGAAGCGACAGAAACTCCGCTCCAAGAGATGGTGGTTTTAGAAGTGAAAGAAGCAGTGCTCCAAGAAGAGAAGGTTCTTCAGACAGAGCACCTAGACGCTCTGAAAGCTTTGGAGATTCACCAAGACCAAGAAGACCAAGAAGAGACTAACAAGCTATTGTTAATTTTCTTATAATTAAAATAATAAACTACAAAATATTTAAAGCCGTTTTATTACTTTTAAAGTTTTAAACCAGTTTATGAAATATTTTGTAGTTTTCTTATTTTTAGTCCTAGCTGTACCCACTTTTGCCCAAGAAGTAGTTACTTCGCAAAAAGTAACAGGATATATTTACAATGATAACAATAAGACTCCCCTTCCCGGAGTTAACGTTATCAACATCAATAAAGTAAGAGGCGCAATAACCGATTCTAACGGATATTTTGAAATTGATGTTCACCCTTCAGATACCCTACATTTATCCTTATTAGGTTTTCAATCTCTAAGAGTTAAAGTAACCAATGACTGGATAAAAAATAAAGTTTCTAAGATTTTCTTAACTGAAAAAGCCATTGCATTAGAGGAAGTTGTAATACGTCCTTTTAATTTAACGGGCTATCTAGAAGTGGATTCTAAAACTATTCCTGTAAATAACAACTACCGTTATAGTATTTCTGGATTAAACAATGGTTACGAAGCTGGAGAATACTCTCCTGGAGCTTTTGGAAAAGTATTGGGGTCTATTTTTAATCCTGCCGATATGTTGTATAATTTCTTTGGTAAAAAATCAACGGAGTTAAAAAAACTAAAGGAAATGAAAAAAGACGATACCGTGAGAAATCTTTTAGAATCTAAATTTGACCGCGAAACCTTAGCTGTTTTATTAGGCATAGATAAAAAAGAAATTCCTGAAATTTTACAACGTTGCAATTATTCAGAATCTTTTATACAAACGGCAAACGACTTGCAAATCATGGATGCCATAAGTGGCTGTTATGAACAATATAAAATCTTGAAAAAGAAATAAAAAAACTAAACACAATGAATAAATCCTCAATTACAAAGTAGTTGGGGATTTTTTTATCTATAAAAAAGAAAAGCAAACACAATAAGACCTACATTTACTAAAACACAACCATAAAACCCAATTAAGATGGCAAAAAGTCAAGACACTAAAAAGAATGTCAAAAAAGAACCGCTAAAAACAGCCAAAGAAAAGAAGGAAGAGAAAAGAGAAAAAAAGAACAGTCCTAAAAGAGATTAAATTATAGTGATCAGTATTCCGATTTTAGTATTCAGCAACAAACTGAACACTAAAATCGGAACTCTGAATACTTTTATTTCACTGGAATATTAGCTAAAATTTCAACTAAAAACTTCCAGAATTTTTGAGACGAACTTATACTGGCTCTTTCATCAGGAGAATGTGCACCTTGGATAGTTGGTCCAAAAGAAATCATATCCATATCAGGATAATTAGTTCCTAGAATTCCACATTCTAATCCAGCATGACAAGCCACTACTTTAGGTTTTTCTCCATTTTGTCTTTCATAAATTGGAATCAAAGCAGCTAAAATAGCCGAATCAGGATTTGGAGTCCAACCTGGATAAGAACCTGAAATCTCCACTTCGCAGCCCATTAATTCAAAAGCAGAACGCAATTCATTAGCTAAATCAAACTTAGCCGATTCGACAGAAGAACGTGTTAAACATTGAACCGCTAGTTTTCCTTTTCCTAAACTAACCTTAGCTATGTTATTTGAAGTTTCTACTAAATTATCAAAGTCGGCGCTCATTCTGTGGACGCCATTTGCAGCAGTAGCCATAGAACGAACAAAATAATATTGTGCCATTGATGGCATTACACTTGCAGGAACTTTTTTCAATTTTTCGAAAACAATTTCCAAATCAGGTTCGGTGGTTTTTAACTCATTTTTGATTTCATTGACAATTTGTTGCATATCAAAAACAAAAGCCTCATCATAAACCGAAGCAATAATTACTTTAGCAACACTTTCACGCGGAATAGCATTCCGCAAACTTCCACCATGAATTTCTGAAATTTGCAAACCAAAATTATCAAAACCATCAAACAACAATCGGTTCATTATTTTATTGGCATTACCCAAACCTTTATGAATATCAATTCCTGAATGTCCTCCCTTAAGTCCTTTTACGGTAATAGCATAACCTACTGAATGCTCTGGAGTTTCCTCTTCATCATACTCTGCTTCTGCTGTAACATCAATTCCTCCGGCACAACCAATATCAATTTCATCATCTTCTTCGGTATCTAAATTCAACAGAATTTCACCTTGCAACAGGCCACCTTCTAAATTCATTGCACCAGTCATTCCTGTTTCTTCATCGATAGTAAACAAAGCTTCAATAGCTGGATGTGCAATAGTAGTACTTTCTAAAACAGCCATAATTGCTGCAACTCCCAGTCCATTATCTGCTCCTAAAGTTGTTCCTTTAGCACGTACCCAATCGCCATCTACATACATTTCGATTCCTTGGGTTTCAAAATCAAACACCGTATCAGCATTCTTTTGGTGCACCATATCCAAATGTCCTTGTAATACAATTGGCTTACGATTTTCCATTCCCGCTGTTGCCGGCTTACGAATGATTACATTATGAATTTCATCTTCAAAAACTTCTAAACCTAAGTTTTTACCAAAGTCTTTCATAAATGCAACTATGCGTTCTTCTTTTTTAGAAGGTCGCGGTACTGCATTCAAATTGGCAAAATTATTCCATAATGCCTTAGGTTCTAAATTTCGTATCTCTTGACTCATATCTTGTGTTTCGATTTAAAAAACTCAAAGTTACAAAGTTTAAAATCCTTTTCGGCTAATAAATTGAATATTGTAATTATATTTACAACACTATAAAAATGCTATTTTGAAACGCAAATACCTACTCCCATTATTACTAGTAATCCAGATTTTAATTCTCAAAATAATTCGTTTTTTTCCAGAATCTGTTGAACGTTTTTACAGCAATGGAATATATCCACTCTTTTCTAATTTTCTTAGGATTACGCTGGGCTGGATTCCGTTTTCAATAGGAGACGTATTGTATTTTATATTGATTGTATGGACTTTAAAATGGTTTTGGAACAATAGAAAGACTTGGAAAACAAATTGGAAAAATCAAATATTAGCTATCTTGAGTGTATTTTCCGTATTCTATTTCTGCTTTCATTTTCTTTGGGCAATCAACTATTACAGAGTTCCTCTTTTCAAAAAAATGAACATTGAACGTGAATATTCGGATGCTGATTTGTTGGATTTTACAAAAAAAATTATTGCTAAAACCAATCAAATTCACAGTCAAATTACTAAAGATGACAGCTCGAAAGTAGTTTATCCATACACACACGAACAGACATTTCTAAAGAATTTAAACGGTTACAAAAACCTATCTACCAACTATCCATTTTTTACTTACCAACATCTAAGCCTCAAGAAATCCTTATTTAGCTTACCGCTAACTTATATGGGATTTGGCGGATATTTGAATCCTTTTACCAATGAAGCCCAAGTAAATTATTTAATTCCAATGTATAATTTACCCACCACCAGCTGTCATGAAATGGCACATCAATTGGGTTATGCTAGCGAAAGCGAATGCAATTTCATTGGTTTTTTAGCGTCAACAAACAATACTGATTTGTATTTTAAATATTCTGGCTACAGCTTTGCGTTGCGTTATTGTTTGAATAATTGGTACCTTAGAGATGAAAAAACATATGATGAATTACTAAAAACCGTTCATCCTGGTATTATAAAAAACTATAAAGAAAGTGAGCAATTCTGGATGCAATATCAAACCCCAATCGAAAAAGGTTTTCATGCTTTTTACGATCGTTATCTCAAAATTAATCAACAGAAAGAAGGTATTGACAGCTACAGTAGATTTGTAGATTTAATGGTGAATTATTACAAAAAAAGAGCTTTGTAAACTAAGAATCAATTTCCCATTGACGCAATTTGTTCAATTGCTCTTGTTCTTCTATTTCTTCGGCTGGAATTACCTTTAAAAAAGAAGGATGCTGCTCGATGGCATACTCTATTTTTTCAACAATCTCATCAATAGAATCGTTATCATAATCAATTTGAAGTGGTTCTTTTATGATAAAAGATTGTAGAATTCCTTTCTTTTTCATTCGGATTCCTTTTCTATCAAAAGAACGTCTAAAACCATCAATAACAATAGGAACTACAATAGGACGATGTTGTTTTATAATATGTGCCGTTCCTTTTCTAACTGGTTTAAAAGAACGTGTAGTACCTTGTGGAAAAGTAATCACCCAACCATCGCGGAGTGCTTTTTTGATATTTTCTGTGTCGTTAGGATTTACCGCCTTTTTTTCCGTACAATCTACTCCTTCTGAGCGCCAGGTTCTTTCTACAGGAATAGCACCAGCATAAGACAAAATCTTAGGTAATAACCCAGAACGCATGGTTTCTTTAGCAGCTACATAGTAGATATTCATTTTGGGTTGCCATAGATAACCAATGTTCTTAATAGAATCAATACGGCCGCTTAAACTGGCATTAAACACATGAAACATAGCCACTACATCGGCAAAATAGGTTTGATGATTGGAAATAAAAAGCACATTGGCATCTGGTAAATTTCGAATAATCTCTGAACCTTCAATTTGCAAATCGTTAAAACCGCGATAACGTCTATGAGTAAAGCTCCCAAAAACACGGATCAACCATTTTTTTAGAAATAAGATATGTCCAAAAGGATTTCTTTTAATTAGTCCCATAAACTATAAATTTCATTTTTTAAAATTGGATTGCAAAATTACAACTTTTTTATTTGAGCCTTATATTTCAGATTGCCCTTTATTAATCGTTTTTATAGCAAAATAGTATTTAAAACATCTCGCAATTCACTCAACATCATGGCTGTGGCTCCCCAAACAACATGTCCATCTATCATAAAAGCGGGAACTTCAATATTGGTAGCATAAGAAGTAGATAATTTTTCGACAGAAATAATAGCATCATTTCTAAAATCAGTCAAAGGCAATTCGATGATAGCAGCCACCTCCAATGGATCAGGAACAAATTGAACTTCTTCTTTACAAATGCCTAAAAAAGGATGCACCATAAAATTACTTGGCGGAATATATAACGGAGTAAAAGCTTTTATAATGTCAATTTTACTACGTGTAATTCCTATTTCTTCTTCGGTTTCTCTTAGAGCAGTAGCTTGAAAATCGAAATCTTCTTTTTCGAATTTTCCACCGGGAAAAGCAATTTGAGCCGAATGTACGCCTTTGTACGAATTGCGAACGATTAAAACCAAATGTGTCTGCTGGTTTTTAGGATAGAACAACATGGTAACCGCTGCCTCTTTAGGATTCTTTTCTTTCAAATTTATTTTAGCCAAAAGTTCTTTGCGCTCAAAAGGCATCATCTTTTCATGAGAAGCCAATGCCGTCAGTGGTGCTTGAACTAAATCAGGTATAAATTTTAAAAAACATTGAAAATCCATAATCGAAAGTCTATTTTTGCAATAAAAACATAAATATACTTTAGAAAACAAGTTTGTACAAATTTTCTAAAGCCAAAGCATCTAAAATGTATAGTAAAGAAGAAACACAACGATTAAAACGAGAATTCTGGGTCACATTTGCCGAAAAATATCCGCGAAAATGGCTATTATACGACACAAAGATTAAAGATTTCTCTTTTAAATTTTATGTGGATAATAAAAAAGCCCAAGTTCTTATTGATATTGAACACCGCAATAACGAAAAAAGAACGGCTTATTTTGAAAAACTAGTCGCTTTAAAAAATATTTTAGACGAAGAATTTATCAGTGATTTAGTTTTTGAGCAAGATTATGTTCTAGAAAACGGAAAAACCATTAGCCGTATTTGGGTAGAAAAACTAGGTGTAGGTTTTAGCAACCGCAATCATTGGGATAGTATTTTTGATTTTTTCAATGATAAAATGGATGCTTTAGAACGTTTTTATCTAGAATATGATGAGTTTATCAAGGATATTGAAAATGAATAATTAGAGTTTTACATCGTAAAAATATTGTAGACAATCACATAATCTGGATAGGTAATATACAATTGCTTGCGGTTATCTTGTTTTTTTCGGGTAATAATTGAAACCGTACAATCCAAACCATCATTATCCTTACAAGTAAAAGAATAAACTAAATCACTTTCGGATTCTGACTCTGGTTGGTAAGTTAATATTTCATACAATTGGATGTTTCTAGAATATACAATTATTCTATTTTTATTAGTATCTAAGGTGACAGTAATATTAACCAAACTCAAATCGGACCATTTGCCCCATTTTCCTTTTTCGTTTTTTTCTAAAACGCTAAAGCCTGAAGTTCTAAACTTATACGTTTGACTATAGGATTGCTGCAGGCCAATTCCTAAAAAAAGTAGACTTATGTAAAAGCATTTTATTTTTGTCATTTTAATCTATTTATTATAAAAACTGGGCAACACTTTTTTTAGCTAATTGATATTCCTGCATTATATCTAAAATAATTCTTTTTGCGGGTTTTATATCGTGAATTAATCCGGCAATCTGACCAATTTCTAATTCTCCCTCAACCAAATCTCCTTCAAAAATGCCTTTCTTAGCACGTGCTCTTCCTAATAATTGAGTCAAATCTTCTTTGGTTGGACATTTGGCATACAATTCCTGAATATCTTCAAAAAATTTATTTTTTATCAACCGAACCGGAGTCAATTCTTTCAATGTTAATTGTGTGCCTCCTTCTTTTGTATTCAAAATTGTTTGTTTGAAATTATCATGAGCCGATGATTCTACCGAAGCCGCAAATCTACTGCCTATTTGAACACCATCTGCTCCAAGAACCATGGCTGCCAGCATTCCGTTTCCATTAGCAATTCCACCCGCTGCAATAATAGGAATTTTTATTTGTTCTTTCACCATTGGAATCAAAGTAAAAGTAGTCATCTCTTCCCTTCCATTATGACCACCTGCTTCAAAACCTTCGGCAACTATAGCATCTACACCTGCTGCCTGTGCTTTTAATGCAAATTTAGTACTACTGACCACATGAACTACCGTAACACCATTTTGCTTCAAATAGGGCGTCCATGTCATTGGATTTCCTGCCGAAGTAAAGACAATTTTAACGCCTTCTTCAACAATAATTTGCATGATTTCTTCAATATTAGGATACAACATTGGAATATTTACGCCAAAAGGTTTAGAAGTTGCTTTTTTGCATTTTTGAATATGTTCCCGTAAAACTTCTGGATACATAGAACCTGCTCCAATCAAGCCCAAACCTCCCGCATTACTCACAGCACTGGCTAATTTATAACCACTTACCCAGACCATTCCTGCTTGAATAATGGGATATTGAATATTGAAAAGCTTTGCTATTGGGTTCATTGTATATTATTTTTTGATTATTTTACCATATTTAGAAAATGCATCCGATTCTATTTTATAAAAATAAACACCGCTACTCAAGCTTTCCAATGAAAAAGACGCTTCTTTTTCCATAACCTTTTTTTCTATAACTTTTTGTCCTAAAGCACTAAAAAACCAAATAGTTCCTTTATTAAATGTAACTGGAAAATGTATAGAAACAATATCAGTGGTGGGATTGGGAACAGCCACAAAATACTGGAATGATTCTTTTTTTAACGAACTTCCATTGCTTAACGCCAAGTTAAAATCTGGAATTCCATAACCGTATTCGTTATCTGGATCCACATATTTATTCGAAGATTCAAGCAACAATTCTTTTATTTCTTCATTGGTCAAATAAGGATGTGCCTGCCACAAACAAGCTAACATTCCCGAAATTAAAGGAGCAGAAAAAGACGTTCCATTTGAATAAACAGCATTTCCTTTTTCGTCTGAAACAATTACATTTTGCCCCAAAGCCATAACCTCAGGTTTGATTCTACCATCAGCCGAAGGACCAATAGAACTAAAATCCACTTTCTTTTTATCTGAAGCAACCGCGCCAACCGTAATCACCGAAAAAGCATCTGCCGGAACTCCAATATAAGGATCAACAGTACCCCCTTCATTCCCTGCCGAAACTACGACCAACATTCCGCGACTACTAGCAATTTCAGCTCCTTTAGAAGCAAAAGCAGTAATTCCATTTCTATCACTATAATTATGATTGTAAGAAGGATTATCAAACTCGGTGTACCCCAAGGAACTATTAATAATATCTACACCTAAACTATCTGCTTTTTCAGCAGCTTCTACCCACAATGATTCTTCAACAGGATTTTCAGCATTTACATCTTCTGTAACAAATAAATAGTACGAAGCATCAATTGCTGCCCCTATTAATGAATTTTCAGTATAAGCAGCCATGGTAGAAAGTACATTCGTTCCATGAGTATCATTAGCATAAAAATTATTATCTCTGCTAACAAAATTATAACCGCCTAAAATTTGATTGTTTGCTCTTAACCTTTGAAAAGCTGGCGAAGTGTCTACTCCTAAAAAACCAGCATCTAAAACAGCAATGATTTTGCCCGAACCTTTAAAGTTTTCTTGGTGTAAAAACTGTCCATTTAGCATTTCTATTTGCAAAGCATAACCACCAGACGCTTTGATTTTTTTTTCTTTTTTAGTTTTTTTCTTTTGCTGCAAAACTACTTTAGAAACGGAAACTGATTTATTGATTCCATTCAAAGCTTTGTTTGCAAAATCAACTTGGCCAACAAAATCAAAGTTTTTTAGTGAGTTAATACTACTTTGTGAACCTCTAACATGAATTGCATTGAGCCATTTAGATTTGGCCATCACTTGAATTCCCGAAACCATTTTAATACGACTTACAAATTCGGGATTTAAAGGAATATCTTTAAAATCTAAGGGAATATTTTGAATATTTCGTCTATCTAATGCACGCTGCGACAGCATTTGCTGTGGCGAATTATAATAATATTGTTCGTTTGTTTTAGCATTAAAGTATACCCAAGCTTCTTCTTGCGAAAAAACCATTAAAGGGAATAATACAAAAATCAACCAACAAAGCTTTTTCATAGTACAATTGTATTTATAAAAAAAAGTGATTAATCTTAATAAAGAATTAATCACTTAAATATATTGTTTATTTTTTGAAAGTACAACTACGAAATCACTCCCGAACCTATTAATTCGTCATCAAGATGCCAAGATACAAATTGTCCTTCGGTAATTGCCGATTGTGGTTCTTCAAAAGACACATACATTCCGGATTCAAATTGGTGTAAAGTGGCGTCTTGTAAAGGTTGTCTGTACCTAATTCTTGCTTTTACTTTCATCGTTTCTCCATTGGCTAAAGCCAAATCAGGACGAATCCAATGTACTTCAGATTTTTCTACAAACAAAGCTTTTCTAAACAAACCTGGATGATGGCTTCCCATTCCGGTATAAATCGTATTCGAAACTACATCAGTTGCTATAACAAATAAACCTTCGGCAGTTCCTCCTACATTCAATCCTTTACGTTGACCAATTGTAAAATAATGTGCCCCTTGATGTCTACCTACAACCTTACCCATTTCTGGTGTATATTCGATAGGACTGGAAACCAATGACAAGGTTTCTTCATCCGTTAATCCTCTCGGAATAGCTATATTATAAATCGAATTGGATTTATCAATTTGAACAATAACCCCTGCTTTAGGTTGTAATTTTTGTTGTAAAAACTCTGGTAAACGCACTTTTCCAATGAAACACAAACCTTGAGAATCTTTCTTTTCGGCAGTAACCAATTCCATTTCGGCTGCAATTTCGCGCACTTGTGGTTTGGTTAATTCGCCAATTGGGAAAAGCGATTTAGCCAGTTGTTCTTGGGATAACTGACACAAGAAATAGGATTGATCTTTATTTCCATCAACACCGGCAAGCAATTGGTAAACAGGCTTTCCATCTACTTCAACCTCTCCTTTTCTACAATAATGCCCTGTTGCTACATAATCGGCCCCAAGACTTAAGGCGATTTTCATGAAAACATCAAATTTTATCTCGCGATTACAAAGTACATCTGGATTAGGAGTTCGTCCTTTTTCGTATTCGTTGAACATATAATCAACGATTTTCTCTTTGTATTGTTCGCTTAAATCAACGGTTTGAAATGGAATTCCTAACTTTTCAGCTACTAACAAAGCATCATTACTATCTTCTAACCATGGACACTCATTTGATATCGTAACCGAATCATCATGCCAATTTTTCATAAAAAGACCAATCACTTCATAGCCTTGTTGCTGCAACAAATAAGCGGCAACACTTGAATCTACACCTCCAGAAAGTCCTACTACAACACGTTTCATTCTAAAATTTATTTTTATGCCTGCAAAGGTACAAAGTTTTCAAACGATTCTGTCCATTATAACATATCGTTTGTAATCAAAAACCTCTAAACCAAATCTACTTTGTTTTTAATGAACCTTTTGTTGTAGGATGACTCATGTTTTCCTCTGCGGTTAATTTTCCTTTTTCGAAAAATTGCCAAATGCCCGTTTTCTTTCCGTTAGTAAAATTACCTTTAGAAACAATATTGTTATCAACGTCTCTAAAGATTGCTTCTCCATTATATTGGTCATTATTAAAAGTGGCTTCTTCTAAAACAACTCCTTTTTCGGAATATTTTTTAGAACTGCCATTTTTCAAGTTGTTTTTATAATTGGTTTCTTCAGCAATTTTTCCGCTAGGAAAAAATACAGAACGTATTCCTTCTAAATTTCCATTTTTATAATGCTCAATCGTCATAATTGTTTTGGCTCCTAAATGATAGTATTTCCATTCGCCCTCAAACAATTTGTTAACCACCTTACCTTCGCTTACTTTGTTTTTATTTTGGTCGTAAAAAACCGTGTATGCTACATTATCATTAGGATTAAAAGTTCGGGTTGCAATTACAGCTCCTGCTTTAGTATCATCAAAAAACTTGAACTCCCCTATTTCTTTTCCATGTGAAAAAGTTCCTTCGTAACGAGGTCTTTTGGATTCGGGATAAATACCTTTCCACACGCCATCTTTCTTTCCATTAGCATCAACATTATTAAAAGTATTTTGAGCCTGAAGATTAGAAAAACTTAAAACTAGACCTATAACTAAAACTATTTTACATCTTATTTTCATAAAAACTATTTATCAACTAAAAACGGATTAGCTTACTTATAAATTATCTCTTTAACCAAAAAAATCTCGAATGAACGAGATTTTTTTGACTGAATTATTTCTTTTTATTTTGAGCTTTCATGGCTTCTTGTTGTGCCATAGCTTCTTGTAATTTTTGTTGAAACTTACTTTGTTTCTTAGGCTCTTTCTTTTTGTTTTCTTGAATTTGAGCATGAATCTTATCGCTATCAATAATGTAATTTTTAATTACTAACATGATTCCAATGGTGATGGTATTAGAAATAAAATAATACAAACTCAATCCAGACGCATAACTATTAAAGAACAACAACATCATTAACGGCGAAATATACACCATTACTTTCATCATTTTAGCCATATCTGGCATACCTTCTTGTTGTGGTGTTGCCATTTGTTGGTCACCAGTTGTCATTCTCATATAAAAGAAAATAGCAATAGAAGCTAAAATAGGGAACAAACTAACGTGATCTCCATAAGCAGGAATATGGAAAGGCAATTTGTAAACCGAATCAAATGATGACAAATCATCTGCCCATAAGAATCCTTTTTGTCTTAACTGAATAGCCGATGGAAAAAACTGGAACAAAGCATAGAAAACTGGCATTTGCAACAAACCTGGTACACAACCTGCCATAGGATTTACCCCTGCTTTGTTGTATAACTTCATCGTCTCTTGTTGCTTTTTCATTGGTTCATCCTTATACTTCTCACCAATTTCAGTAATTTCAGGACGTAATACTTTCATTTTAGCCTGAGAAAGGAATGATTTATAGGTAACGGGAGACATAACTAATTTTACTAAAATAGTAAACAATACAATAGCCCATCCCTGTGAAATAAACAAACTTAAGAATCCGTATGTTGGAATAAAGATATGACGGTTTATCCAACCAAAAATACCCCAACCTAAGGCTACAATATCTTCTAAATTTCTATCGTAAGATTTTAATAATTTATAATCTGTAGGTCCATAATACCAATTCATTTTTTGGTCTAACTCCCCATTTTTGAATGCTAATGGCATAACAGCCTTAAATTGTTTTGTAAAAACAGTATCAACATTAGCATCATTTACTAGATTGTTAGAATACAATTCAGCTGTTTTAAATGGAGTTGAAGACAACAAAATGGAAGAAAAGAAATGTTGCTTGTAAGCTACATAAGAAACCTCTTCTGCTGTTTCTGTCTTATCATGACCTTGACCTAAATAGTCTTTTTTAGCATCTTCATATTCAAAATACAATTCAGAATAACGGTTTTCGTAAGTAACACTTTTTTCATTAGTATAGGTTTTAAAATCCCATTCTAATTGAACTGGTTTAGCTGTTTTTAAAATAGTATTCAATCCTTGAGTTTGAATATCAAAATCCAGCATATAATCATTTGCTTTTAATACATATTTATATTCCAAATATGCATTAGGAGCGGCTTTTAATCGCATTGACAAAATTTGGTCTTCACCATTTTTAGTCAAAGTTGGTTCAAAATAAAGTTCTTTTGTATTTAAGGTATGATTATCAACAGTAGCTAATTGCAAATTGAATTGAGCATTATTGTCTTTTATTAATTGTACCAATTCGCCTGAACCTTTTTTAGTACGTTCAAAATCCTTTAAAGATGCTTCCACAATATAACCACCTTTATTAGCAATTTTAAGTTTTACTAATTTGTTCTCAATGGTAGTAAATTCCTCTTTTGCAGAAGCTAAAGTAGCTGAATAAGCAAAACTCCCTAAAGATTTTTGTAATTGTGCTAATTGCAAAGAATCACCAGCTGCAGCAACTGTTGGTGTAATTGCAGCAACATTTTTTTGCGCTTTTGGATCTTTAACAACCAATTCTTTTTTGGCTTTTTCTGCGGCAAGTTCTGCTTCAGAAGGTTTGTTTTGATACATTATCCAAAGTAATATACCGAAAATCAATACAAAACCAATTAACGAATTGGGGTCAAACTTTTTTTCTTCCATTTTAATACGAATTATTTGTCTTGACTTATTTTAAGTCAAAT
The DNA here is from genome assembly GCF_058309975.1 of Flavobacterium sp. ST-158. Taxonomy (NCBI): domain Bacteria; kingdom Pseudomonadati; phylum Bacteroidota; class Flavobacteriia; order Flavobacteriales; family Flavobacteriaceae; genus Flavobacterium; species Flavobacterium sp. ST-158. The sequence continues at coordinate 186,942 of NZ_JBZEEN010000007.1, read as the reverse complement.
TATTTGATGTTATTTCTAAAAATAACCTACTATTTTTTTCTTGCTTTTACAGCTGCAGCCACAAAATTCACAAACAAAGGATGCGGATTAGCTACTGTACTCTTATATTCTGGATGGTATTGAACTCCAATAAAGAATGGGTGATTTTCAATTTCAACAATTTCTACCAATCCTGTATCTGGATTTACTCCTGAAGCTTTCAAACCTCCTTTTTCTAACTCAGCAACATAAGCACTGTTGTACTCATAACGGTGACGGTGACGCTCAAAAATAGTAGTTTCACCATAGATTTTGTAAGCCAAAGTATCTGGTTTAATCTCACATTTCCAAGCACCTAAACGCATGGTACCTCCTTTATCGGTTACATTTTTTTGCTCTTCCATAAGATTAACTACTGGATGAGGCGTTTGATCATTCATTTCAGTAGAATTTGCCTCAGCATACCCTAAAACATTTCTAGAATATTCAATTACCGACATTTGCATACCCAAACAAATACCAAAGAAAGGCATATTGTTTTCACGGGCATAACGTACTGCGGCAATTTTACCTTCAATTCCTCTTTCACCAAAACCTGGAGCAACAAGAATGGCATCGATATCTTTAAATTTGTCAGCGATGTTTTCTTCATCAATATATTCCGAGTGAATAGAAACTACATTTACCTTAGTTTCATTAGCTGCTCCCGCATGAATAAAAGCCTCTAAAATAGACTTGTAACAATCCTGCATCTCCACATATTTCCCAATCAAACCAATATTTACAGTGTGTTTTGGGCTTTTTAATCTTTTTAAGAAAGTATTCCAAGTTTTTAAATCTGGTGCTGCTTTTTTAGGTAAATCTAATTTTTTCAGAGCAACTACATCAAGACCTTCTTCAAGCATTAAGTTAGGTACTTCATAAATAGTTGAAGCATCGATAGATTGAATAACTGCTTCTTTTTTCACATTACAAAACAAAGCTAATTTGCTACGCAATTCCTGAGAAAGTTCATGCTCGGTTCTACAAACTAAGATATCCGCTTTAATTCCGCTTTCCATCAATGTTTTAACAGAGTGTTGTGTAGGTTTTGTTTTTAACTCCCCTGCAGCTGCTAAATAAGGAATCAAGGTCAAGTGAATTACAATGGCGTTATTTTCACCTAAATCCCAAACTAACTGACGAACCGATTCGATATAAGGCAACGATTCAATATCACCAACTGTTCCACCAATTTCAGTAATAACAATATCATAATCACCAGATTTACCTAGCAATTGCATTCTATCTTTAATTTCATTGGTAATATGAGGAACAACCTGAACTGTTTTTCCTAAAAATTCTCCTCTTCTCTCTTTTTCAATAACAGATAGATAAATTCTACCAGTAGTAACGTTATTAGCCTGAGAAGTAGGAACATTTAAAAAACGCTCATAGTGTCCTAAATCTAAATCTGTTTCAGCCCCATCATCAGTTACATAACATTCTCCATGCTCATATGGATTCAATGTTCCAGGGTCTACATTTAAGTAAGGATCAAATTTTTGAATAGTAGTTCTATACCCTCTCGCCTGTAATAATTTTGCTAATGATGCTGCTATAATTCCTTTTCCCAAAGAAGAAGTAACCCCTCCAGTAACAAAAATATATTTTGTTTGATTCATGCTGTTCTAGTTTGTATTGTAGTTGTGTAAAAAACGTGGCAAAAATACGATTATAAATTTAGATTATGCTAATTTGGAAATGAGATAATTTCTAAAAATGACTTTTGTTAATGCAAAAATAAAAACCTCATTAATTTCCTAAATCAATGAGGTTTTGGGTATCTTTTTTTAATATTTCGTATTAATTCTTCTAAACCGTTTAATTTTAATTCATAAATCAGCTTTAATTGTTCCCCTAATTCTCCTTTTGGAAAGCCTTTATTGTGATACCATACCACATAATACTCTGGTAAATCTATCAAAAAACGACCTTCATATTTTCCAAACGGCATTTTAGCATAAGCTAACTTTATAAGTTGCTTTTGATTATCTTCCATACATTACATACTCAATTAATTAGCCACTTTTACCGTTAAATCACTATCATAGTATAAAATATAAACTCCTTTATTAGCATAACCAATACTGTCTTTTTTATAATATTCAAATTTATTTTCAAATTGTTCCGTAGCTGTAGCATTAGCTGTCTCTTCAAAAGTTTTATTCTGCATCAAACGCATCATTGTGTCAAAAGTGACATCAAAACCTCGAGTTGCATAATCACTTGGAGTAATTGAATTTGCTTTTTTAAATTTATTTTCAAAAACAATTCCCTCGGGAGAATTATCATCTCTTGCAACCGATGGATACATTAGCTTTAATTTTACCAAATTAGTAAAACTAATTTCATCACTATCCAAACTATTATTAGGCTCCAAAACTACTAATTGAACCTGATATGTTGGCATTACACTCAACATGGCAGCAATAGTTGTTTTAATCATCCAAGTATTTGCCGTTTCCATTACCACATAATTCATTCGACCAGGAACCAACATTCCTTTTAGATTCTCAGCAGAAACAGTACCATTCTCATTCAAAGGAACCAACCTTACATCTGCCTGATTCTCTTTTAAATATTGAATTACCGAAATTTTCTTTCTATCAACTACTGCAATAACATTTCCTTTCTTAGCTCGCATAAAATCAAACATTCTTGCTTTCAGAACATCATTTGCAGGCACACTTTGATATAAATTACCTATTGAGTTTCCTGCATCTTTAGACAAAGGCGAAATTACAGGAACATTAGTAGCACTTAACAAACGAGCTGTAGCTTCGGCATTATTTTGATAAAACGGACCAATTATTGCATCGACCGTTTGCAAATTATTAGCCGCAACAATTGATGCAATATTCGAATTGTATTTAGTTTCTCCAGAATCATAAATACTAACATCAATTGGTAAACCTAAGGTTCTGGCCGAATCAATTGCCATCATAGCACCAGCGTAAAAATCCAAGGTCATGTTTAAAAACTTATCTTTTTTTAATCGTTCCGAAATAGAATTCACTGTATCATTTTGCACTCTAGAAACATTAAAAGGCAAAAGCATTGCTATTTTTTTTCGCTCTCCAAAATTAATTTTTGGCATTAAATCCGCATACACCTTATTTTCTGCAATTGCTGGAAAACCTGTACTGGCAGGAACTTTTAAAAGCATTCCAATTTCTACACCATTTTTAAGATCAGGATTCAAGACTATTAATTCATCCTGACTCATATTAAACATTTTAGACAAACTATATAAAGTTTCTTTTGGCTTTACTTCATAAGTTGAATATTTTTTAGCTACAACTGCCGATTCATTTACAACAGCATTTGAAGACAAATTGTTATTTTTAGCAGGATTCCCTTTTATCAATAAATGATAACCAATAGTCAAATTAGAAACTATATCTGGATTTTTCTTTTCTAATTCTTCAATAGTGATTCCATATCGCTTTGCAATAGAGTATTTGGTTTCCTTAGGCTGCACATCATGATAAATCACTTTTTCCGAAGACTTAATAGCATTTTTAGACGGAATAGTCAAAACTTGACCAATTTGCAAACCATCAGTTTCCAGAAAAGGATTGGCTTTTTTCAAATCAGCATCCGAAATATTATATTTTTTTTCAATTCCGTATAAAGTTTCTTTAGGTAAAACTTTATGTGTAATTTGAGACTGACCAGCAGTAACCTTAAGCCCTGATTTAGAAGGAATCAAAAGCTTCATTCTGGGTTTCAGCTTATCCTGAGCATCTGGATTTAGTTTGTAGATATCGTAAGGAGTTACTTGATACTTTTTAGCGATTTCAGTTATCGTTTCTCCACGCTCTACTTTATGAGTTATCATTTCTTGAGAAAAAACAACATTGGCAAATAGTATAACAGGAATCCAAATTGCAAAAAAACACTTCATTCGATTATTTTATTTAAAAAATTATTATGCTAAAGATAAGAAAACGGTACCAAATTTTATTCCAAAACCTGATACCGTTTTTATAATAACTAAGAAACTTCCGTTATGAAATCCCTATTATTCCCACTCAATTGTTGCTGGTGGTTTTGAACTAATATCATAAACAACACGATTCACTCCTTTTACTTTGTTGATAATATCATTAGATACTTTCATCAAGAAGTCATAAGGCAAATGAACCCAGTCAGCAGTCATACCATCGGTAGATTCTACAGCACGTAACGCTACTACTTTTTCATAAGTACGCTCGTCACCCATAACCCCAACACTATTTACAGGAAGCAAAATAGCTCCTGCCTGCCATACTTTATCATACAATCCCCAAGATTTCAATCCGTCAATAAAAACTTTATCTACATCTTGCAAAATTTGTACCTTTTCTAAGGTAATATCTCCTAAAATACGAATAGACAATCCTGGCCCTGGAAAAGGATGTCTTCCTAATAATTCAGGATCAATTCCTAAAGTTGCTCCCACTCTACGTACTTCATCTTTAAAAAGCATACGCAAAGGTTCCACCACTTTTAATTTCATATAATCTGGCAAACCACCCACATTGTGGTGCGATTTGATAGTTGCAGATGGTCCTTTTACAGAAACAGACTCGATTACGTCAGGGTAAATAGTTCCCTGAGCCAACCAAGTAACATCTTCAATTTTATGTGATTCATCATCAAATACTTCAATAAAAGCATTTCCGATGGCTTTTCTTTTCAATTCCGGATCAGTAACTCCTGCTAAAGCATCATAAAAACGTTGCGATGCATCTACTCCTTTAACGTTTAATCCCATTCCTTCGTATTGATCCAATACACTTTGGAACTCATTTTTACGAAGCAAACCATTATTTACAAAAATACAATACAGATTTTTACCGATTGCTTTGTTCAATAAAACTGCCGCTACAGTAGAATCTACACCTCCTGAAAGACCTAAAACAACTTTGTCATTTCCGATTTTTTCTTTCATTTCAGCTACAATCTCCTCAACGAAAGCATTTGGTGTAAAGTTTTGAGGAACCTCAGCAATTTTTACTAAGAAGTTCTCTAACATTTTTGAACCATCAGTAGAATGATACACTTCTGGATGGTATTGAATAGCGTAAGTAGTTTCCCCTTCAATTTTGTAAGCTGCAAATTCCACATCGTGTGTACTTGCTAATTTTACAGCATTAGTTGGCAAAGCTTTGATACTATCGCTATGACTCATCCAAACCTGACTGTTTGGAGAAACTCCGTCAAAAAACACTTCACCTTCCTTAATATAGGATAAATTAGCTCTACCGTATTCTCTGGTGTTAGACGCAGCCACTTCACCTCCACTAAAATGAGACAAATATTGCGCTCCGTAACAAACGGCTAGCATAGGTAATTTTCCTCTAATTTGTGACAAATCAGGATGCGGAGCATCTTCTGCGCGAACAGAAAAAGGACTTCCTCCTAAAATTACGGCCTTATAACTTGATAAATCCGATGGAAAATTATTATATGGAAAAATTTCGCAGAATATATTTAATTCGCGAACTCTACGCGCAATCAGCTGAGTGTATTGCGACCCGAAATCTAAAATAAGTACGTTGTGTTGCATGGGCGCAAAATTACTTTTAAAATTTGGAATTGAAAAGTGGATTTTTGAAATTTTTCATTTTTTTTACTTTCCGTTTTCACTCCAAGTTTTAAAAGTAAAAACACCTTGTTAAAAAAACTGATTTTATTCTTTTACAATTACAAATTTACCTTTCACACCCTTGTCCCAGTTATCCCAATACTCCGATCGAACCAAAGCTCCTTTATCATCATAAATTTTAAACTCGCAGGTATTTCCTCCTGAAGTTCCTTTGCTATAAGCTTCCATTTCAAAAATGTTTATACCATCATTTAAATCAAAAGTAAACTGACCGTAACTTGCATACAATTCCATTATACCACCTATCATTTTATTATTGATAGTTGCCTTAATCAAATCGCCATCTATGTAAATATAATCTCGATATTGGACAATAAAATATTTAGATTTTGTTCTAATTTCTCCAAAGTTTTTATCAATTTTCACTAAAAATCTATCATCTTCTTTTAGCCCTTCCCTAACCATGGTTTTATCCAAATCCTTTGTCAATTTATCTCTAATCCTATCACCAGGATTAGCAAATTCATTGGTTTGTTCCATTGAAAAAGATTTTGTTTCGCCTATTTGATATTTTGTACTAGAGGGCAAAACAACATCAGGTTTTGCAAAAATATTTGGCGCTTTTATCACTGGAGCATCAGTTGCTAAAGGAGTCGTTTTCTTAGGAGCAATAGGTGTATTTATTGGTGGAATTGCTTTGAACTTAGCACCAAACTCAGTTTGAGCATAGCCACCAGTTGCAAAACACATCATTATAAATAACAAAAACTGCCTCATATTGTAATTACTTTTTTTTAATATTAAAATATTAACTAGCAACAAATATACCAAGCTTTCATTTTACAAAACAAAACCTCACAGAACATTAAAGAAATTTTAACCAAAAAACAAATTCAATATCTTAATGCTTATTCTTTTTCGATAACAATAGTTGCTTTATATCCTTGTGCAATATTCCACTGGTTAGTAGAAATCACCTCACCTTTATCATCAAAGATCTTAAATTCGGCTGTATTTGGCGCAGCAAACCCTTCATTAATCGCTTCAAAATCAATGCGATTTACCCCTTTTTGCAAAGTAATATCAAAACCTTGAGCTTCACCACTTAACAATACTTCAGGCTCAACAATTACATAATTTAAATATACTCTAACTTTATCACCATCTACATAAGCAGCATCACGATACCTCACTTTAGCAGTTCCTGAACTAGTTTTTATCACTCCTAAATCCTGATCTCTTTTGGCTAATTTTTCAGCATCATAATCTTCTTTTTTAGGAATCTCGTACTCATTTTTATCCAATCCTTGTACTTCATAAGATTTAATCTTATTGAAATCTTCGTTAGAAAACTTAACATCTTTTATTTTAACTTCCTTCTTTTTTACTGGAGCTGCTTTAACTTTAAAGTCTCCACCAAATTCTTCTTGAGAGTAAGCGTTAGAAAGCATTCCGAACATCAAACCCAAAATAAAAACCTGCCCTTTAGAACTAAAATATTGATTCATATTCATTTTTTTTAATTAAAAACTATATCCAAAAAAACAACTTTTCTGAACTTATTCCAAATAGATAACAATAAAGTTATGATTTTATTATATATATCATCAAATGAATCGTTAAATAATAGTATTTTAGTTTCTCGAAAGAGCTGTTTTTTATTTTAGTATTTTTTATAAATTGCACAAAAATTTCTAAACTTAAAGCAGAGGCACATTCCTCTATAAAACAACTAATTACATTCAAATGAAAAGAGAAAACATCTTAACAGGATCGCCATGGGAAGACAAAATGGGATATTGTCGTGCAGTTCGTATTGGAAACATTATTGAAGTTTCAGGAACTGTTGCAATTGTTGATGGTGACAAAGTAAAAGCTGATGATGCTCATGCTCAAACCCTAAACATTTTAGAAAGAGTTGAAAAAGTACTTGAAGATTTGAACGCAAGCATGAAAGATGTTATTCGTACTCGTATTTTCACTACTGATGTAACTACATTTGAAGCAGTGGCTACCGCTCACGCACAATTTTTTAAAGATGTTAAACCAACAACTGGTTTTTACGGAATTAACCAATTAGTTGCTCCTGAATACTTAGTTGAAATTGAATTAACTGCTGTTATTGCAGAATAACTAGATTTCTAAAGTGACTCTTCGAGCGCAACAAAAGCTTCTTTAGATTCTAAATTGCTTTTGTTGCGCTCGATTTCTATTCGAATGCTTGCAAAGACTCCAAACCATGGATTTCAAAAAAACAACACTACTTTCTTTTAAATGGATTTTAATTTGTGCTTTAATAGGCTTTTTATCTGGCTCGGCTTCCGCTTTTTTATTAGTCGCTTTAGAATGGGCTGCACAACTTAGAACCCAAAACATCTGGCTAATATGGCTTTTACCTGTTGGCGGACTATTAATAGGACTGTTGTATCATTATTATGGCAAGGATGTGGTAAAAGGGAACAACCTATTATTAGAAGAATATGAAACTCCCACTAAAGTAATTCCACTAAAAATGGCTCCTTTTGTTCTAATCGGAACTATTTTTACACATCTTTTTGGTGGTTCAGCGGGACGTGAGGGAACAGCGGTACAAATGGGAGGTGCTATTGCCGATCAATTTAGCCGAATTTTCCATTTGGATGCTAACGATAGAAAAACGTTAATCATTTTAGGAATCAGCGCCGGATTTGCTTCTGTTTTCGGAACACCACTTGCCGGCGCCATCTTTGCCCTAGAAGTTGTTTATTGTTGCAAGATCAGTATAAAAAGCAGCATCCTTTCTTTTGTGGTTGCTTTTTTTGCTTATTACACGGTAGACCTTTGGGCGGTACATCACACACACTACAGCATTCCTTTTGTACCGGAGATGAACCTAGAAAACTTACTTTGGATTATTCCATCCAGTGTATTATTTGGATTAGCTGCTATGCTTTTCTCTAGGAGTACACATTTTTGGGGTTCCTTATTTACAAAAACAATTTCGTATCCGCCATTACGTCCTTATGTAGGCGGAATCATTTTTGCCTTAGTCGTTTATTATTTTGGCGCCACTAAATTTATGGGATTGGGAGTTCCTTCTATCGTAGAAGCCTTTAGTGTTCGTAGTGAAAATTACGATTTTCTCCTTAAAATATTATTTACCGGATTTACCTTGGGTGCTGGTTTTAAAGGAGGTGAAGTAACTCCTTTATTTTTTGTGGGCGCAACACTAGGAAGTGCCTTATCAGGATATATACCATTGCCTATGGCTCTTTTGGCTGGAATGGGTTTTGTAGCTGTTTTTTCTGGAGCCACTCATACTCCTGTTGCCTGTACCGTTATGGGGATAGAACTTTTTGGTATAGAAAGCGCCGTTTTTATTGCTATATCATGTTGCGTTGCCTATTTAGCCTCAGGTTCAATAGGTATTTACCATTCTCAAACAGTAAAAGGAGTAAAACATCAATTGTACGAAAGATTCAAAAGAAACAAACTTCAAGATTTTTAAATAAATTCTCAAATAATTTTTATATCATTGTAATACTAATCGGATATAAAAAATTATCACAATGGCTTTTGGATTTCCCGCTTCTCACATTCAATACATTCCATTCAATCATTTATCTCGATTAGAATTTCTTTATTATGCTATCAAAGCCTGTCAAAAAACAAATTGGACCATTTTAGCGATTTCTGATAATGAGTTATTAGCTGAAACCCATGCTAAAAATGAAACTTGGAATGAAAAAATTACAATTAATTTTGAAAACGAGGATGGTTATGTACTAAGCACCAGCAATGGAAATCAAATATACGATCGCGGCAGAAATTTAAAAAATACCGATCTCTTTTTTGAAGCTTTTAATGATGTAAAAATAGAAACACCCACCTCTTTATTAGATCAAAATTTAGTACTTGAAACCATTAATTTAGAGCAGGAAAACTGTAAAAATGTATCGGAAAATAAAATTAACGTTACTAGCTTTTACTCTTTCCTGTCTATTTTTATTCCAACAAAAGGATATACGGTAACTCCTATTTTAATATACCTGAATTTCTTTATTTTTATTGTAATGGTATTTTCAGGAGTTAGTCTTTTCTACCCTAAAACAACTGACATTATTGAATGGGGAGCAAACTACAATCTTTTAACAGTCGAAAATCAATGGTGGAGACTTTTAACTTGCTTATTTATTCATATCGGATTTCAACACTTATTCGTTAATTGTTTTGCGCTAGCTTATGTAGGGCTTTTATTGGAATCCTATCTAAGTCGTTTAGGATTTTTAATCAGTTATCTTTTTTGCGGCGTATTCGCCAGTTTAACTAGTCTTTACTGGTATGACAAAATAATTAGTGCTGGCGCCTCTGGAGCAATCTTTGGCATGTATGGCATCTTGTTGATAATCATTGCTACGAAAGTCATCAATAAAAAACTAAACACTAACACCATAACTATAACTATTGTTTTTGTGGTATTAAATTTCATCAATAGTTTTAAAGAGGGTGTTGATGGCGCCGCACATATTGGTGGACTTATAGCTGGAATCTTTTTTGGTTGTATTTTATTTTTACTGAATCATAAAAGAAAAACTGCAATAATAGCCATAACCGCTATTTCTGTTCTTTTTATTCCTTTATTTTCAGTTTATATCCAATCTAAAAAAATCTATTTGTATCAATTTTATGAATACGAAAATAAGATGCAAGAATTTACAGATATGGAAAAAATGGCCTTAGAAGCCTATAATATTAATGTAGTAGATGAAGCTTCTAAAGAAGAATTATTATACATGATTGAATCCAGAGGAATCTACTATTGGGAAGAAAATATAAAACTTTTAAAAGAAGTCGACTTAATGTATTTACCCAAAGAAACCCACGAACAAAATCGTCTTTTAACCAAATATTGTCAACAAAGAATAAAGCTATACAACCTTGTTTACAAAAAATTCAAATACAACTCCGCTGAATATAACGATGATATTGATGCCGCAAACTCTCAAATAGCCAATCTATTAAACAAACTTTATAGTATAAAGAAAAAATAATTCTTCGTCATTTTATAAAGAATAAAATCCTGTTAACGATTTCATAGTTTAAACTAAAAAAATGTAAATTCGCAAACTATGAATAAACAAGATATACAAGCGATAGAATCCTTATTGGCTACACCAAAAAAAATTGCCATAATTCCGCACAGAAATCCTGATGGAGACGCTATGGGCTCTACACTAGGACTATACCATTTTTTAAAAAAGAACAATCACGATGCTACGGTAATTTCACCCAACGAATTCCCAGATTTTTTAGCTTGGTTGCCTGGTTCAGAAACCGTTCAAATATTTGAAAAAGACAAAGAAAACTGTACTCAACTATTAGAACAAGCCGATATTATTTTCACGCTTGACTTCAATGCTTTTCATCGTACAGGCGAAATGGAAAAAGTACTGGAAGTACTGAATACCACTTACATCATGATTGATCACCATCAAAAACCTGATGCTTATGCGGCTTACACCTACTCTGATACTTCTTTTGGTTCTACTTGCGAAATGGTTTATAACTTTATAAACTTTTTAAATCAAAAAGACCAAATTGACAAAACCATCGGAACTTGTATTTACACAGGAATCCTAACCGATTCTGGTTCTTTCCGATTTCCAAACACTACAGGAAATACCCATAGAATTGTTGCCGAACTAATTGATTTAGGTGTTGAAAACACTACAATTCCTAATTTACTTTTTGACAACAGCTCTTACAATAGATTGCAATTATTAGGCAAGGCATTGCAAAATTTAAAAGTAATTCCTGAACACAAAACTTCTTATATTACGCTTACGCAAGATGAATTAAATAGTTTTAATTATGTAAAAGGCGATACCGAAGGAATTGTCAATTATGGTTTAAGCATAAAAGGAATTCAATTTACTGCTATTTTTATCGAAAATAAAGAAGAAAAAATTATTAAAATTTCGTTCCGTTCTCAAGGAGGATTTGATGTAAATGAGTTTGCAAGAGCCCATTTTAACGGAGGTGGTCATCGCAATGCTGCCGGAGGAAAATCGGAAGTTTCAATGGAAGAAACTATCGATAAATTTGAAAAATTAGTTCAAAATCTAACGCTATAAACACATGAAAGCTATCCGATTTATTATTCTAAGTTGCTTTTTATGCTTGATTTTTACTGCCTGTAAACAGCATCAAGATGCAAGACGTCCTGTTTCTAGAGTTTCGGGAGTTTTTATGAAAAAATCAGTTGAGAGAAACAAAAAATTAATTGCTAGTGAAGAGGATTTAATCAAAGATTTGATGAAAAAAAATCCTAACATCAGCTATTTTGCTTCTAGAAAAGGCTATTGGTATTCTTATGAAACCAGAAACACTTCGGATACGCTAACTCCTAGGAAAGGAGATGTTGCTTTTTTTAACTACGAAATAAAAGACCTCAACGGTACTATTATTTATTCTGAAGTAGAACTAAGACCGCAAGTTTATCGCGTAGACAAACAAGAAATCATGACAGGCATAAGAGAAGGTATCAAATTGATGCGTAAAAATGAAAGAGTTAATTTCTTATTTCCTTCTCATATTGCTTTTGGGTATCACGGAGACAATAAAAAAATTGGTCCAAACCAACCTTTAATTTGTACTGTAACTTTATATGATTTTAAATCTGAAGCGGAATACAAAAAAGAGTTAGAACAAAAGACTACTATTAACAGAACTCCAGCTCAAGATAGTATCAAAAAAACTAAAACAAAAACGCAAGACACCTTAGAACAATAAATAAAAACTTATGAAAAAAAGCATTTTATTTGTATTCCTTCTTATCGCTACTTTATATTCTTGTAATAAAGAAAACAAGAATTTAGCCGATGGATTGTATGCTAAAATTGAAACCGAAAAAGGGAATATCTATTTAGAACTAGATTACAAAAGAGCTCCAATTACGGTTGCCAACTTTGTTACTCTAGCCGAAGGAAAAAATGAATTTGTAACCAATGAACATCTTAAAGGACGTCCTTTTTATGACGGATTAAAATTTCACCGTGTCATTAACAATTTCATGATTCAAACTGGAGACCCACTAGGAACCGGTTCAGGAGACGCAGGATATAAATTTAAAGATGAATTTAGCGATTTAATTTTTGATAAAGAAGGACTTTTAGCCATGGCTAATAACGGTCCTGCAACTAATAGTAGCCAATTTTTTATTACGCATGTCCCTGCTCCATGGTTAGACAATAAGCACACTATTTTCGGACACGTTGTAGACAAAGGAATGGAAGTAGTAAACAAAATTGAACAAAATGACATTATCAAATCGGTAACTATTATTCGTAAAGGGGAAGCTGCTAAAAAATTCAATGCCGTAAAAACATTCTACGATTATTTTTCTGTTGAATCTAAAAAACAGAAAGAGCAATTAAACATAGAAGCACAAAAAGAAAGAGTCTATTATGAAAAATACGGCAAAGTAATTGAAGATAAAGTAGCTTATTTTGATGTTTTAAAAACTAAAGCAACTAAAACCGCAACGGGTTTAAAATATATTATCACTCAAAAAGGAAATGGTAAAAAACCAGCCAAAGGTTCTCAAATCAACATTAATTATGCTGGTTTTCTTGAAAACGGTACTCTTTTTGACACCAGTATTGAAAGTGTAGCCGAAGCATTTGGTAAATATGACCCAGCCAGAGCTGAACAAGGAGGATACCAACCAATTTCTTTTCAAGCAGGAAGAAAAGACGGAATGATTCCCGGTTTTATTGAAGGAATTCAAAAATTATCTTTAGGAGATAAGGCAATTTTATTTATTCCTTCCCATCTAGCCTATGGAGCGGGAGGAGCGGGAGATGTTATTCCGCCTTATAGCAACATTATTTTTGAAATTGAATTAATGCCAGCAAAATAATTTTTAAAACAAAAATTGAACAAACAACAACCAAATGAAAACTAAACTATTAACAATAGTAGCATTCTTTGCTCTACACACTTTTCAAGCACAAGAAACAACTAAAAAACCAACAAAGACATCAAGTAAAAAGACAACTACTATAAAAGAAGATGGTCTTTATGCTACTATTAACACTAACAAAGGTGCAATTGTAATTCAATTGGATTTTGAAAAAACTCCCATAACTGTAGCCAATTTTATTAGTCTTGCACAAGGAAAAAACGAATTTGTAACTGATAAAAAACTAAAAGGAAAGCCATTTTTTGATGGTTTAAAATTCCACCGTGTTATTAATGATTTTATGATTCAAGGTGGAGATCCTCAAGGTACGGGAGCTGGTGGACCCGGTTATTCCTTTAAAGACGAATTTGTTTCTGATTTAAAATTTGACAAAGGAGGAATTTTGGCTATGGCTAACTCTGGCCCAAAAACCAATGGAAGTCAATTTTTTATTACACACAAAGAAACACCATGGTTGAATGGCAAACATACTATTTTTGGTCATGTGGTTCAAGGAATGGATGTAGTAAATAGTATTGTTCAAGATGATGTCATCAAAAACATTAGCATTACTCAAAAAGGAAAAACAGCTAAAAAATTCAAAGCCGATAAAGTATTTGCAAACTATTACAACAACAAGGCTGAAGATGAAAGAAAAGAAGCAGAAGCTAAAGCAGAAGCAGAAAGAATTCAAAAAGAAAAAATGGCTGCTTTAATTGCCGAGAAAGTAGCTTATTTTAATAATTTAAAAACTACAGCTACCACTACTCCTTCTGGATTGGTTTATAAAATAACTCAAAAAGGAACAGGTGCTAAACCTGCTGTCGGTACAACAGTATATTTTCATTATTCCGGATATTTAGAAGATGGAAATTTATTTGACAGCAGTCGCGAAGATGTTGCCAAAGCTTACGATAAATACAATGAAATGCGTTTTATGCAAGGAGGATACAATCCGTTTCCATTTGAGATAGGGAAAAAAGACGGTATGATTCCTGGATTTATTGAAGCCATCAACATGCTATCTTTTGGAGATAAAATGGTTGCCTTTATTCCTGCTAAATTAGCTTATGGCGAAAGTGGCGCTGGTGGAGTAATTCCTCCAAATGCAACATTAATTTTCGATTTAGAAATTTTCGAAAAACAAACTAAATAACATTTAAATGTTCCAATAAAAAAATCCGATTTGTATTTGCAAATTGGACTTTTTTATTGGAACAAACTAAGAGCTAAGGTACTTTCGTTTATTTTTCTTATATTAGAGAAATTCAAAAACAAAAAAACATGAATCTATCAAAAATTATAGGAGCATTATTAATCGTCATCAGCTTAGGATTAGGCTATTTTGGTTTGAATAAAATAAATGAAAACACTACCGAAGTAAACTTACTTGGTATTAAAATAGAAGCCGCTAATGAATCGGCTAAACAGCAAGGATACCTATATCTTGGATTAGCTGTACTACTTCTAGGAGGTGGACTATACAGCCTAAATAAATCCAAATAATACCAAAAGTCCTTTCATTAACAATTAACGAAAGGGCTTTTATTTTTTTAAGCAAAGGAGTTTTTTTTTATTTCTTTCCAAACTTCCAGTCAAATTCATCTTTATCATTAATGATAGCTCCTACCTCAATTTTTACCACCTCTTCAAACTCAGTTTGAAACAACAACCAATTGTCTTCGTTAAAATAGTTTTCAAAAGTATCGAATTCTTCCTGAGTGAATTTAGTAATTCCTTTAGAGGCTAAATCTTTCTTTACCTCTTTGATATTTCTACCCATTAGCTTATTACCAAACAATTCCAAATTGGCACTTGAGGCAACAATATATCCCATTTTAAAACCTTCCTCTTTATAAAAAGTCAAACGCATCTTCAACTTATTATATAGAAAAATTATATTTTCGTCTTCGTCTTTGTAATTTCTATCAGGTTTTCCATAAACGGCTTCAACATCTTTCTGTTTCATACCGAAAATGAGCTTATCAATTCCGTTTTTAAGGTTTATTTTCATAAATAGCTTTTTGACGCAAAGTTCGAAAACTTTTTCACATCTCGTGCATTTTCCCCTTTATAATCTTAAGATTTTATTAAAGCCAAAGTAGATAAGATAATTTTTAAGTAAATTTAGTATATAATGCTAATTGTTAGTATTAAAAGCTATTTTGCTCTAAAAAATTCGAAAAAACAATTCTTTTTGAATAAAAATCGATTCTTATGAACCTACCTTTCAAAGATAAAAAGTTTCTTTTCCTGCTCCTATCGGTATGTATTGTCATTGTTTTAGAAATACTATCGCTTTTAGGAATACATTTACCAATGCCATATGCGCCTTTTATTTTCTGCAGCTTCATCATTGCAATTGGTCACGAGGTGATGCTAAAAGGAATCCAATCACTTTTCAAACTCAATTTTAGCAGTATCAATTTACTAATGACAATTGCGGTTATTGCTGCCTTATATTTAGGCGAATACCCCGAAGCTGCCGTTGTTATTGTACTCTATGTATTAGGCGAACGATTGGAAGATATTGGCTTAGAAAATTCAAAATCAGCATTAGATAATTTAATTCAAAGCGTTCCTAAAACAGCTTTTGTAAAAAAAACAAATCAAGAAACCCTTATTGACCAAATTGAAATAGGAACGATTATCCAAATCAAACCTGGCGCTATAATTCCATTAGATGGTAAAATCTCTTTTGGCGAAAGTAGAATTGACGAATCGGCTATTACCGGCGAACCTATTGCTAAAGAAAAACAGCTAGGTGATGTTGTATATGCTGGTACATTAAACACTAATGGTTATATAGAAATAGAAACTACTAAAATAGCTACCGATACGACTTTTGCTAAAATTATCAAACTGACTTTTGAAGCAGGAGCAGCCAAAAGTGAAACTCAAAAATTCATCCAGCGCTTTTCAAAATTATACACACCAATTATTATTGGAATAGCCATTTTAATTTTTACCATTCCGGTTTATCTATTCGATTTAGATTTCAACCATTGGCTCAAACAAGCCATTACACTTTTAGTCATTGCATGTCCCTGTGCATTAGTGATTTCGACTCCTGTAGCCATCTATGCGGCTATTGGTAACGCTTCCGCAAAAGGAGCTCTGGTAAAAGGCGGAAAATACATTGAAGCCCTAGCCGAAGTGCAAGCTGTAGCCGTCGATAAAACCAGAACTATAACCTATGGAAGTCCTGTTGTATCCGATGTTTTTCCGCTAATAGGAACTAGTCGACAAGAATTACTTGCCTGTACAGCAGGAGCCGAAATGTTCTCGGAACACCCATTGGCTCAAGCCATTATCTCGGCCACTAGATCTGAAGGTTTTGAACCTCATACTGCTAAAGATTTTAAAAGTATTATGGGAAAAGGTGCCACAGCAAAATGCACCGTTTGTAAAATAGATACAGTTCTAGTTGGTAATCTTGAATTTATTAGAGAATATCATGACATATCTGAAGAAGTAGAATCTATTGTCGCTCAATTATCTACCGAAGGAAAAACCAGTGTTCTTGTTAGTTTTGGTAGAGGTGTGGCAGGAATCATTGGTTTAACCGATGAAATTAAGCCCGACAGTCGCTCCGCAATACAAGAACTACAAGAAGAAAACATTTCTGTTATTATGCTCACTGGTGACAGTGAAAAAGCCGCTCATTATGTAGCTCGAAAAGTGGGTATTACAAAAGTTTTTGGAGGATTACTTCCAGAACAAAAATCGGAAGAAATAAAAGCACTCTTGCAACAATACGATAAAGTGGCTATGGTAGGTGATGGAATTAATGATGCTCCAGCTTTAGCCATAAGCACCGTAGGAATCGCCATGGGAGCAGCCGGAAGCGACACCGCTATCGAAACAGCCAATATTGCCTTAATGAACGACCAACTCTCATTAATCCCATTCCTTATCCGATTAAGTAAAAAAACAATGAAACAAATCAAAGCCAATACGTATGGAGCCATTGCAACAAAATTTGTTTTTATTTTGTTGGCCGTTTTTGGATACAGCAATTTGGTACTAGCAATTGCTGCTGATGTGGGGGTGACATTAATCGTAATCCTTTTCAGTTTGAATTTAATGCGATTTGAAAAAACAAAATCCTAAAACTAAACTTCTATCCTTTTCATGGCAAAAAAATAAAGAATTAGACTAATAATCAAGACATTATTTAGTAACTTTCCTATTGTAAATAATTAAAAGCGGCTTTTTATTCTCTTTTATCAAAATCACAAAATCATGAATATCTCTTTTGGAAAAAAAATATTTCTTGGATTTATTATCAATATTGTTGTAGTCATTGCAGCGGCATGGATTTTTATAATCCGATTAAATACAGAAAGAGATACTTCAATGGATGTAAAACTGGATGCAATAGAAATCTTTTTATTTGGACTTTCTATTGTCTTATTAATTGTTGTTTATTTCATTATCCGAACTCAGTTTAAAGCCAAAGAAAAAGCGCAACACTCATTAGAAGAAAATAAAAAATTACTACAATCCATTATTGACAATACTTCTAATCCTATTTTTATAAAAAAACTTAATGGAGAATATCTTTTAATCAACAAGAATTTTGGCGAATTATTTGGTACTACAAACGAAAGAATTATTGGCAAAACCGACCATGATTTTCTCCCCAAAGAAATTGCAGAAAGCTATCGCAATTCTGATTTAGAGGTAGCTAAAAAATTGGTCGAACTCAAATCAGAAGAAACAATTGAACAAAAAGACGGGATCCATACTTACATAGCGGTTAAATTTCCATTGTATGATGCCAGTGGAAGAATTTATGCTATTGGAGGTATTTCTACCGATATCACCGAACGAAAAAAATTGGAAGAATCCTTAAAAGCTACTGATGCCTTTTTTAATATGTCATTTGATATTTTTACCGTAGCTAAAAATGATCATTTCATCAAAATAAACGCTGCCTTTACAAACACCTTAGGTTACACACAACAGGATATGGATGAAATAAAATTCATGGATCTTACTCATCCTGATGATCGTGCCACTTCAAATGAAGTCCTGGCCGAAATTCTCAAAGGAAAAACCGTTATTAGTTTTAAAAATAGAGTCCGCCACAAAGACGGCTCCTACCGATGGTTGGACTGGAACAGTAATATTGATTTGAAAGAAGGAATTATTTATTCGGCTGCCCGAGATATAACAGAAACGGTCGAACTGGGAATTGAACAACAAAAAGCCGTTGACGAACTCTATGAAAACGAAGAAAAACTGCGTGTTATTGTAGAAAATATTGGCGAAGGTGTCATTGTTGCTAATGCTGATAAAAAGGTCATTCTGGCTAATTACATGGCCAATGATATTTTTGGAGTTGAAGAAGATGATAAAATCTCAACTGACTTAACGGCTCATTTCGAACTCTATTTTCCCGACGAAAAAACAGTTTTTCCTGCACAGAATCTACCAATGGAACGCGCTTTTAATGGCGAAATAACCGATGATGTCGATGTGGTACTTTGGGATCCGGCTTCGCGCGAAAAAAGAAGAGTACTCATTAGTGGTCGTCCATTAGTAGATCAGGATAATAATATTGTAGCCGCTGTGGTAACCATTAAAGACATTAGCCAATACAAAAAAATGGAAGAAGAACTCGAAGAAACTGAAAGCAAATACCGCAAATTGATTGGTTTTAAAAACGAAGCTAAAGAGGAAAAAGAAGAAGACAAGAAGAAACCGTCCTGAATAAAAAAAGCGTTAAGTTCAGTGATTCTTAACGCTTTATATTTTCATTCTTCTTCTTCGTACATTTCGTCGTAACGAGCCGGAATTTGTGGGTCATAAAGTGGACACTTGAACTCTTCCATAATCCCCACTAAAATATCCATTGTTCTTCCAGAAGTTCCATAACAATCAATCTCAACCGTTTGAGCTGTAGTTTTTACTTGGAAAGCACCTACCCCATCATTATTTTTCCAACTGTTCTCATCAACTCGTTCCCATTTAGAAAAAACAGAAGCAATTCTATTCATAATTACAGTTACAGGAAGTTCTTCTAAACCTTCAATGAATTCTTGCTCATCAATAGCTTCATAAACTAATTGATGGTTTAAATATACCTCTTCTAAATATTTCCAAAAAACTAATTCGTACATCTGTAAAAATTGAAAGATTAAAAAATTGAAAGATTAAAATCAATCAATACTCTATTTTGATTAATATTCAAAAGTTCCGTATTCGCTAGAAATAGTCAACTTTTTAGTGTCGGCAGCTTCAACACGACCAACAATTTGAGCATTTACGTTGAATGATTTTGAAATTGCAATAATATCTTCGGCAACTTCGGCAGGAACATACAATTCCATACGGTGACCGCAGTTGAAAACCTGATACATCTCTTTCCAATCTGTTTTTGATTGTTCTTGAATCAATTGGAACAAAGGTGGAACAGGGAATAAATTGTCTTTTATAATATGTAAATTATCTACAAAATGTAAAATCTTAGTTTGCGCTCCACCACTACAGTGCACCATTCCGTGAATTTCATTTGAAGAATATTGGTCTAATATTTTCTTGATAATGGGTGCGTAAGTACGTGTTGGCGAAAGCACTAATTGTCCAGCATCAATTGGAGAATTCTCCACTGCATCAGTCAATTTTACTTGTCCTGAATAAATCAATTCTTCTGGAACAGCAGCATCGTAACTTTCTGGATATTTGGCTGCCAAATATTTCCCAAAAACATCATGACGAGCCGATGTTAATCCGTTACTTCCCATTCCACCATTATAGCTTTTTTCATAAGAAGCCTGACCAAAAGATTCTAATCCAACAATGACATCGCCAGCCTTGATATTAGCATTATCAATTACTTTAGAGCGTTTCATACGAGCCGTAACAGTAGAATCGACAATAATGGTACGTACAATATCACCCACATCGGCAGTTTCACCACCAGTAGAATGAATGCTCACACCAAATGAAGCTAACTCCTTAATTAATTCTTCCGTCCCATTGATAATAGCCGAAATAACTTCAGCAGGGATTAGATTTTTATTTCTTCCAATGGTAGAAGAAAGCAAAATATTATCGGTTGCTCCTACACATAATAAATCGTCAATATTCATGATTAATGCATCCTGAGCGATACCTTTCCAAACAGAAATATCTCCTGTTTCTTTCCAGTACATGTAAGCCAATGAGGATTTAGTTCCAGCACCATCGGCGTGCATAATAAGACAATATTCATCGTCTTGGGTTAGATAATCAGGGACAATTTTACAAAATGCTTGAGGAAACAATCCTTTATCTATATTTTTTATAGCATTATGTACATCTTCTTTGGATGCCGAAACACCACGTTGTGCATATCTTTTTGAAGTATCTGAACTCATGAATTGTAATTGTGTAGTTGCATTGAGGCAACTTGGTTTTCCGGCAAAGATACTAATTCCATTTAGGATTTCAGAATTAGCATTTAGGATTTATTATACTTTTTTGATTTCCAAATCATCAGTATAAAAAAACCCGACTAAATTTGGAGTTCAGTCGGGTTTTAGATTATTTTATTTTTTTATTTCGTAAGCAATAATTCTCTGTATTTAGTTAGCGTCCACAATTCATTATCTACTAACAACTCTAATTTATCACAGTGATTTCTAATGATTTCAAAATATGGCTTTACTTTATTGCAATAAGCTTCGGCAGTTTTTTGAGCATCATTCAACATATTCGCTTTCTTTCTTTCGTTTCGCATTTCTTCAACCTTAGCATTAATACCTTCGATATGAAGCGAAATTTCTTTAATCAAACCTATTTGCTCTTTTGCAATAGATTCAAATTCATTACCAAAAATATCTTTCAGACCTTTTACATTTTCAATTAAAGTATTTTGATAACGAATAGCCGTTGGAATCACATGATTTTTAGAAATATCACCTAGAACTCTACTTTCTATTTGAATTTTCTTAGTGTATTCTTCTAATTCAATTTCGTAGCGCGCTTCCACCTCTACGTGATTCATAATTCCTAATTCCGAGAACAAATCCAGTGCTCGTTTTGACGCTCTTGCTTTCAAAGCTTCAGGTGTAGTTTTAAAATTACTCAGCCCTCTTTTCTTAGCTTCTTTTTCCCAAGCTTCGCTATAACCGTCTCCTTCAAAAAGAATATCTTTTGACACCTTAATATACTCTCTTAAAACATTAAAAATAGCATCGTCTTTTTTCATTGCTTTCGACTCAATCAAAGCATCTACTTCTACTTTAAAATCTCTCAATTGTTTTGCTACAATGGTATTTAAAGTCGTCATCGCATTCGAACAATTGGCCGAAGAACCAACAGCTCTAAACTCAAATTTATTTCCTGTAAAGGCAAAAGGAGACGTTCTGTTTCTATCTGTATTATCTAATATTACTTCCGGAATTTTACCAACTACATTTAATTTCAAATCGGTTTTTTCCTCAGGAGATAATTTTCCTCTGGTAACACTTTCCAATTCAGCTAACACCTTAGTTAGTTGTTCTCCAATAAATACCGAAATAATGGCTGGTGGCGCTTCATTAGCCCCTAAACGGTGATCATTACTTGCCGTTGCAATCGATGCACGAAGTAATTCTTCATAATCATTAACCGCTTTAATAGTATTAATAAAGAAAGTTAGAAATTGTAAATTACTCATTGGCGTTTTACTTGGACTCAACAAATTGACTCCTGTATCGGTTGCTAATGACCAGTTATTATGTTTTCCAGAACCATTTACACCTTTAAAAGGCTTTTCATGTAACAACACTTTAAAATCATGACGTTCAGCTACTTTTTGCATAACATCCATCAAAAGACAGTTATGATCTACCGCTAAATTAGTCTCTTCAAAAATAGGCGCTAATTCAAATTGATTAGGTGCTACCTCATTATGACGTGTTTTTACCGGAATTCCAAGTAACATACATTCCTGTTCCAAATCACGCATATAAATCAAGGCACGAGTAGGAATGGAACCAAAATAATGATCATCTAATTGTTGTCCTTTGGCCGAAGTATGTCCTAACAACGTTCTTCCGGTCATCATCAAATCAGGTCGAGAATGCGCTAAGGCTTTATCTACCAAAAAATATTCTTGCTCCCAACCCAAAGTTGCGGTAACTTTTTTTACATTTTTATCAAAATAACGACAAACTTCAGTAGCTGCCTCATCCATAGCTGCTAGAGCTCTTAATAAAGGAATCTTATTATCTAAAGCCTCACCTGTATAAGAAATAAAAACTGTTGGAATACACAATGTTGTACCGTAAATAAATGCTGGCGATGTAGGGTCCCAAGCGGTATAACCGCGGGCTTCAAAAGTATTTCTGATACCTCCGTTAGGAAAACTGGAAGCATCAGGTTCTTGTTGTACCAATTGAGCACCTCCAAATTTTTCAACAGGATCACTACCATCAAAAGAAGTTTCAAAAAAAGCATCGTGCTTTTCTGCAGTAGTTCCGGTTAAAGGCTGAAACCAGTGGGTATAATGAGTTACACCTTTAGACAAAGCCCATTCTTTCATCCCCATAGCAATATAATCGGCGAGCTTTCTATCTATTTTACTACCACTATCTATGGCTCCTTGCACTGCTTTAAAAGCATCTGAAGTCAAATATTGCTTCATTGCTTTTTCATTAAACACATTCGAACCAAAAATACTTGACTTTCTATTGGTTTCTTCAAAATGTATGGGTTTTCTATTTGAAGCCTCTCTTAATGCTTGAAAACGTATTGTTGACATTATAGACTGTTATTTTAAACTGTTAATAATCAATATTTATAATTAAAAACACAAATATAACGAATATCAAGCTAAAAACAGTCCCATACACTATTGCTAAATTGCTTTTTATTTAGCTTCAAAATTGCTTTTTTTTGAATATCCCCCCTACCAAAATATAGTAATGTGAAAAATAACCGCTATTCAAACAAAAGCCCCCCCAAGGTTTTCAGCACTAAAAAAAAAATTCTATATTTGCACCTCAGTTAAAATCAAGAAAATTAATTTATATTATTATGGCAAAAATAAAATTAGAGTACATTTGGCTAGATGGATACGAGCCAACTCAAAATCTTAGAAGTAAAACTAAAGTTGAAGAGCACGAAAACTTCAAAGGAACTTTAGAAGAATTAGACAAATGGTCATTTGACGGTTCATCTACAAGACAAGCTGAAGGTGGTTCTTCTGACTGTTCATTAGTTCCAGTTGCTATTTATCCAGATCCAGCACGTATCAACGGATATTTAGTAATGTGTGAAGTTATGAATGCTGATGGTACTCCACACCCTTCAAATGGTAGAGCTACTATTGACGATGACAATGATGATTTCTGGTTTGGTTTTGAGCAAGAGTACTTTATCATGGATACTAAAACTCAATTGCCATTAGGTTTCCCTGTAGGAGGTTACCCTGCTCCACAAGGTATGTACTACTGTTCAGTTGGTGGAAAAAACACTCACGGAAGAGCTTTAGTAGAAGAGCATGCTAATTTATGTATTGACGCAGGATTAAACTTTGAAGGTATCAACCAAGAAGTTGCTGCTGGACAATGGGAATTCCAATTATTTGCTAAAGGTGCTAAAAAAGCAGGTGATGAAATCTGGGTTGCTAGATACTTACTTGATCGTTTGACTGAAAAATATGGTTACTATATTGAGTACCACCCAAAACCTCTAGGAAAAGATATGGACTGGAATGGTTCTGGTATGCACGCTAACTTCTCTAACAATGTATTAAGAACATGTGGAGACAGAGCTACTTACGAAAAAATCTGTGAGGCTTTCCGTCCAGTTGTTGAAGAACACATTGCTGTTTACGGAGCTTACAACGACCAACGTTTGACTGGTAAACACGAAACTGCATCTATCCACGATTTCTCTTATGGAATTTCTGACAGAGGATGTTCTATCCGTATTCCTTTAATCACCGTTCAAAAAGGATGGAAAGGATGGTTAGAAGACAGAAGACCAGCTTCTAACGGGGACCCATACAAAATTGCTGCAAGAATTATCAAAACAGTTAAATCTGCTTTGTAATTTCAATTTTATAAAAAAGAAAAATGCCTTCAGAAATGAGGGCATTTTTTTTACAACAAATCAAACACTTAAAACGAAGACATCTAACATCAAAAAGCTATATTTGTAATAATACAAAATAAATATCATGATAGTTTGGATTTGTTTTATTAGCACTATATTCGTATTTCTTGCTCTGGATTTAGGAATTTTCAATAAAAACCCACACATAATCAGTTCTAAAGAAGCTGGTAAATGGACTGCAATTTGGGTTTCCTTATCTTTTCTTTTCTCATTAGTAATTTATTGGCTTTACAAACATAACTATATTGAAAATCCCGATTCGTTAAAACCATCGGTAGCCTCAATAAAATTTATAACGGGCTATCTCATCGAACTTTCCCTCAGTATTGATAATATCTTTATTATTGCTATTATTTTTTCATCCTTTAGAATCCCTAAAAAACACCAACATCGTGTTCTTTTTTGGGGAATAATAGGAGCTATACTCTTTAGAGGAATCATGATTTACTTTGGAGTATTGATAATTAAAAAATTCATCTGGACAACCTATTTATTTGGAACTTTTTTAATTTACACTGCCTTTAAAATGTTTTTCAAAAAAGAAGAACAAGAATACAACCCTCATAATTCTGTTTTTTACAAATACCTAAAAAAACTAACTCCTATAACTACTAAAATTGAGAGTGAACATTTTTTTGTCAAAATAAATAATATCAACACAGCAACCCCATTATTTGTAGCCTTAGTCATTATTGAAGTAATGGATATTGTTTTTGCATTAGATAGTGTTCCTGCTATACTAGCCATTACTTCAGATCCTTTTTTAGTCTTTAGCTCTAATATTTTTGCTATTCTAGGATTACGTTCTATGTATTTTTTCCTAGCCAATATGCTGGAAAAATTTGGATATTTAGAATACAGCTTAATAGCAATTCTATGTTTTGTAGGTTTAAAAATGCTGTTGCATGATTTTATTAAAATCCCTGAATGGGCCTCACTATCCTTTATAGCAGTAGCACTTTTAGTTGGCATCCTTACTTCATTAGCCAGAAAAAACAATAAATAAAAAAAAATCTACTTAAATTTTACAAAAAATAAATCACTAAAAATCAACCACATACATGATTATCTGTCGTTTTATTGAAAAAAACTAACTTCACTCCCAACCTTTTCTAATATTAATTGCTCTTTATAATTAAAGACCTTATTGTGATAAACGAAAATCTAATACTAGCCTGTAAAAAAATGCAACGAGATGCTCAGCGTCAGGTGTATGAGTTTTTGGCGCCAAAACTCTACGCTAATTGCAAACGCTATTTGAAACAGGAAGAGGAAATTGAGGAAGCTTTGGCCGATGCTTTTTACATCATTTTTACTAAAATAGACCAATTAAAAGAAATAGGCGCTTTTGAAGCTTGGGCCCGAAAAATAGCAGTCAATCAATGCTTGGCTACTATTAAAAAGAAAACCAACTTTAACATGTATCTCGATGATGTAAAAACTCTATCGCAACCCTTTACAGAAGAAGTAACCAATCTTGAAGAAGAAGATTTACTGCAATTACTCAATCATATTCCTATGGGATGCAAAACTATCTTTAACCTCTTTGTCATTGAAGGTTACAGTCACAAAGAAATAGCCAGCATGCTTAACATTTCTGAAGGCACATCAAAATCACAATTGAATGCTTCGAAAACCAAATTGAAGGAATTAGTAAACCATCTGTATTATCAAAAATCGAATTAGTCATGGACAATCAAGATAAAATATATAACAAAATCAAAAGCGCAGCTCACAAGGCGGAGCAACAAGATTTTCCAGGAATGGAAAAGGTGTGGGCTCGCGTGGAGGAAAAACTCGACAAAAAAGAAGATAAAAAAGCCATTGTACTTTGGAAAAAGCTAGCCGTTGCCGCTTCACTCTTATTGTTTTTCTCTTTGGGTTATCAGTTTCTAAAAACCGATTCAAATCAAATTGTTCCAAAAGAAAACAAGAAAAACAATATCGTAGTCAAAGAAAAAAACAATTCAAAAATTAGCAATCCAAATGACACTAAAGAAAATAATGTAGTAGTCCAAGAAAAAACAGAGCCGAAACCAACCGATAAATTTTCAAAAAACATCAAATCCAATGCGGAAGTCATTCTAAAAAAACAAATTGAAAACCCAGTTACTTTGACTGAAGTAGATACAATTGCAAAAATAAATACCAGCACTAATGGAAATGGAATTGCATCAATGCAAGCAAAAATCGAGGCTTTAAATGAAGTAGTAGTTGTTGGCTATGGAACTCAAAAAAAATCTAATTTAACGGGTTCAGTTACTGCTATAAAAAATAACCAACCAATAGTTGTAAATCATAGCAATAACAATGGCTTGATGAATATTAGCAAGCGTGATAATATACCAAGTCGTGTCGTTACTGCTGCTGATTTAGAAAAAACAAAACCAGTTTATATAACTAATGCACTTCAAGGAAGAGTTGCTGGACTTAAAACATCTCCTAATACAAGTCAAGCTACACCTGGCTCCAATCTAAACATTATGATTCGAGGTGGAGGTTCAATTAAACTTGGAAATGAACCTTTATATATTGTTGATGGAGTCCCTGTTAATTCAACATTATCAGCAATAAAACCTAATGATATTGCAACAATTGATGTATTGAAAGATGCTTCAGCAAATGCTATTTATGGAAGCCATGGAGCAAACGGAGTGATTTTAATAACTACAAAAAACGGAATCCATCAAAAACTTTCTAAAAAACAATTAGAAAGAAATCTCAAAAAACTGAATAAAAACAAAAAATCAGAAGAAAAAGCAGTACCCCCAAAATCTATTGAAGTTTCTCAGGAAGACTATGAAACCTTTGTCGAAAACCAATTTGAAACGCCTAAAAATGCACCTTTATCTACTTTTTCCATCGATGTGGACAATGCCTCATATACTAATATTCGTCGTTTTTTAAACAATGGACAAACGGTACCAAAGGACGCCGTTAGAATTGAGGAAATGATGAACTTTTTCAAATACAAATACCCACAACCTCAAAGTCAGCATCCTTTTTCTATCAATACGGAATACAGTGATTGTCCTTGGAACAGCAGACACCGACTGTTAAAAATCGGATTGCAGGGCAAAAACATTCCAACCGAAAATTTACCAGCTTCCAATTTGGTTTTCCTGATTGATGTTTCGGGTTCTATGAGCGATGCTAACAAACTTCCTTTACTCAAACAATCGATGAAAATTTTAGTAAACGAACTAAGAAAAGAAGACAAAGTGGCTATTGTTGTTTATGCTGGTGCTGCTGGAATGGTTTTGCCACCAACTTCGGGAGACAAAAAACAAACCATCATCAATGCCTTAGACAATCTTAACGCTGGTGGTAGCACCGCTGGAGGAGCAGGAATTGAATTGGCATATAGAACTGCAATGGAAAACTTTATCAAAGGCGGAAACAATCGTGTTATTCTGGCGACTGATGGCGATTTTAATGTGGGCAGCTCTTCTAATACCGACATGCAAACTTTGATTGAAGAAAAACGTAAATCGGGTGTTTTCTTGACTTGTTTGGGATACGGAATGGGGAATTACAAGGACAGCAAAATGGAAATTCTAGCCAACAAAGGCAATGGAAACTATGCTTATATCGATAACATTCAAGAAGCCAATCGTTTTTTAGGAAAAGAATTCAAAGGCTCCATGTTTGCTATCGCCAAAGATGTAAAAATCCAAATTGAATTCAACCCAAAACACGTCCAAGCCTATCGATTAATTGGTTACGAAAACAGAAAACTACGTCCTGAAGATTTTAAAAATGATGCTATTGATGCTGGGGAATTAGGAAGCGGACACACAGTAACGGCTTTGTATGAAATTATTCCAACAGGTATTCAAAGCGATTATACCGTAGACGATTTAAAATATACTAAAACCAGTAGTACGACTAATTACAGTAATGAATTAGCAACGATAAAATTTCGTTACAAAAAACCGGATGGAGATAAGAGTATCGAAATGGTAAAAGTAATTGATAACAAATCCGTTCCATTGAATAACGTTTCTAATGATTTCAAATTTTGTACTTCCGTAGCTTGGTTTGGATTGAAATTAAGAGATTCAAAATTGGTACCCAATAAAGAAACAGTAAAGATTAAAAAATTAGCCAAAGAAGGATTATCTAATGATGAAGACGGTTACAAATCCGAATTTATTCGATTAGTCGAAACAGTAAAATAAATAAAAAAACCATTAAGAAGTTAAGTTTTAAGCTTAATCTCTTAATGGTTTTAAAAATTGAATTCTGAGTACTTATTTTTTATTCTGAATAGTTTCTCTATTTTTCTGTTCTTTTAAAATTGTAGCCATGTAAGGCTGCGTTTCTTTTTCAATTTCAGCAACTGTAATATTCAAACTAGTAGGACCAGAAACCAACTGATACCAAGGTTTTGTTTCGCCAAAAGGATAACTCCCAAAAACAATTACAGGAGTCCCTTTTGCTTTTATATTTTGATTATCCTGAAGAATCCATTCGTCAGCCCATTTATAGAGATTTTTAGCATCACTTTCTTGAAGTCGCAAACAAGAATGTGACGCTGGATAACCCGGTAATTCATATTGATGAAAACCAACACCCAATTTATTTTCTAAATTGAAATTCCATTTTAAATCCCATTCGTCATTAAACGTACTGGTTGTCTTTTCGGCTTTCCAATTAGTAAAAAACAAACCTGTAGGCGTTTTATCGTTTTTCCTTCCCATGTTAGTAGGTCCTGTATAAATTAACTGTCCATTTTCATAAGCAGCAAATGTTTGGGTTAGATAAGAGAAATAGATCATTTTATCAATCTCTTCCAAATAAGGAACTTCCAATGGAAAGGGTAAATAATACGCTAAATCTCCTGTAGCATCAGTAGTAACTAAAACCGAATCTAATTTTTTAAAATTATCCGCATCAGTTCTATTAATAGCATAAGCAATATGCAATTGAGCAGTATCCTGAACTGTTTTCTCTAACCATTCCTTAGTTTTTTCAAAATGATAGGAGATTTCATTGGGTTTCTTTCGTTCTATTTTAATTATCTTTTTGTCTGCTGGTGAATTCTCTTTTTGAATTTTATTATTCTCTTTACAAGAAAACAACACAGAACAAACTAACGCACTAAGTATAACTATTTTTGATTTCATAATGCTTCAATTTTAATTATCTTAAAATTAACTCATTAGTAAGCCAACTCCCTTATAGAATTAAACAAAGAGTTTATAGAATTCAACTTTAAAAACTTCACTATTAAAAAATTAAATTGATTAAGTTATTCACTTAATTTTCTTAATCTCTTAGTGGTTAAACTCATTTGTACTTTTAATACAAACTTAACAAATGTCGCAAGGCTTAAAAAACTTATATGGTAAAAAACAAAAACCATTAAAAAATCAAGCAAAAAACTTAATCTCTTAATGGTTTAAATTATTTAAGTAAAGACTAAACTAAAGTCTCAACAAATTCCATTCGCACACTACCGTCTTCGTCAATGTGTGTCAATTGAACGTGTTGCAAGGTATTAGCTAATTCTGGATTCCAAGGCGTTTTTACTTTAACATAATTCTCGGTAAAACCGTGAATATACCCTTCTTTATTTTCGCTTTCGAATAAAACGGTTCTGCTCGTTCCTAGCTGACTTTCATAAAAGGCACGGCGCTTTTTAACCGATAAACTGCGTAACATTTTACTTCGCTTAGCACGAACATTCGACGGAACCACACCCGGCATTTCGGCTGCTTCCGTATTATCTCTTTCTGAATAGGTAAAAACGTGTAAATAGGAAATATCCAAATCATTCAGAAAATGATAGGTTTCTAAGAAATGTTCATCCGTTTCTCCCGGAAAACCTACAATGACATCGACACCAATACAGGCATGTGGCATCACTTCTCTTATTTTATTGACTCTTTCGGTATAAACCTCACGCAGGTAACGACGTTTCATTAATTTCAAAATATCATTACTCCCTGATTGTAGCGGAATATGAAAATGGGGTACAAAAGTTCTGCTTTTAGATACAAACTCGATGGTTTCATTTTTCAACAAATTCGGTTCTATAGACGAAATTCGCAATCTTTCGATTCCTTCAACTTCATCCAAAGCCTGAACCAATTCTAAAAAAGTATGTTCGTGTTTTTTGTTTCCAAATTCCCCTTTTCCGTAATCACCAATGTTCACACCAGTAAGCACAATTTCTTTGATGCCTTGTTTCGAAATTTCGTAGGCATTTTTCAATACATTTTCCAGTTCGTCACTACGTGAAATTCCACGAGCTAGCGGAATCGTACAATAGGTACATTTGTAATCGCAGCCATCTTGTACTTTTAAGAAAGCACGAGTTCTGTCACCAATAGAATAACTACCCACATAAAAATCAGCTTCCGAAATCTCGCAGGAATGCACTTCGCCAATATCATTTTTAGACAAATCATTGATGTAATCGTTCAGTTTGAACTTTTCAGTCGCACCCAGCACCAAATCCACCCCATCCACATTGGCTAACTCTTCGGGTTTCAATTGCGCATAACAACCCATCGCAGCAATAAAGGCATTGCTGTTTAGTTTCATCGCTTTGCGAACCACTTGTTTGAATTGTTTATCGGCATTTTCGGTTACAGAGCAAGTGTTGATGACATACATATCAGCCACTTCCTCAAAATCCACGCGGTCAAATCCTTCGTCCTGTAAGTTACGGGCAATTGTCGAAGTCTCTGAAAAATTCAGTTTACAGCCTAAGGTATAAAAGGCCACTTTTTTTCTTTTTTCCATAAGTAGTCGCTAATAATGAAATCGTTGTCAAAAATTAGCATGCGCAAATTTACAAACAAATAAGGAAATTGTACAACCTATTTATATTTTATTCTAATAAACGATTTTGTAGTTATTTATTGATATATTTGAGAAAAAGATTTTAATTATTATATTTCTAAAATACAATTATTCATTGTTTATGAAACACATCAAAAAGAAATTTCTATTTCATGAATTTTTACAGAATAAAGATGATGAAAAAATATTTAAAAATGATTTTGAAGAAATTCCATTACCACAGAATATAGACTCTCAAAAAATTTTAAAAGCCGCGAAAGGGAATGTTGGTATTATAAAACGTACCAATGAAGAAAATATATTTAGTATGGTTTATAATGATAATGGAACATACTGTATGATTCCTGTTCCTGATTTTTCATTAATGAATTTTAACCAAGCATACAAATATAACATTGATAGAAAAGAACTTCGAAAAGAGTTAATGAAGCACTTTAAAGATTTAAATAGCGAAGAATACAAAAATTTTGCATTTGCCTATGAATTCCAAGGTTGTGCAAGTGCATGTATAATAATGTTATTCACATCGATAGAATGTTTTGTAAACGATATAATCCCAGCCGAATTTCAATATATTATTTCTGACACAAAACGCACAGAAATATATAACAAAGAGCAAATTCAAGAATTTATTCCATTCATGGATAAATTAAAAAAAGTTTTACCACAAGCTCTTGGAAAAGATTTTTTTTCGAAACCAACTCCTTCCACTTCACATATATATAATCTTAAAGAATTACGAAATGCTATTGTCCATACAAAATCTGACTTAACTGGACAAAATCATGCTGACATCTTAAAAAAATTATTAAACTTCAAATATGATGAAACATTCAAAGCAATATCTTTATATTTTAATTTCTACAAAGAAGGCTTTGTTGAAGATTGTCCTTGCGATGAGATGTGGTAAAACAGCATTGTTTCTTTCATATACCATTACCCTCCATAACTAAAAAAACCATTAAGAAATCAAGCTTAAGAACAAATCTTAAATCCCTAAATTTCTTAATGGTTTAAAAAAAGTAAAACGGCTTAAGTCAATATAAATCGCTCAATTACCTCAGCAACACCGTGATCGTTATTAGAAGCTACAACCACATTGCCTTTGTCTCTTAAATGTGCTTCTACATTATCAAACCAAACAACCTGGACGGTAAATTGTGAGACTGACTCGGCAATATCCCAATTTAAAAAATATACTCTATTTCAGTAAAATAACAGCATGAATTATTGCCCTATTTTATCAATAAAAAAACAACTTTTAAAAATTAATTTGTAAGAAAAAATTTTTATTTTCGCAAAGACATAATTTTTGTTTAAAAATTACAAAAATTATCTTATTAACAATACCAGCTAATTCATTCGCTAACCGTTTTAAAAAATACCAAACCTACCATCTGACCATGAAAAAAAACATCCTGACCCTTTTGTTCTGCTTTACTTCTTTTTTGCTTTTTTCGCAGGAAAACGATTTTAAAATACAGATTGACTCTATTGAAAAAACATTCACCTATCAGCATGGAACCATTACGCTTGATAATGGTGTCGGCCAAATTAAAGTTCCTGAAGGCTTTAAATATCTTGATGCTAAACAGGCTGAAAAAGTAATTGTTGACCTTTGGGGCAACCCAAAAACAGAAAACATTTCCCTAGGCATGCTTTTACCGGAAGCACAAAGTGTTTTAGATGAAAAGGGCTACGTCTTTAATATACAATACGATGAAATAGGTTATGTAAAAGATGATGACGCTGATGATATTGACTACGACGATTTGTTATCCGACCTGAAAGAAGAATCCAAGACAGAAAATGAACAACGCAAAAAAGAAGGATATGCTCCCATTACTATTGTGGGCTGGGCTGCCAAACCTTTTTATGATAAAGACCGTAAAATACTTCATTGGGCAAAAGAAATTAAATTTGGAGATGATGAAGTGAATACCCTAAACTACAATATTCGAATTCTTGGACGAAAAGGAGTAATGGTGCTTAATGCTATTGCTTCTACAAAAGAATTAGGACTCGTGCAGAAAGATATCAGTAAAGTATTAGATGTAGTGCAATTTAACGATGGGTACCAATACGATGATTTTGATTCGAACGTAGATGAAGTGGCTGCCTGGACTATTGGCGGTTTAGTAGCCGGAAAGGTTTTGGCTAAAGTCGGTTTCTTTGCCATTATCGCCAAATTTGGGAAGCTAATTTTTATAGGTATCTTAGGTCTTTTTACTGCTTTCAAAAAACGAATGGCACGCTTTTTTTCAAAAAACAAGAATGAAGAACCAGAAGTGATAGAAGTTCCGGAATTGACTGAAGTGATAGAAGTTCCCGCAGATAATGAGGAAAAATAAATAGTAGTAACCATAAACAAATAATCGTCAGCTAGCTTTGTATTGACAACCAATACTTCTCAAGCTGGCGATTATTCTATTTCTTAAAGACCATTGTTATCTCAAAATAGTAATAACATCAAAAAAACATCTTAATCAATCATTAATAACAACTTTATGAAAAAAACATTGCTACTTCTTTTACTTACAATTACAAATTCGATTCTGGCGCAATCTGTAACAAAACTAAAAGTCACTGAAAGTGCAGAATACAAAGATGATGTCAAATCAATAGATATCCTAACAATTCATACTGCCGAGTCAGGTGAAACAGGAATAATTAGAAGAGGTAAGAATGATTTCTTATTTGACATTTTTGACACTAAACTCCACAAAACATTTTCTAAAGTTTTGGAAGCTGAAAAAGACGAGAAATACGTAGGTGATTTATTCTTCAAAAATCAGTTAAAATTATTTACAGTTTATGCCCCTGAAAAAGACAAGCGAACTTTATTTTGTTACACACTAAATCTTAATTCAAAATCTTGTACCAAAACAACTATTTTTGAAGCCTCAGTTGAAAAAAATCAAAGTTTATTTGGTTCAAAAAACAAACACAAAACCAATTTTGCTTTATCACCTAATGGCAATTATTTTGCTATTGCAACTGATAACATTCTTAAAAATAAAAACTCCTACACCATCCGTGTTTATGATTCAAAAACTGAAAATTTAATCTATTCAAATTCCTATCAGGAAGACGAAAAAAAGACATTTGAATTTAATGACTTATTTATTGATAACGAAGGAAATGTCTTTTCGTTAGGTAAACTTTACAAAAATGGATCATCGGATAAAAATGCTTATGGAGATGCCAATTATCAATTTGTACTTAATAAAATTACAAAAGATAAAACAAGCTTTACACTTATAGACCTAGAAAATGAACACATTAATTCTCTAAGTATTTCAATCAATAACAATGAATTAAATCTAATAGGTTTTTATTCTGAATTGAATGTAAACAGAATTAAAGGTGGATGCAGTTTTGTAATCAATACCAACGATCTAAGTATTAAAAGAAAAAAAATACAAGAACTGCCAAAACAGGTTTATGAAGATTTATACGGTTACAGAACTGCCGAACGCAAAAATGACAAAAAGAAAGAACTAAGAAACTTTGATATAGATTATGTTTTAAGAGATGAAACGAATAATGTTTTCCTTGTAGCCGAAGAATTCTACATAACCTCTATCTATGTTAACACAGGAATGTATGGTGGAGGTTACTGGCAAACGATCTATCATTATGATGATATTTTGATTTTAAAATTTAATACTGAAGGAGATTTGGTTTGGGGAAGAAGTGTTTATAAAAGAGCTACAACACCTTCTTACAATGCTTTTTTAAAAAACGACCAACTCCACCTTATCATGAATTCGGGTAAAAATCTAACTGAAAAAACTGACGGTAGAACAAAATTATCTAAAGGATGGTTAGAATCTACTTCATTGTATGACTTAGAATACTCTAATAAAGGAGAAGTGAACTATAATAAAATACAGGATAATAACGGAAATGAATTTTATCTTCCTTTTTATGGCACTTACGAAGGAAATAAATTTATCATGATGAATGATGGAAGAAAGAAAAAAACATTTATGACCCTAGAATAATTCTACAAAAAAACTAGCAATAAAAAGAAAAAACCATTAAGAAATCAAGATTAAGAACAACTCTTAAATCCCTTAATTTCTTAATGGTTTAAAAAAAGTAAAACGGCTTAAGCCAATATAAATCGCTCAATTACCTCAGCAACTCCGTGATCGTTATTAGAAGCTACTACCACATTGCCTTTGTCTCTTAAATGTGCATCTACATTATCCACCCAAACGCCTAATCCAGCATATTCAATCATGGATAAATCGTTGCCTGCATTCCCCACCGCAATCACCTCTTCTTGCAAAATATTTAATTTTTCGGCTAGAAATTTTACGCTAGCGCCTTTGTCAATTCCGGTTTGAGCCGCTTCTAAGAAAAATGGTTTCGACATACACACACTCAAATGCGGCATGGTTGCTTTCAAGTCATTTTCTACTTCTTTCAAATAAGAAGGTTCTTCGAGCAAAATACATTTTATCGCCGAAGTTTGTACGCGTTCTTTAAAATTAGGTACTACTTCGTGTTCCAATCCTGTAATATTAATTTCGACATCAATATATTCCGAGCGGGTTTCACTCACTACTTTTCCGTCTAAATACGTAATAATATGGGTGTTTTTGGCTTTGCTATAATCGTACAAAGCATGAATTTGTTCTAGTGTCAAACTTTGTTCAAAAATGATTTCGTTGCTTTTTAAATCGGTAACAACAGCTCCATTAAACGAAATCATATAAGAATCCATTAATCCTAAATCTCTAGCATATTCAATCATTGCTGGCGTTGGTCGGCCGGAAGCCAAAATTATCTGTACGCCTTTTTCTTTGGCTTTCGCCAACATGGTTCTATTTTCTTCCGAAATAATATGGTCATCATTCAACAAGGTATCATCCATGTCTAGAACCAACATTTTGTATTTCATTTGTTTTATTTTTTGTTCTGCAAAGTTTACACTTTACCGAGTAATATATCTAGTAAATTTTAAATTTTCTTTCTCTAGCAATAACAAGTTACCGAAATAGCAACCTATTAGATAATAAGAGGCAGAAACTCCATTTTTTGAAATTTTAAGATTAAAATTATCCAAAACTTGAATATTTGGATTTAAGCCAATTGGATCACCTATATAATAACCACTTTCATATTCCCATAAATTATCCAATCGACTTAACAAAAAGAAATATCGGTCTCCAATAATAATCAGGAAAACAAACAAAGCTATTTGATACGTTTTTCTCATTTGTGCTTATATTACTTTATGTAATTCAGCATTAAATATTCAATCTAAACTCCTCAATTACAGGATTGGCTTTAGCAAAATCAGTTTCTTGGATAAACAATTCCACAGCCGAACCTGAACTTCCAAAACCTGCTAATCTAGCCGATTGAATGTTGTCTTTCATCACCGTATCCACACCTACTGCTTCTATTTTTTCTTTCAAAGCCAAAGCTAAAATCTCGCTTCCCGAAAACACTTTCATTAATCCCATACTATCTTTATATTTTATTTTTCTTCGTTTTCATCCTCATCTTCATCTTCATACTCTTCATTATATTCTAAATCTTCAAAATCAAAAACTTCAGGATCTTCCATCATTTTATAAGCCAAAGTCTCAATTCTTTCTGTTAACTGATCTCCAAAAATAATACGCTGTGTTTTAGCAATACTATTCGAAATACGCATAATCTTAGTTTCGTGACGTAATTTCAAAATCGGATTCGCATCATCTAGAATAAACATTTTCAATCGGTTCACATTATAACCAGCCGTCGAAAACATATCGCTCAACTTATTTGGCGTACCAATCAAAACATCAATTCCGGTAGAAACATAGTTTTTATCATAATCCATATCACCTTTATCATGAACACCATAGACTTCTAAATTACTGTATTTCCCATATTTTTCAAAAAGGGCTTCCATTTCCAGCACTTTTTCTTTGTCTTCCACAATAATCAAAGCTCTTGGCGATTCTTCAGTTGCACCAATCAATCGCTGAATCACATTCAACACAATTGTTGTTGTTTTTCCATCACCATCAGGAGCAATAATAATACAATCGACTCCGCTTTTTATGGTCGAAAAAGTTTCTTGTTGCAAATCATTGGCTTCGGTCAAACCATTTTCAACCAATGCCTGCTGTAACTTTTCGTTTATTTTTTTTAGTTTCATATATTTTATATTGAAAGATTTAATAATTGAAAAATTAAAAGATTGTTCCTCCTAATTTTTAAATATTTAAATCTTTAAATTATTTAATTATTTTGATGCAAACAGCTTCACATCATTCTCCGAAATTTGGCTTCCGCCAAGGATAATCAAGCGTTCCACCACATTGCGTAATTCACGGATATTTCCTGTCCAATCGTATTCTTGTAATAATTTGATAGCATCATCGGTAAATTTCTTTACCGCAGTTCCTTGTTCAGAAGCAATTTTTTCAGAAAAATGAGTCACTAACAACGGAATATCTTCTCGTCGATCATTTAACGAAGGTACTTTAATTAAAATAACAGCCAATCGATGGTACAAATCTTCGCGGAAACGCCCTTCTTCAATTTCTTTTTTCAAGTCTTTGTTGGTTGCCGCCACCACACGTACATCGACTTTTATGTCTTTGTCAGCACCTACTCTAGTGATGATATTTTCCTGTAAGGCACGTAATACTTTGGCCTGAGCCGAAAGACTCATATCGCCAATTTCATCTAAGAAAATTGTTCCTTTATCTGCCGCTTCAAACTTTCCTGCTCTATCCTTAACTGCCGATGTAAAAGCACCTTTTACGTGACCAAACAATTCGCTTTCTATCAATTCAGAAGGTATTGCAGCACAATTTACTTCGATTAAAGGAAAAGCAGCACGCTCACTTTTTTCATGCAATTGATGCGCTACTAATTCTTTTCCGGTTCCATTAGGTCCTGTAACCAGTACGCGAGCTTCGGTTTGAGCGACCTTATCAATCATCATTTTGATATGATTAATAGCTTCACTTTCGCCAATCATCTCGTAGTTTTTACTGACTTTTTTCTTTAGAATTTTATTCTCAACTACCAGTTGTTTTCTATCTAAAGCATTACGAACCGTATTTAACAAACGATTCAAATCAGGTGGTTTTGAAATATAATCAAAGGCACCTAAACGCATCGCATTAATTGCCGTTTCCATATCGCCATGACCAGAAATCATGACCATTGGAATTTCGGGTTTTATTTTCTTGACTTCTTCTAGCAACTCCACGCCATCCATTTTTGGCATCTTTATATCACATAAGACTAAATCGTAATCGTTATTTTTAATTTTTTCTAATCCCAAAACACCATCTTCAGCTTCTTCAACCTGATAGCTTTCATTCTCTTCCGAAAGAATTCTCGAAAGCACTCTTCTGATAGCTGATTCGTCTTCAATTAATAATATTTTACTCATTTGTTATCTGATTATTTGATGATCCGGTTAAACTAATAACCAAATCTACGAATTAACATTATTTAATATTTTAACCAGCGGTATAATTCTTTCCAACTTGGTTTTTTTCCATACATTAAAATTCCTATTCGGTATATCTTAGCAGCGAACCAAACTACCAATAAGAAGGTTCCAAACAACAACACAATCGAAGTTGCAATTTGCCATAAGGGCACTCCAAAAGGAATACGCATTAACATCACAATAGGTGAAGTAAGCGGAATCATGGAAAACGCTACAGCAATGGTACTATTAGGGTCGTTTACAACGCTAAAAAAACCTATATAAACACTCAACATCAAAGGCATGATAACAGGCAATAGAAATTGTTGCGAATCGGTTTGATTGTCAACAGCAGCTCCAATGGCTGCATAAAAAGAACTGTATAAAAAGTACCCACCAATGAAATATACCACAAAACCAATCAAAATACTAGCAATAGGCAAATTCCATAATTCTTTGATAAACAATTGCGCCGTTCCGGCAAATTCACTTTGAGTGTGCGCCACTATTTCGGCAGATACCGGCGGTGTAGCTCCAACATTTACTCCAAAAAACACCGATGTACTAAATAACAATGTTAATCCTATTATAACCCAAATGGTGAATTGTAAAATCCCAGCTAACGAGGTTCCAATAATTTTCCCAATCATCAACTGAAAAGGTTTTACCGAAGAAATAATAATCTCTATAATTCGATTTGTTTTTTCTTCAATTACAGAGCGCATCACCATATTTCCATAGATGATAATAAACATCATAATAAGATATCCAAAAGCGCCACCAATAGCAATTTTAGCTTCGTTCAATCCTTTTAAACCTTGCTCTCCAGAGGTTTTGGCAATATTAATATTGACATTAGCTTGGGCTTTTTTAATCGCTAAGGTATCTAAATGTGCATTTTCCAAATTGATTTTAGTGAGTTTTCTAGCCACAATATCCTGTGCGTTTTCTATAAAAGAAATACTTGGACTGGCATTAGAAACAAACTCAATTTTATCTTCTAATTCAGTTATATCATTGGTTTTAGGTATTAACAAAACGCCTTCGTAACCGTTATTAGTAATACTATCTTTTAAATACTGACTGTCTATTTGCGAAAGATCCAGGTATTTATAAGCGTTATCCTCTGAGTTTTGAGCCATAAACTCCTTTGCAAACAATCCTGTTTCATCATGAATAGCTACTCGTTTTACATCGGCTTTCATTGAACTCAAATAACCTACAAAAACTGCTATTCCTACAAACAACAACGGACTTAAAAAAGTCATTACAATAAAAGATTTGTTGCGTACTTTGGCAAAAAATTCTCTTTTTATAATTAGTGATATAATGCTCATACTTCGCAAATTTCAAATTTTAAAATCTCAAATCCCAACTGTTTGGAATTTGGAATTTCTTTGTTCTTTTTTTATTATTTAGTTACTGTTTGGATAAAAATATCATTTACAGTAGGGATTTTTTCTACAAAATGAGTGACTTGTCCGCGCTGGGTTAAAAGATGTAATAATTCATTAGGAACCTCATTTCCTAATTGAATTTCCAGTTTTAATTCATTATTTAAAGATTTAAAATAGGCTGGACTCACTGTAAACTTCTGGGTAATAGCATACATCAAACCTTCTACATTGTCCGTTAAAATACCCACTTCAAAACTATTGGTTTTATGTTCCCTCTTAACATCGTCTAATTTACCTTCAATCAATTTATTCGATTTGTGAATCAAAGCAATATGATCGCATAATTCCTCCACACTTTCCATTCGATGCGTAGAAAAGATGATGGTGGATCCTTGCTCTTTTAAGGCTAAAATTTCGTCTTTAATAACATTAGCATTTACAGGGTCAAAACCTGAAAATGGCTCATCAAAAATCAATAATTTAGGTTTATGCAGCACACAAACCACAAACTGTATTTTCTGTGCCATACCTTTAGAAAGTTCTTGGATTTTCTTATTCCACCATCCCTGAATTCCCAATCTGTCAAACCAATATTCCAGTTGTTTTTTAGCCTCGGCTTTAGACAAACCTTTCATTTGCGCCAAATACAAACATTGTTCGCCTACTTTCATACTTTGGTACAAACCTCTTTCTTCTGGGAGATAACCAATATATTGTACGTGTTTGGGCTGCAATTTTTCTCCATCCAAAATAACTTGACCGCTATCAGGCATGGTAATTTGATTGATGATTCGAATAAGGGAAGTTTTCCCGGCACCATTAGGACCTAAAAGCCCATAAATACTGCCTTTAGGAACAGACAAAGATACTTCGTTAAGCGCTACATAATCTCCGTATTGCTTCACTACTTTATTGACTTCTAATAAGGTATTCATGCTGATTTTTTGAATTTGCTTCTTCAATTAGGTCATTTTAACCTAGCGGTTGTAAAAGTAAATAATTACTACCTAAATCGATTATAATTGTTTCATAAAAAAACCCATTCGCCGCGACGAATGGGTTTCTAATTGTTTTTTCATACTTTCAAAAAAGCTTAAGAAAACATATCTTTCACTTTCTCAAAAAATGATTTATCTGACTTTTCAGGACTTGGAGAGAAATTATCATCTTCTAAATTTTTCTCAAAGAATTGTTTTTGTTCTTTATTCAAGGTTTTTGGTGTCCAAACATTTACATGAACTAACAAATCTCCGTTTCCATATCCATTGATACTTGGAATTCCTTTTCCTTTCAATCGAAGAATTTTTCCAGATTGAATTCCTTCTTCTAATTTTATTCTTACTTTACCATTGATAGCTTCAATATCTTTAGAGACACCTAAAACAGCTTCTGGGAAACTTACATATAAATCATAGTGCAAGTTCTCCCCTTCACGTTTTAAGAATTCATGCTCTAACTCTTCAATAGCCACAATTAAATCTCCTGGAATACTGTTTCCTGGCGCATCATTTCCTTTATTAGAAACTTTTAATTGCATCCCATCAACTACACCAGCAGGAATTTTAATAGAAACCGTTTCGTCTTCTACAATCATTCCTTGTGCATCGGCATTTGAAGGCTTTTTATCTAAAATTTGACCGGAACCTCCACAAGCAGGACAAGTTGTCGCAGATTGCATTCTACCCAAAATCGTATTCGTTACTCGCATCACCTGCCCTTGACCGTTACAAGTAGAACAAGTTTTATAAGATACGCCGGGAGCCTGAACTTTACGTTTTACCTTTACTTTTTTCTCAACGCCATTGGCAATTTCTTCCAAAGTTAATTTTACTTTGATACGCAAATTACTTCCTTTTGCTCGACGAACACCGCCTCGGCTTCCGCCTCCGCCAAATCCACCGAAACCACCTCCAAAAATATCACCAAATTGACTGAAGATATCATCCATATTCATGTGATGACCACCACCAAATCCGCCAGAACCATCAAAAGCTTGATGACCAAATTGATCATACTTTGCTTTTTTGTCAGGATCACCTAGAACTTCATAAGCCTCAGCTGCCTCCTTAAACTTTTCTTCTGCCGATTTGTCTCCAGGATTTTTGTCAGGATGAAACTCAATTGCTTTTTTTCTGTAGGCTTTCTTTATCGCCGCAGCATCAGCATTTTTAGAAACACCTAATATGTCGTAAAAATCTTTTTTCATTTGTCTTTGTTTTTTTGAACAGCATGGCTTTTGACCTTAACTGCAAAATCCTAATTTATTGCCCAATAACAACTTTTGGAAAACGAATAATTTTATCTCCCAATTTGTATCCTTTCTCAAGAACATCTACAATTTTACCTTTTAATTTAGGTGATGGAGCAGGAATTTGTGTAATAGCCTCAGCAAAATCAGCATCAAAAGCGTCACCAACTTTTACATCTACCAACTCTAATCCTTTAGAAGACAAAGTGCTTTTTAATTTCTCATGAATCAACTCAACACCTTTTGCCAATGTTTCATCTTCTGATTTTGCAATTTCAACAATAGCTCTGTCAAAATCATCCAAAACTGGTAACATTGCCAATAAAACTTCTTGATTGGCTGTTTTAAACAA
The DNA here is from genome assembly GCF_058309975.1 of Flavobacterium sp. ST-158. Classification (NCBI taxonomy): domain Bacteria; kingdom Pseudomonadati; phylum Bacteroidota; class Flavobacteriia; order Flavobacteriales; family Flavobacteriaceae; genus Flavobacterium; species Flavobacterium sp. ST-158. The sequence continues at coordinate 144,026 of NZ_JBZEEN010000007.1, read as the reverse complement.
ATCAATACGCTCTTTTGAAGTTCTTCTTTTGTAGTTTTCAAATTCAGCAAATAATCGTAAATGTTTATCTTTTTCATTTGCTAAGTCTTGCGCTAATTGCTCTTCAACACTTAACTCCTCGGTAACTGCTTGCTCTTGGCTTGCTGTATTTTCCATAGTTACCTCATCCATTTCTTTATCGATTTCTGTATTCTCAGTACTCATATTTCCCTTATTTTTAAAAATATTCTTAAACTTCATTTTTACACTTTCCTTTGGATAGCAAAAGTACTGCCAAAGCTGACTAAATGTCAAATTGTCACTCTTTTTGCTAATCGTTATTTTTCTCGGCTCTTTTTTCCCGAATTAACTTTTTTTCAACCTTAAACAAAAAAATTAATAAATTTTTAAGACATAATTCAAATAGTTTCTATATGTTTGTTACTAGGTTCAAATTAATCTCTGATTTTTGATTTTAAACAAAGCCAAATCTTAGAGTTAATTTCAAAACAATTATTAATTCGCGATTATTTATATTAAAAAAAGCTTTGTCAAATTGACAAAGCTTTTTTTATATTTCGACTCAAACTAACGCTTTTTTTAGCCCTTCAAAATCCAAAGTTACCTGTTCGCCAGAAACTAAATTTTTAAGCGAATACCTATTGAAACTCATTTCTTCGCCACCAACCAGTACTGCAAAAGGAATATTACGCTTGTCAGCATGTTGAAATTGTTTTCCCACCTTAGCTTTATCCGGATACAATTCTACTTTTATGCCTTCGGCTCTTAACTTTTTTATAGCTTGTAATGCATAAAAAGCTTCTTCATCTCCATAATTAATAAATAAAGCCTTCGAACTTGCCGTTACCGTTTCTGGAAACAAGCCTAATTCTTCTATAACTAAATAAATGCGATCCAATCCAAAAGAGATTCCTACTCCACTCATGTTTTTCAAACCAAAGATTCCAGTCAAATCGTCGTATCTTCCGCCTCCGCCAATAGAACCCATAGCCACTCCTTTAGGTGCTGCCACTTCAAAAATAGCTCCTGTATAATAATTCAATCCTCGGGCTAAAGTCACATCTAAATCCAAAATAGCAGTTGACAATCCCAGTTTAGTTACATTATCGCAAATAAAACGCAATTCTTCTACTCCTTTCATTCCTTCTTCTGAAGTGGCTAACAAGCCTGAAAGTTGCTCCATTTTCTCCGAAATACTTCCCGAAAAAGAAAATAAGGGCTGCACTTTTACAATAGCCTCTTCAGTAATTCCTTTTTCAATCATTTCTTTTTTCACACCGTCTTCTCCAATTTTGTCTAACTTATCTAAAGCTACTGTAAAATCAATCAACTTATCCGAAGCGCCAATCACCTCAGCAATTCCAGACAATATTTTTCTATTATTGATTTTAACTGTAACTCCGTTCAAACCTAAAGCTGTAAAAACAGTATCATATAATTGCACCAATTCCACTTCTTGCCACAAAGACTTTGAACCTACGACATCGGCATCACATTGAAAAAATTCTCTAAAACGACCTTTTTGCGGACGATCGGCACGCCAAACTGGTTGGATTTGATATCTTTTAAAAGGAAATTCAATTTCATTTTGGTGTTGTACTACATAACGTGCAAAAGGAACGGTCAAATCATAACGCAATGCCTTTTCAGAAATACTTGACGTTAATTTTGTACTATCCTTAGCTTCTAAATGCGTTGCATTAGCCTTAGCCAAATAATCGCCAGAGTTCAAAATTTTAAAAATCAATCGATCGCCTTCTTCTCCATATTTACCCATTAAGGTTTCTGAATTTTCAAACGAAGGTGTTTCTATCGGTTGGAAACCAAATTTTTCAAAATTACTTTTTACGGTTTGGATAATATATTGACGTTTTGCCACCTCAGCTGGTGAAAAATCTCTTGTTCCTTTAGGAATGCTCGGTTTTGATGCCATTTTTAAAAGTTAGAAGTTAGAGGTTAGAAGTTAGAGGTTAAAATCTTACGGTACAACTACACCTAACTTTTAACGCCTAACTCCTATTTTCGACTGCAAATATCTTATTTTTAAAATAAATAACTGAACTTGAAAACAAACTTCTATCAAAAATTGTATTTTCGTATCAAACTAGCAAGATGAGCAATCTATTAAAGGAAAATATAAAAATCGCTTTTGGTTCTATCAAAACCCAAATTTTACGTACTATACTTACCATTTTAATTATTGCTATTGGTATTACAGCTTTAGTAGGAATCCTTACAGTAGTATCTGCTTTAGAAAACACTATTTCCTCTGATTTTGCTTCTATGGGTGCCAATACCTTCAATATAAATCGATACGAAAACACTATAAAAAGACATGGTGGAGAAGAACGCACCATTATTAATCCGATTATTTCTTATCCTGAAGCAGTAGCTTTTAAGGAAAAATATAATTTCCCACTATCACAAACTTCACTTTCATTTAAAGCAACTTCAACTGCCGAAGTAAAGTTTGAATCAGAAAAAACAGATCCTGAAATCTCAGTTATAGGTGTTGACGAATACTTTACCACTAACTCAGGATTGGAAACCAGTATGGGAAGAAATTTCAATAATTTTGACATCAGCAACAACAATTATGTTTGCATTGTAGGTTCTGATTTTCTAAAAGGAATTTTAAAAGATATCAACCCAATTAATAAAATCATCTCTATTCGTGGTGCTCGATTTAAAGTTATTGGTGTGTTAAAAGAAAAAGGATCTACTTTTGGCAACAGCCAAGATTTAAGAGTATTGATTCCCATTCAAGTAGCTCGTTCCCTTTTTACTGCCCCCAACATCAATTACAACTTAAGTGTAATGGTTAACAATAAAGATTTTCTTGATTTAGCTACCGATAACGCCATTAGCACCATGCGTAGCATTAGAAAATTAAGCCCTGTAGAAGACAATAATTTTGCCGTTGTTAGAAGTGATGACTTAATCAATCGAATACTAAGTATTACCCAATATTTAGGTTGGGCATCTTGGGTGATTGGAATCATTACCATCTTAGGCTCATCTATTGCCTTGATGAACATTATGATTGTTTCGGTTACAGAACGTACTCGCGAAATTGGCGTCAGAAAATCATTGGGAGCCAAACGTTCTACGGTTGCAATTCAATTTTTTATAGAAACTTTACTTATTGGGCAACTAGGAGGATTAGCCGGAATTGTTTTCGGAATTCTAATTGGTTATGGAATTGCCTCTGCTCTACACTTTGCCTTTATAATTCCGTGGATGGCAATTTTTGCCGCTTTTGCTACCAGTTTTGCAGTGGCCATCGTTTCAGGATTATATCCTGCCATCAAAGCTGCGATGCTTGATCCTATTGAAGCGTTGCGTTACGAGTAATTCAGGCTGCAGAAGGCCGTTTCTGAAGGTCGATTTTAGATTCAAATTTAAAAACACATGACAAAACAATTCTATAAAAATCTAGCAATTACGTTTTTCATTTCAACTTTTTGGTGCATATATGTTTTCTTTGACTACTATACAGACCACTCATTTTTATCAGGACTAACTTTAATGTATGACTTTTTTAGTTCTTCAATATTTATAATTGGATTATCGATTATAAATATTTTTTTAAGATTTTATTTTTTCAGAAATCTTAAAATAAAACATAATTTCTTTTACATCTTTTCTGGATTCACTAACACACTACTTTCCATTATATATTTAATATACATAGTAGTCTCCAATAACATTAAAGATTTTTTTTCTTCATTTGAAATAACTACATTTTATATCTGCTTAAATATAATTTTTGGTTTCATCATATTGTTTGATTTACACAAAAGTATCTTATTCCCAAAAATAAAAAACTGAATACTGAATACTGCCTACTGAATACTGCTTCTAGTCATCCGGTCATTCCCATAAATATCTTTTCGTAGTTCGATATTCTTGAAATTCATTTTTTCGAGTAAGACAATCATTTCATTTCCCAGATACTGATTGATTTCAAAAAATAATTGTCCGTTTGGGGAAAGATTTTTTTGAGCTAATTCAGCTATTTTTTTATAAAAGACTAATGCATTGTCGTCTTCTACAAAAAGCGCCAAATGTGGTTCGTTATCCAAAACGTTTTTCTTAATTTCTTTTTTTTCTAAATTTCTAACATAAGGCGGATTAGAAACAATAATATCAAATTCCTGTTCTAAATCTGTTGTTTCTAATATATTTCTGTGGATAAAAGTGACATTTACATTATTATTGACAGCATTTTTTTGGGCTGTAGCCAAAGCTTTTTCAGAAACATCAATAGCAAAAACCTGAGCATTCGGAATGTTTTTGGCCAGCGAAATCGCAATACAACCACTTCCTGTACCAATATCCAAAATCCGAATTGGATTTGCAGATTTAATTATTTGGCTATTTAAAACAATCCAATCTACTAACTCTTCCGTTTCTGGTCTTGGAATCAAAACATTTTCGTTTACTTCAAATTCCAATCCGTAAAAATGTGTTTTCCCAAGCAAATACTGAACTGGAATTTCTAATTTTAATTGTTCTAAAATTGAATCCCATAGTTGTATCTCTTCATCAGTAAAAGCCAAATCTGGCTGTAACGCCAAATCAATTCGTTTCAATTGCTTTTTATCTTCTAAAACCAAATAGAAAAAACTTTCGGCCTCGCCAGAATCATAAATAGGCGAAAGCGTTTGAATAAATTGACTCCTGTATTGTTTGATTTGCATGGTTTCTACTAAAATTTAAAAAAGCAAAAATAGAAATACTTTATTGTTATTTTTAGCGGTTTCAAGACTAAATACTGAATCCTAGATAAATTACCTTAATTATCACAAATTATGAGGATTTGATTTACTGATACAAATTGAATACATTAAATCCTTTTCCCTTTTGTGTTAATTGATGCAATAAGTGTCTGCTTTTTTAAGTTTTTATACTAAATCCTAAACCCAAAAATAACTATTTTTGCCCTGTGAAGACACATGAAAAATACCTAGCGCGCTGTATTCAACTGGCCAAAAATGGCTTAGGAACTACCTATCCTAACCCGATGGTTGGGAGCGTAATTGTTTATGAAGATCAAATTATTGGTGAAGGTTGGCATAAAAAAGCTGGAGAACCGCATGCCGAGGTAAATGCGGTAAATTCAGTAAAAGACAAATCCTTATTACAAAAAGCAACTATTTATGTGAGCCTAGAGCCTTGCAGTCATTTTGGAAAAACACCGCCTTGTTGTGATTTAATAATAAAAAATAAAATTCCAAATATCGTTATAGGAACTGTGGATCCTAACGAAAAAGTAGCTGGAAATGGTATCAAAAAACTCCTTGAAGCAGGAATTAATGTTACTGTAGGTGTCTTAGAAGAAGAATGTAACGCACTCAACAAACGTTTTTTTAGCTTTCACCAAAAAAGAAGACCTTATATTATTTTAAAATGGGCCGAAAGTCAAGACGGATTTATTGCTCCAGTGGAAAGAAACGAAAACAAACCCGTTTGGATTAGCAATCCGTATTCGAGACAATTGGTTCACAAATGGCGAAGTGAAGAACAAGCTATTCTGGTAGGAACACAAACCGCAATTGATGACAATCCAAAATTAGATGTTCGTGATTGGGCTGGGAAATCGCCAGTAAGAATCGTTTTAGACCAAAACAATCGCATTCCCCAAGAGAACCACCTATTAGACAAGCAACACAAAACAATTGTTTTTTGCCAATCAAACACAAATTCAAACCAAGAAAATCTTATCTTTGAAGTAATTGATTTTAAACAAGCTATCATTCCCCAGATTTTAAAAATTTTATTTAAACATCAAATTCAATCTGTAATTATTGAGGGTGGTCGTCAAACGTTACAAACTTTTATTGACGAAAACCTTTGGGACGAAGCACGAATTTTTAGAGGTAAAACCACCTTTGAAACCGGAATAAAAGCACCTATTATACAAGCAAAAAAAAACCAAAAACAGTTTATCCTTGAAGACAAACTTTTAATTCTTACAAACCATGATTAATGCTATCATTTTTGATTTTGGAGACATCTTCATCAACCTGGACAAAAAAACCACAATGGATGGTTTTAAAAATTTAGGCTTAAAAGAATGGAATGAAGATTTAGACCAATTGAATATTCAATTTGAAAAAGGACTCATATCTAAAGAAGATTTTTTAGGCGGATTTCAAAAACACATGCCTAATGCTTCTATTGATGAAATTCTAGAAGTATGGAATATCATTTTAGCTGATTTTCCTTTATACCGCTTGGAATTTTTACAAATGTTATCTCAAAAATACCGCTTGTTTCTATTAAGCAACACCGATTCAATACACATTAACACCTTCGAACAAAAAGTAGGCCCTTCTTTTTATAGTGATTTTTACCAATGTTTTGAAAAAGTGTATTTTTCTTTCGAAATGGGTATGCGCAAACCTGATGCCGAAATCTACCTTACGCTATTAAACAATCACCAGCTACAGGCAAAAAACACCTTATTTGTAGACGACAAAAAAGACAATACCGATGCCGCAAAAGCTTTAGGCATCCATGTTTGGAATTTACAAGTAGGAAAAGAAGATGTGGTAGACTTATTTGAAAAAGACATTCTTTAAAGAGATAGCAATTTCAATGTCAATTTTTTACTATTGAATTTTGACATTGAAATTGGCATTAAAAATGAAAGACACCTACAACAGTATTGCATTTCCATCTGAAGAAATTCTTTTTAAAGAAAAAGGAAGTAAATTCTTTGGCTACGCCTTTCCCATAACTTCTGAGGAAGAAGTAAAGCCAATTATTGATGTTTTAAGAAAAAAACATCCTACTGCCTGCCACTATTGTTATGCTTACCAAATTGGCACCGAAAAAATCAATTATCGAGCCAATGACGATGGAGAACCCAGCAATTCAGCAGGAATGCCTATTTATGGACAAATTCAATCATTTTCAGCGACCAATATCTTACTAGTTATCGTTCGTATTTTTGGCGGAACCAAATTAGGTGTTGGCGGATTAATTACCGCTTACAAAACAGCAGCTCAACTAACCTTAGAAAATTGTTCTATTGTAGAAAAAACCATCGACATTCATTATTTAATTTCTTTTGATTATAAAAACATGAACAAAGTGATGCGCATTATCAAAGAAAAAAACTTAGCTATTGTACATCAAAAAATGGAAATGAGCTGCGAAATTGAAATTAAAACCCGAAAAAAAAATGCCGAACAAATATTCGACATTTTTAATTCTTTATATGAAATTGACATCAAAACAAAAGAGTAATATTTTAAATTCAAAAATAAAAACGAAAAAACAAACTCTAATAAATTTCGAAATCATCAAATTTAACAGTCTAATTTCTGCTTGATTTTAAAGAAAAACAAATATCAAATCCCTAGATTTTTATATTCGTAAAAGTTGCGTTTTTACATAATCTGGAGCAGCCATCGGACGCCCCGTTTTCATGTTTACAAAGACCAAAATTGAGTTGCCAATTGTTAATAACTCATTCTGTTCATTATAAATTTCATAATCGAATTCAATCTTAGCCGAAGTCTGACTTTTAAAAATTGTTTTTACCCTCAATAAATCATCATATCGAGCTGGTTTTTTATAATTCATAGTCAAAGAAACCACTGGAAGCATTACTCCATTTTCTTCCATCCATTTATAAGAAATCCCAATATTTCTAAGCCATTCCACGCGTCCCATCTCAAAATACTGAGCATAATTCCCATGATAAACCACTCCCATTTGATCTGTTTCTGAATACCTTACCCTAACATTAAACTCGAATGTTTTCATTTTAAAACTGTATTATTTTATATATTTTTTTGAAATCCTTTTCCTCTTACTTACAACAATATTTCTACAAAATCAACCCCTATAAATTTTTTTTTAACGAAAATTGTTCACATATTTGTTACCCCGATAAATAACAACTTTTTTTGTTGTTATTTACTTCAAACAACCGAATACAAAATATAATAATTTAACAGAATTTATGAACAAAACTGCTCAATCAGTATGGGATAACTGTTTGTCTTTTATAAAAGACAATATTCAAGACCAAGCATACAAAACTTGGTTTGAACCTATCAAGTCAGTTGAACTTACCGATAATGCATTGTATATTCAGGTTCCTAGTAAATTTTTCTACGAATGGTTAGAAGAACATTACGTTAAATTATTAAAGGTTGCCTTAACTAAAGAACTTGGTAAAAACGCAAAGTTACTTTATAAAATCAAAATGGAAAACACTTACGGCAACAAACAACCGTTTACGGAACAATTGCCAAGTGCGAACCGCTCTCCAATGAAACCACAAAATGTGGATGCCCCTTTAAAAAATCTAGACCCAGAATTAAAAAATCCTTTTGTGATTCCTGGAATTAGAAACTTAAAGATTGAATCGCAACTGAATGCTAATTATAGTTTTGACAATTTCCTTGAAGGAGATTCTAACAGACTAGCGCGTTCGGCTGGTATGGCTGTTGCCAATAAACCGGGTGGAACTTCATTCAATCCATTATTAATCTTCGGAGGTGTTGGATTAGGGAAAACGCATTTAGCACACGCTATTGGAGTTGAAATTAAAGATAAATATCCTGAAAAGACCGTTTTATATATTTCTGCTGAAATTTTCACGCAACAATATATTGACTCGGTAAAGAAAAACAATAGAAATGATTTTATTCATTTCTACCAATTAATCGATGTTTTAATCATTGATGACGTGCAATTCTTATCTGGAAAATCAGGAACACAAGACGTATTTTTCCATATTTTCAATTATTTGCACCAAAACGGGAAACAAGTTATCTTGACTTCTGACAAAGCACCAGTTGACATGCAAGATATTGAGCAGCGCTTACTATCTCGTTTCAAATGGGGACTTTCTGCTGAATTGCACCAACCTGATTACGAAACTCGAATTTCTATCTTAAAAAACATTTTGTACCGTGATGGTGTTGAAATGCCTGATGAAATTATTGAATATGTAGCGCGCAACATCAAATCGAATGTTCGCGAACTAGAAGGAGCTATCATTTCATTAATTGCTCAATCTTCTTTCAACAAAAAAGAAGTAACAATTGAGTTAGCGAAAAGTGTTGTTGAGAAATTTGTTAAAAATGTAAAACGCGAAATTTCGATTGATTATATCCAAAAAATTGTTTCGGATTATTTCCAATTGGACATCGAAACATTACAATCTAAAACAAGAAAAAGACACGTAGTACAAGCCAGACAATTAGCGATGTTTTTTGCTAAGAAGTTCACTAAGTCATCTCTTGCTAACATTGGTTCTCAAATAGGTGATCGCGACCACGCAACAGTATTACACGCTTGTAAAACAGTAGATAATCTAGTTGCTACTGACAAACAATTTAAAAAGTTTGTCGAAGACATCCACAAGAAACTAACGCTATAAAAAGCTTATGTCTGTCAAAATTTTAATGGTTTGTTTAGGCAATATTTGTCGGTCTCCATTGGCCGAAGGAATTTTAGCTTCCAAACTACCAAAAGACAAATTCTTTGTCGATTCTGCTGGTACAGGTGCATGGCACTCAGGAAATCAACCCGACGCTCGTTCTATTGCCGTTGCCAAAAAACACCAATTAGACATTTCCACTCAAAGAGCCAGATTATTCAAAGTAGAGGATTTCGAAACTTTTGATTACATCTATGTGATGGACAAATCCAACTTTAGAGACGTAATCCGTTTAGCTAAAAATGATGAGCATAAAGAAAAAGTTGAAATCATTCTGAACGAATTGTATCCAGACGAAAATGTCGATGTTCCAGATCCTTATTACGGCATTGCCAATGGATTTGAAATGGTATATCAAATGCTGGATGAAGCCTGCGAAATCATCGCTACCAAACTAAAAGCCAATCACGGCTAACTCTAAAAACATTACAATGAAATCAAACACTCCTCTTGGAAAACTCTATTTAATCCCAACCACAATGGGAGAATGCGACCCAATGGATGTTTTGCCACAAACTGTAAAAAGAACCATTGATTTTATTGACTATTATATTGTTGAAAACAAAAAAACAGCTCGGAAATCAATCAAAGGAGTCAATCCTGAGAAAAAACAAGCTGATTTAGTACTTTTTGCTTTAAACAAACATACGGAAGCCAAAGAACATTTAGACTTCATCAAACCTTTGCTAGAGGGTAAAAATGTAGGTTTAATGAGCGAAGCAGGTTGTCCTGGTGTTGCCGATCCTGGTGCTGTAATTGTAAAATTAGCACACGAAAGAGGCATTCAAGTAATTCCATTAGTAGGACCTTCTTCTATTTTATTAGCTATGATGGCTTCGGGAATGAACGGACAAAGTTTTACGTTCCACGGTTATTTACCTATAGAAAAAGACGAAAAAAGAGCGAGTTTCAAAAGCCTAGAAAGAACTTCTTTCGAGAAAAATCAATCACAAATTTTCATTGAAACACCTTATCGCAACAATAAATTACTGGAAGATTTAATTCAGACGTTACATCCTGAAACCCATTTGTGTATCGCCACCGATATTACCTTGCCAACGGAATACATCAAAACCAAGAAAATTTCCGCTTGGAAAAAAGAAAATGTAGACCTACACAAACGTCCTACTATTTTTATTATTCATAAAATGTAGTTTTCTTGTTCATTTGTAAGTTTATAAAATTCAAACTATTAAGAACTTAAGCCTCATTAAGTTTTCTTTCTTCGAAAGAGAAGCTTATGTGACTTTTATGGTAAAAAAACTAAAAAGAAAACCTTCCTCCTGCTTCTTTCATCTTTATTCTTTACTCTTTCTTCTATTTTCTTTTTCCACAACTCAAGTCCTTTGCTTACTTTTAGCCTTTCTAAAAAGAAAAGTATGTCTAAACTCCCCAATAGTACAACCAGTATTTTTACAGTCATGTCGAAAATGGCTGCAGAACACAATGCCATCAATTTATCTCAAGGGTTTCCTAATTTCCCTGTGGATGAAAAACTGACCGAAATTGTAGCTAAATTGGCTCAAGAAGACATTCATCAATACACCCCTATGGCAGGCTATCCGCCATTAATGAATAAAATTACCACACTGGTTGCCCATTCGTACCAAAGAACAATTCAGTCTGAAACCGAGATTTTGGTCACTACCGGAGCCACTCAGGGAATTTTCAGCAGTGTTCAGGCTTTAGTGGGCAATGGAGACGAAGTCATAATTTTAGATCCCAGTTACGACTCTTACGAACCTAATGTTTTATTATCAAATGGAACTCCTGTTCGGATTGCATTAAACGATGATTACACCCCCAATTGGGAAATCATCGAAGCGGCTTGTTCGGAGAAAACCAAAATGATTATCATCAATAATCCACACAATCCAACAGGAAAAATTCTAACCGAATCGGATTTTGAAGCCTTAGAAAAACTACTGGAAAAATTCTCAAATATCATTTTGCTGTCTGACGAGGTATATGAATACATCACTTTCGAACAAAAACACATTTCTGTACACACCAAACCATTGCTTCGCAACCGGGCCGTTGTGATTTCTTCTTTTGGAAAAACCTTTCACATTACGGGGTGGAAAATTGGTTATGTAGTCGCTCCAGAACATTTAATGACAGAAATTAAAAAAGTACATCAATTTCTGGTTTTCAGTGTCAACAGTCTTTCGCAAGCAGCTATTAGCGAATATTTAGATATCGTTTCCGTTGATAGCATTGGTGATTTCTTCCAACAAAAAAGAGATTATTTCAGACAGTTACTTGGCAAAAGCCGATTCAAATTATTACCTTGTGAAGGGACTTATTTTCAAGTCGTTTCTTATGAAACAATTTCAAACGAAAACGATGTTGACTTTTGTAAACGCCTAATCACTGAACACGGTGTAGCCGCCATTCCTATTTCTAATTTTTATGAAAACGGCAAAGATTTGCATTTAATACGTTTTTGTTTTGCCAAAGACAATGCTACTTTAGAAGAAGCTGCTAAGAGACTTTCTGCAATTTAGACAAACTACTCAGGGCAAACGTCCTAATTTTAGAAATAAAAAAACAACCACAAATTACACGAAACAACACAAATTTGAATGTTATTTTATTACACGAATCTGCTAAAAGCAGATATAAATTGGTGTAATTTATTTTTAGAATCACTATTTTTTTTGTGCAAATTAGTGACATTCGTGGCAAAAAAAAACTCATACGTTTGCCTTAAAAAACTACTTAGCTAAAATTATAATCAAAACCCAATTACAACAAATATCCGATTTCGTATATTTACAATAAAACCATATCAAAATGAACTTTAGCCAAAAAATGTTACGAGACGATGCCTTACAAGGAAAAGTAATTGTAGTTACCGGAGGCGGTAGCGGATTAGGAAAAGCCATGACCAAATATTTCCTGGAACTAGGAGCAAAAGTTGCCATTACTTCCCGTGATTTAGACAAACTCATCAATACTACTACCGAATTAGAATCAGAAACAGGCGGTACTTGTTTGCCCTTGCAATGCGATGTCCGTCATTATGAAGAAGTCGAAAACATGTTGCAAAAAGTCCTCAACACTTTTGGCAAAGTCGATGTTTTATTGAACAACGCTGCGGGCAACTTCATCTCTCCTACCGAACGATTGTCGGCTAATGCCTTTGACACCATTATCGATATTGTTCTAAAAGGAACTAAAAACTGCACCTTGGCTTTTGGAAAACATTGGATAGACAGCAAGCAAACTTCGGCTACGGTTTTAAATATTGTGACCACTTATGCTTGGACGGGTTCGGCTTATGTGGTGCCCAGCGCCACGGCTAAGGCGGGTGTCCTTGCCATGACCCGAAGTCTGGCGGTAGAATGGGCTAAATACGGTATTCGTACCAATGCGATTGCTCCGGGACCTTTCCCTACCAAAGGCGCCTGGGACCGATTACTTCCTGGCGACCTAGCCGAAAAATTTGACATGGCTAAAAAAGTCCCTTTAAAACGCGTAGGCGACCATCAGGAATTGGCTAATTTGGCTGCTTATCTCGTTTCCGATTTTTCTGCTTATATCAATGGCGAAGTCGTGGTCATTGACGGTGGCGAATGGCTCAAAGGCGCAGGACAATTCAACATCCTAGAAGCCATTCCCGAAGAACTTTGGGACCAACTCGAACAGATGATTAAAGCGAAGAAAAATAAATAAACTTCCATTATTTTTTGGGCGTTACCCCGCTTACACGCAACAGCAATCCAGAAACTTCGGGATAGCGGGGTCAGGCTGTACGCTATATCTTTTTATTTTGTCATCCTGAGCCTGTCGAAGGACAAAATAAAAAGGATACCGCTTCCATCCTTAACGCAAACTCTACCCACCACGGTTGTCATTGCGAACGCAGTGAAGCAATCTCATTAAGCTTTTTCAAACTCAATTAAATCTAAAAAACACAAATACATATTTGTAAACAATTATTGATATATTTGAAAAATCATAAAATAAATACATGAGCGTTAATTTGTAGTGAATATATACTTGTTAACGTGCAATATTAAATCAAAATTCGATTCTACATGAAAGTATTTTTAAGCTGGTCAGGTAATATTAGTAAAGAAATTGCCGAAGAACTCAATAAGTGGATCCCAACTGTTGTACAATTTGTAAAACCTTATTTCTCACCATCAGATATTGAAAAAGGTTCTAAATGGGATAGTGAAATTACAAAAAACCTTAATGAATCAACCATTGGAATAATCTGCGTAACACCCAATAATATGCATAGTCCTTGGATTTTATTTGAAGCTGGTGCTTTATCAAATAAACTTGAAAAATCCAGGGTTTGTCCATTACTATTTGAACTAAGTAATCCTGATTTGACTGGTCCATTAGCAACCTTTCAGACTACTATTTTCAACAAAGTTGAATTCAAAAAATTAATTCAGACAATTAATAAACAACTAGGAGAGAACAAAGTTGCTGACTCAATTTTGGATGAAACCTTTGAAATGTTTTTTCCAAAACTTGAAAGTAAAGTAAATGAAATAATTAAAAAAAATCAGCCTGAAAATAATCCTAAAGTTGTAGAAAGGACAGAACGAGACATTTTGGAAGAGATATTAGAATTAACAAGGCGACAATATTTAATTGAAAACCAACCAACATATGGTCTACAGTCAACAAAAAAAGCTTATGACTTAAAGAAGGAATACAATAGCATATCTGATTCTGAGAAAAAATTTATAAATGGAATGATTTATCAATATATGCAAGCAAATAAATTTAGGTTAGCAGAATATCAACAACTTGACAAAGAATTAGTGTATGACTACCTTAAAAAAAATACGGAAATTAAAAAAGCAGCAGGAAGTCCAGAGAATCTTAGAATGATAATTTCAGAATTCATATCTCAATAAATACTACAAACAACAAATTGTAATACCCAGCACTACAAAATTTGCAACTATGCGGCAATGACTATCGTTTTATAATCGATATTTTTGATGCTTTATTGCTACAGCTATCACAGAGACCATAAAGCCTCCTCAAAGTCAAAGACTTTGCGGAGCGAGAACAAAAAAACCTGTTGAAAACCAACCAACATTTCATCTGAAAACCAAAATATACTCCCAATTAAATTCCTATTTTTGTTGGATAACAACAACAAAACCATTTTATGCTGATTATAGGAATTGCAGGCGGAACAGGAAGTGGAAAAACAACGGTGGTACAGCAAATTATGAATAAATTGCCGGATACCGAAGTCGGCGTTATTTCTCAAGATTCCTATTATAAAAAAACGGATCATCTGAGTTATGACGAGCGCGCTTTAATCAACTTTGATCATCCCAGAGCCATTGATTTTGACTTATTAGTAAGCGCCTTGAAAGCGCTCAAAGAAGGCAAAACCATTCAGCAACCCGTTTATTCTTTTGTAACTCACAACCGCACCGAAGACAGCATTAGCACCCATCCTAGAAAAGTAATGATTGTAGAAGGCATCTTAATCCTAGCAAACCCAGAATTAAGAGACTTATTTGATATTAAAATTTTTGTGCATGCCGACGCTGATGAAAGACTCATCCGCAGACTCAAAAGAGACATTGCCGAGCGTGGTCGTGATATGGAAGAAGTTTTAAACCGCTATCAACAAACCTTAAAACCCATGCACGAACAATTTATTGAACCTACAAAAGCCTTTGCCGACATCATTATCCCTAATAACAACTACAATACCGTTGCTATAGACATGCTTCGCAGTGTAATAAATCAAAAAATTCTATAATTTATTGTAACTTTATAATACATTTAGTCAACTAAAAACAGAGTCTGTCAGACGAAGCTTGTCGAAGTCTGACCAATAAAATATATCAAGTAGTATTCCACTTGAACTAATAAACAACGAATGAAAAACCCTTACAAAGACAAAGCCTGGTTTAAATTTTTAAGCAACAAATACATGTGGTCACTTAGCTTTTTTGTTGTTTGGATGCTGTTTCTGGACAATTATTCTTATTTTGACCATAGGGTTTTAGACAATCAAATTGAAGAATTAGAAGACAACAAAAGCTATTATCAGGACGAAATTAAAAAAGACGAGCAACAAATTAAACAGCTCAAAAATCCTGAACAAATAGAAAAATACGCTCGCGAAAAATACTATATGAAAAAAGATAGCGAGGACATATACCTCATTGAATTTGAAGGTGACACGATTGAAAAAAAATAAAAACTTACGTTTATAAAAACTATACAACACACCCCTAACCCCTCTCAAGAGGGGAATTAAAATCAAACTGAAATGGCTACTCATTTATTCCAAGATTTTGACCCTGTTTCATCCAAACAATGGAAACAAAAAATCCAGTACGAATTGGATGGTGCCGATTATAATGAAACCTTAGTTTGGAATTCGCCAGAAGATATTAAGGTCAAGCCTTTTTATCACAGTGATGATTTTAGCAAAATCACTACAGCTGCTACAAACGCAACGAACTTTAAAATTTGTCAAAATATCTTTGTTTTTGATGTCGAAAAATCTGCGGAAAAAGCTTTAGAATTACTGCAAAGAGGAGCCGAAAGTTTGCGATTTACAATCGAAAATAAATCTTTAGACATCAAAAAATTACTTAAAAAACTTCCGCTAGAAAACACCCCGATTTACTTTGATTTGAAGTTTTTATCGGTTGATTTCATAAACCAAATCAATGCTCTTATCGAAAATAGAAAAGCAACTGTTTATTATAATTTAGACCCTATTGGCCACCTAGCCAAAGAAGGAAATTGGTTTACAACCAAAGAAAAAAACAATTTTGAAACGCTACAAATTCTTTCTAAAAACACTCGTGAGAGCTCGCTAATCAGCATAAATCTGGCTTTGTATCAAAATGCTGGAGCTAATATGGTGCAGCAAATTGCTTATAGTCTAGCACATGCCAATGAATATTTGAACCGCATTCCAACGATTCATCAAGCTATTGTTTTTGAAATTGCAGTGGGAAGCAATTACTTCTTTGAAATCGCTAAACTGCGTGCTTTGCGACTATTGTTTCAATTAATCGCTAAAGAATATTATCACGATAAAGACTGTCATTTTTTAGCTACTCCTAGCAAACGCAACAAAACCTTGTATGATTACAATACCAATATGTTGCGTAGCACTACCGAATGCATGTCGGCAATTCTAGGTGGCGCTGATGCTGTTGCTAATTTGCCTTACGATGCTATTTATCACAAAAACAATGAATTTGGCGACAGAATAGCTCGAAATCAATTGTTGTTGCTAAAAAATGAAAGTTATTTTGACAAAGTAAACAACCCTGCCGATGGTAGTTATTATATTGAAACACTAACACAACAATTAGCAGAAAAAGCACTGCATTTGTTCAAAGAAATAGAAGCCAATGGCGGATTTTTAAAACAATTGAACGACGGAATTATCAAAAGAAAAATTCAAGAAAGTGCTGACAAGGAACAACAGCTTTTTGATGTTGACAAAGAAACCCTTGTGGGAACTAATAAATATTGGAACACAAAAGACAGTATGAAAGAACAAATAGAGCTCTATCCTTTTGTAAAAATCAAACCACGTAAAACCTTGATTACTCCTATTATTGAAAAACGCTTGGCAGAAAAATTAGAACAAGAACGTTTGGCCGCAGAATAATAGCATTTCATAAAATAAATTTGCAAAAAGCATTACAATGATTCGAAAAGACCTGAAACATATTCAACTCGACACTAAAAAATCGCAAGCTAATTCTAGCTTCGAGGATGCTTTTGCAAAAAAAACAACAAACCCAACTCCAAATAATTTTGTTACCGCTGAAGGAATTGAGCTCCAACAAAATTATTCAGAAAATGACATGGAAAGCCTGGAGCATTTGGAATTTGCTGCGGGTTTCCCGCCCTATCTTCGTGGTCCTTACACCAGCATGTACGTTCAAAAACCTTGGACTATCCGTCAATATTCTGGTTTTTCTACAGCCGAAGAAAGCAATGCTTTTTACAGAAGAAACATCAAAGCAGGACAAGAAGGACTTTCCATTGCTTTTGATTTGGCTACGCATCGCGGTTACGATTCCGACAACGAAAGAGTCTTTGGAGATGTCGGAAAAGCCGGTGTAGCTGTTGATACAGTTGAAGATTTCAAAATATTATTTGACCAGATTCCTTTGGATACGATGTCAGTCTCCATGACCATGAACGGAGCTGTTTTACCTATTATGGCCTTTTATATTGTGGCAGCCGAAGAGCAAGGTTTTAAACCCGAGCAACTTTCCGGAACCATTCAAAATGACATCTTAAAAGAGTTCATGGT
The DNA here is from genome assembly GCF_058309975.1 of Flavobacterium sp. ST-158. NCBI lineage: Bacteria > Pseudomonadati > Bacteroidota > Flavobacteriia > Flavobacteriales > Flavobacteriaceae > Flavobacterium > Flavobacterium sp. ST-158. The sequence continues at coordinate 126,273 of NZ_JBZEEN010000007.1, read as the reverse complement.
TCGCAATACTTATATTTATCCACCAGAAGCTTCGATGAAAATTATTGCTGCCATTTTTGAATATACCAGCAAAAAAATGCCCAAATTCCATTCGATTTCTATTTCTGGTTATCACATTCAAGAAGCGGGAGCTACTGCCGATATTGAATTGGCATACACCCTAGCCGATGGATTAGAATATGTAAGAACAGGACTTTCGACAGGAATGAAAATAGATGATTTTGCACCACGCTTGTCCTTTTTCTGGGGTATTGGAATGAATCATTTTATGGAAATTGCCAAAATGAGAGCGGCAAGAATGATTTGGACCAAACTAATTAAAGAATTCAATCCAAAGAACAATAAATCATTGACTTTACGAACGCATTGTCAAACAAGCGGCTGGAGTTTAACCGCCCAAGATCCGTTTAACAATGTAGCTCGAACTTGCATTGAAGCCGCTGCAGCCGTTTTTGGAGGAACGCAATCTTTACACACCAATGCTTTAGACGAAGCCATGGCTTTGCCAACCGACTTTTCGGCACGCATTGCCAGAAACACCCAACTATTTTTATTAGAAGAAACTAAAATCAGTAAAACCGTTGATCCTTGGGCAGGAAGCTATTATGTGGAAAATTTAACACATGAACTGGCTCAAAAAGCCTGGAAACTCATAGAAGAAATTGAAGCATTGGGTGGTATGACTAAAGCTTTAGCTACTGGAATTCCTAAACTACGCATTGAAGAAGCCGCTGCTAGAAAACAAGCCCGTATTGACAGTGAACAAGATATTATCGTAGGAGTGAATAAATTCAATTTGAAAAAAGAAGCTCCGTTAAACATTTTAGACATTGACATTGAAAAAGTCAGATCACAACAACTAGAACGTTTACAAGAAGTTAAAGCCAAACGGAATGATACAAAAGTAAAAGAGGCCTTAGAAAAAATTACACTTTGTGCACAAACAGGAACAGGTAATTTACTTGAATTAGCCATTGTGGCCGCTAGAGAACGAGCTACCTTAGGTGAAATTAGCTTAGCTTTAGAAGCCATTTATGGAAGGCATGAAGCAGAAATAAAATCGGTTTCTGGTATTTATAGCCAAGAAATTAAAGACAATAAAAAATTTGAACAAGCGAAAGAATTGGTTTCAGTTTTTAGCCAACAAAACAATTGTAAGCCTAAAATTATGATTGCCAAAATGGGACAAGATGGTCATGATAGAGGGGCTAAAGTCGTATCTACTGCTTTTTCCGATATCGGTTTTGACGTTGTTATTGGTCCGCTTTTTCAAACTCCAACTGAAACAGCAGCCTTAGCTGTTGCCAATAATGTTCATGTTTTGGGAATTTCTTCATTAGCAGCGGCGCATAAAACACTAGTTCCTCAAGTAGTTGACGCACTGAAAAAATTAGACAGAGAAGATATTAAAGTTGTGGTAGGAGGTGTGATTCCAACGCATGATTACCAATACTTGTTAGATAATGGTGCTGCAGCGGTTTTTGGACCAGGAAGTAACATTAACAAAATTGCCTTAAAAATATTAGATCTTTTTATAAATGAATAATACTAAAAAAACCATTTGATGAACAAATGGCTTTTTTATTTATAATTAAAGCGAGACAACTGCATTTACATTAGGCTGAATAAACGAAGTGTCATAACCCCCAAATGCTTTTAAATAACTACGTATTGAAGTTCCATAAGCATCTTTAATATATTTTTTTCCGTTGTTTTTAAAAAATCTTTTTACAGAACCCGCACCTCCCAAATGAGCCGCAGCTAGAATACCAGACTCAGTAATCAAAATACCATCTACCACTTTTCCGTCGTATTTCTCAATGACGTCTTTTAAAATAGATTTGTTTTTGGATAATAAAGCAACAAAGGCTTTTTCTTGTAGTTTAGGACTTTTTAAAAATTTATCGGTATCATGAATTCCGATAGATTTTAAAGTTTCATTTCCGAATTGATATTTACCCAAATATCCTAATGAATTTACTTTTTTGTATTTGTTTTCGGATTCTCTGTATCCAATTGCTTCTTTAAAACCAATGAATAAATTTCCAGTAAAAGGAATATTTAAACTGGTATAATCCTCTTGTTCGAGCGCTGGAAAAAGATATTGTGCCCCATCATTACTTTTCCTCAAAAACCACTCTTTTGAATCTAATTTTAGTGGTTTAAAACTGTAACTTAAAAAGACAATAATTACAGTTAAGCTGGTGTAAAAATACCATTTTTTTATCATAAATTGTTTTTCTTCTAAACCTGTCACGTTCAGAAATTTCTGCATGCAAAGATACAACTTTTTTAATAAATATTGATAATCAAGCTATTAATGCATTTTAGAAGTACAACAAATGAGTTCTAAATCCCTCACGCCCTGAGTATTCAATGGTGGGAGCAGGAATTTTTAAAACTGAAAAAACAGAGAAAAAAGTCTTCAAAAAATGAGATTTTGTTTCGATTTTCGTCAGATCAAGATCCAAACTCAAGTAAAATTGACGTGAAATAGGCTGATTTAGATTGGTAAAAACGAAAGATTTTTCGTTATTTCCAGAGAGCATTCCATCCGCTCCATAACCGATAGCGAGGTTTAAAATTTTAGGTGTTTTAGTGTTTTTAAAAAAGGATTTTAAATTAAACGACAACCAATAAGTTTGACCGTTGTAATCTTTTAGAATTTGTTCGGTAAAATTACTTCCCAAAGCATCGGGTCTGTATTTTGCAAATCGAGTAGTATGAAATGAAAATTTAGGAATAATACGTTGCTCTTTCCATAATAATTGCTGCGAAACATACAAAGCTGTTCCTGTAGCATTGGCAATAACATCTCCTGTAGAAGCACCCCATTGTGACGAAAATCCATCCAAAACTTCAACAGCAGTTAAAAAAGCAAATCCTAAACCTGCTCCATACACTAATTGTTTTTTAGAACTAACACCACTCCACTGTAACATTTCACTCCCCAAACGTCCCAAATGATACGAAGAATACAAATGGCCTATCTTATCCATTTGCAACCATTCTTGGTTGTCATTAATAAAATGAAACTTGGATCTGGGATAATCAGCATACCAAAGCTGATTTAAACCTACTAGAGCAACTCCGCCAACAACTGCTTCCGATACGAAAACAGTGCTTTTTCTTTTCGAATTTAAAGTATCCGAAGGCTTAAAAAAAGAATTTATTCCACTTTGAGCTATACAATTGAAAATTGCGAAGAAAAAAAATAAGAATAAAATGCTTTTATACTTCAAAACTATCTTTTAACTCCTTGTGCATTAATCCAATCTGAATATTTTTTAGCATTTACATTATGTTCTTGCAAAGTAGCCGCAAATTCATGGTAACCAAAACGTTCTACAGAAGCACAGAAATAAATATAATCATTTTTCTCTGGATTCAATACCGCTTCTAAGGCAGTAATGTCTGGCATTGCAATAGGTCCTGGAGGAAGCCCTGTTACTTTATAAGTATTGTAAGGTGAATTCAAAAACAAATCATTATAAAATACTCTTTTGATTATCTGATTGAAATCGTTATCCTTTTTTTTCTTTGCAAAAATCACTGTGGGATCGGCCTGTAGTGGCATTCCTAATCGCAAACGATTCAAATAAACCGCTGCAATTCGTGGTCTTTCATCTTTTTTCACCGATTCTTTATGAACAATAGAAGCTAAAATAGTTGCTTCTACTGGTGTTAAGTTTTGTTTTTCGGCTTTAGCAACACGTTCTTTGGTCCAAAAATTTCGGTATTCCTTAATCATTTTATCTCTAAACTTAACTGCTGAAGTATTCCAATACACTTCATAAGTATTAGGAATAAACATTGCTAAAACATTTTCTTCGGTAAATCCATTTTCCTTTAAAAAAATCGAATCTTTAATAGAATTCATCAAAGAAGTACTATCGGCTTCAATTTGAGACCCCACACGAGCCGCTAAATTCTCAACACGTTCCTGATTATTGAAGGCTAATTTTACAGGAATATTATTTCTCATGGCTTTTACCAATTCGTAACTGTTCATTCCTTTTTTCAATAAAAAACGACCTGATTTTACATTGGCTGGATAACTCATTTTTTTCGCAACCATTTCAAAACGATCCAAATTAGTTACATATGGCGCCACTGAATCTAAGACTTGTGAGTAAGTAGCTTCCGTCGGAATATGAACATAGACTTCATTCTCCGTAAACTTAGTATTGTTAGAAAAGATTTGACCAATTAAAACAAAACCATAAATAATCAATCCCGAGATAACAACTATGGATGCGATTGAAATAACTTTTTTTGTGCTCAAAGCTAAAAATTTAAAATTGTTGATTAACTAACTGATAGATGACCTCGTCTTGATAGGCTCCATTGATAAGATTCCAATCTTTTTTTATCCCTATACATTCAAAGCCAAATTTAGTAAAAAGCGCTTTACTCGCTTCATTTTCGACCCCAATATTTGCATACAATTGATGCAAATTTAAATGACTAAATGAATAACGAATTAACAACTCTAAAGCTTCTGAACCTATTTTAAGATTTCTGTTTTCAATCTGTTGAATTAGTATGCCTATTCCTGCCCTGTTATTTTTCGGATCAAATTCAAACAAATCAATCAATCCTATGGCAGGAAAATCTTCATCTTGACAAATTGCCAAACGCAATTGTTTGGCTTCATAAATATCTTGATGGGCATTTTCAAGATACTGTCGAATTAAAAAACGGCTATAAGGTGTTTGAGTATTACTCACTTCCCAAATGCTTTGATCATTTTCTATAGCATAAATAAATTCTAAATCATTCGGCTCAAGAGCTCGTAAATAAATAGAATCGCCTTTTAATGTTATCATTGGAAAGTGAGTGTTTTTTCTATGTGAAATTAAATTTCGATAGTCCCTTCAAAAACAAATTTGGCAGGTCCATTCAGGAAAACATTGATATATTTATTACCTTCTTTTTCAAAAGAAACAGATAATTTACCACCTTCAACATTCATATTGATAGCAGTCAAATTAGTTTGCCCTGTAGCATTCATAGCAATTGCCGCAGCTGTAGCTCCTGTTCCACAGGCTAGAGTTTCATCTTCAACTCCACGCTCATAAGTACGCAATGCAAAAGTAGCGTCGTCTATTTTTTTGACAAAATTGATATTGCTTCCAACTTTGCCATACAATTCACCATAACGAATAGCAGCACCATTCTCTTTTACATTGTAATGTTCCAAATCTTCCACTAACTGTACATGGTGAGGCGAACCAGTATTTAAAAAACTATATTCTGGATTAATTTGTATTCCATCAACATCAATCATTTGTAACGAAACAATTCCGTCTTTATCTACAGAAGCGTGGTGCAAACCATCAATGGCATTAAAAGAAGTGGTATCTCCAATCACATTTAATTGTTTTGCAAAAGCAACTAAGCATCTTCCTCCATTACCACACATCGTACTTTGATTTCCATCAGAATTGTAATAGACCATTCTAAAATCGGTTTCAGGATCATTTTCAAGCAACATCAATCCGTCAGCTCCTATTCCAAAACGTCTATCACAAAGACGTTCTATTAGCTTTGTATTTTCTTTTGGAAAAAAACCAGAACGATTATCAATTATGACAAAATCATTTCCTGTACCTTGGTATTTATAAAATTGTATTTGCATTATTTCTAATTAAGTTCTACAAAAGTACGAACTATTAATGAAATGTTAATCATTGTTAAACAGCGTTAAAGTGTTTTTTAACATTCAAATTTCGCTTTAAATTTACTTAACAAATAACGTAAAAACGATCTCTATTATGAAACGATTTTCAAATCTATTTTTAGTGTCTTTATTAAGTGGAGCCACAACATTAGGGGCATACAAATTATTATTTGACAACAATGGTTATTTTTCAAATGACAAAAAAACACTAACGACATTATCAGCCGAAAATTATACCAAAAGAGTAGGTTTATCATCGGATGTACTTGATTTTACTGAAGCAGCCGATAAAACTATTCACACGGTTGTACACGTAAAAAATGTATCTTATCAAAAAGTAGGCAACCCAATGCTAGAGTTTTTCTATGGTTATAAAGGTGGACAAACTCAGGAACAAGTAGGGACTGGTTCCGGAGTAATTATTTCTGAAGATGGCTATATTGTAACCAACAATCACGTAATTAAAGATGCGTCAGAAATTGAAATTACACTGAATAACAAAAAAACATATAAAGCAAAACTTATTGGTACCGATTCTAAAATGGACATTGCGCTGTTGAAAATTGATGCCGATGAAAAATTGCCTTATACAACTTTTGGAAATTCTGATGATGTAAAAGTAGGCGAATGGGTACTTGCGGTAGGAAACCCATACAACCTGACATCGACAGTAACAGCAGGAATTGTTTCGGCGAAGGCCAGAAATTTAGGAACTGACGGAATCCAGTCCTTCATACAAACCGATGCTGCAGTTAACCCTGGAAATAGTGGTGGTGCCTTAGTAAATACCCGTGGAGATTTAATAGGAATCAACACAATGATTACTTCAATGACCGGTTCTTATGTAGGATATTCATTTGCAGTACCCTCTAACATTGCTCGAAAAATAATCGAAGACATTATGGAATATGGTAATGTACAACGAGGAATTCTAGGTGTTGAAGGAGGTGAATTGAACGGAACCGTATCCAAAGAATTAGGCCTAAAACAAACAGAAGGTTTTTACATTAAAAATGTACAACAAAATTCTGGTGCTGCTAAATCTGGCTTGAAAAAAGGAGATATTATTGTAAAAATCGATAATCAAAACATTGCCACTTTTGCAGATCTTTCTGGTTACCTCAACACCAAGCGTCCTAATGACAAAGTAGCCGTAACTATTATTAGAGATGGAGACAGCAAGACAATTCCGGTAACTTTAAGTAAAAATGAATTTTTCAGTACTGAATTTAAAGGAATCGTATTAGAAAACATTTCGGCAACAGATAAAAAGAAATTCCACGTAGATTATGGGGTAAAAATCAAATCTATCAACAATGATAACCTAAGTCAATATGCCGACGAATTAGAAGGAAACATTATCTTAAGCATTGACAATGTAAAGGCTAAAGATATCGAAACTGTATCAAAGCTCCTGAATAAAAAAGACGAACAACAAAGTCTTAGAATTGAAATGATTAATAAAAATGGAGAACTACTCCGAATCATTATTTAATATCATTCACAAACACTAAAACAAAGCCAGTAAAAAAAATATTTTACTGGCTTTCTCTTTTAATCATATCTTATAACTTTTACATAAAAACCGATTCCTAAACATAGTTACTAATCCAAACTAATTAGAATTGTTTTAGTAAAAAATCTAACTCAAAAGCCTATCGTTTACGAAATCTATATATTCTACTTAAAACCCTACACCTTTTAGAACTAAATACAATTGATTTCATCATTAGTAATTAAACGTGTATATTTAAATACAGCAACACATTACTAAAGCAAGAGCATAAAAAAAAGCACTAAAAAGCGCTTTACAATTTATAACTCCCAAAAACAAAAAACTATAAAACCCGGTTTATTTGAGTCAATCTTTTGCTGTAATATTTTTCTTTAATCGACGAAATAATAACGCCGCCACCAACCGAAGCATGAATAAATTTAATATCCCCATCAGCTACTTCAACAACCATTCCTACATGATTAATCTGACTTCTTCCATTGGTCTTAAAAAAGATTAAATCTCCTTTTTGAGCTTCTTCATTGCTTACTTTTACTCCATATTGCGATTGCTCAAAAGAAGTTCTAGGCAATTGAATATCAAAAGCTCCAAAAGTAGTACACATTAAACCTGAGCAATCAAAACCATCTTTAGTTACTCCTCCAGTCCTGTAACGCACACCAATGTTTTCTGAAGCCGTAGAAACCAACTGATCTATAAAATCAGTACCATGAAATGATTTTACATTATAAGTAGACTGTAAATTATCATCTAAATTCTCTTCACTAAAATAATCTTTTGGAGGAGTTTTAATATTAGATTTTAAAGTACGAATCGTTAGCTTTTCACCAACAATAAGAAGCTTATTTGTAACTTTAGGGTTTTGGACTTCTAATTCTTTTACAGTCAACCCAAATTCTTTTGCTATTCCGTATTTGGTTTCTTTAGGCAAAACCTCATGTGTTATTTGCACTTCTGGATCTACTTCTTCTGTTTTAGTTTCTACCGTTTCTGTTACCGCTTCTTTCACATCAACTACAACGGCAACCTTATTAGTAGCTACCTCATTTACTTTTTCAGGAACAAGCTGTATTACATTATTTTTTGGTATAATTAATTTTTGACCTATTTGTAATGGTTGATTTCCTATAGCAGGATTAACTCTTTCCAATTCAGCCACTGTAATACCATATTTTGTCGCAATCCCATACAGCGTTTCCTTTGCTAAAACTTCTTTAAGCTGATTCCCATCAGCATCTATAATAAAATCAGCATTAACAGTATCTTGTTTTTCGTCAATAACTTGAGCAATTGGAGCTTTATCAACCAGCTTACTTTCTACTTTTAAAATTTCCGGTTTAGAAGTGTTTTCAAGCTTTGTGGCAGTAGATTCTGGCGCAGGAACACTTATTTCAGTCCCCACACGCAAACCTCTCTTTTCTAAAGAAGGATTCAAAGCATACAAATCAGTCACTTTTACACCATATTGTTTGGCAATTCCATACAAAGTTTCTTTTGCTAAAACTTTGTGCTTGTCTTGCTTGATAACTTCTTCAGAAACTTTGACAACTACTTTTTCATTTTTAGCTGAAGAAGAAACCGGTACTAATAAAATTTCTTTGTATTTAATTCCTTTTTTAGCATCTGGATTTATTTCGTAAATAACAGCTTGTTTAACCTGATATTGTTGCGCAATTTTGGAAACTGTTTCTCCTTTAGCCACTTGATGTTGAATGAATTTTTCCTGAGAGAAACCATTCCAGTTGCTAAGTAGAACCAATAAAACTATCCAAAAACGACACCTCATACATTCAAATTAAGAAAACACAAACTATTTATTACTAATCTTTTAATAAAAAAAGAACACTAAATCCCTTTATTTATTTTTAAAAATTTAACGAAAGCGAATTTAACATTTTAATACTAATAAACCCAATTTTTAACACCACTTTAAACCATAATTTACACAATCCCCAAAAAAAAGCGCTTTGATTAAACAAAGCGCTTTTTTTCAGCATTTTAATTGGATTATGCTTCAGCAGCAATTAGGTTCAATGCCGAACCTGCTACGAACCACCCAATTTGACTTTCATTATAAGTATGATTAGCCAAGATTATATCCTTAGAACCATCTGCATGAACAAACTCTAATGTCAATGGCTTTCCTGGAGCAAAATCAACTAAATCCGTAAAATTAATGGTATCATCTTCTTGAATTTTATCATAATCCGCTTCATTCGCAAAAGTTAAAGCTAACATCCCTTGTTTTTTTAGATTTGTTTCATGAATACGTGCAAAAGATTTTACTAATACCGCTTTCACTCCTAAAAAACGTGGCTCCATTGCCGCATGCTCACGAGAAGAACCTTCTCCATAGTTTTGATCCCCAACTACAATTGAAGGAACAGCTGCCGCCTTATAAGCACGTGCTACAGCCGGAACTGCATCATATTCACCAGTCAATTGATTTTTAACCGAATTTGTTTTTTGATTGTAGGCATTCACTGCCCCAATCAACATATTATTCGAAATATTATCTAAATGCCCACGGAAACGCAACCAAGGTCCAGCCATAGAAATATGATCTGTAGTACATTTTCCATAAGCTTTAATCAATAATTTAGCTCCTGATATATTCTTACCATCCCAAGCATCAAATGGTGCTAACAACTGTAAACGATCCGAAGTTTCACTTACCGCAATTTTAACAGATGAACCATCTTCTGCTGGAGCTTGAAAACCCGCATCTTCTACATCAAAACCTCGATTTGGTAATTCATCACCAAATGGAGCTTCTAATTTAACTTCCTCTCCATTATCATTTAATAAAGTATCAGTGATAGGATTAAAATCCAATCTTCCTGAAATTGCCAAAGCAGCAACCATTTCTGGTGAAGTTACAAACGCATGTGTATTTGGATTACCATCGGCACGTTTAGAGAAATTACGATTAAATGAATGTACAATAGTATTCTTTTCTCCTTTATCTGCTCCTGCTCTATCCCATTGCCCAATACATGGTCCACAAGCATTAGTAAACACCTTAGTTCCCATTTTTTCAAAATCGGCAATAATTCCATCTCTTTCAATAGTATAACGAATTTGCTCAGAACCCGGATTGATACCAAATTCAGCTTTAGGAGTAATTCCGTGTTTTACCGCTTGTCTTACAATAGAAGCCGCTCGAGACATGTCTTCATAAGAAGAGTTTGTACAAGAACCTATCAATCCCCACTCCACTTTTATTGGCCATCCATTAGCTTCTGCCTCATCTTTCATTTTGGAAACTGGAGTTCCTCTATCTGGAGTAAAAGGACCATTAATATGAGGTTCTAATTCAGATAAATTAATTTCAATAACCTGGTCAAAATACTGATCTGGATTAGCATACACTTCAGCATCTCCTGTTAAATAATCGGCTACTTTATCAGCAGCATCTACCACATCTTGACGACCAGTAGCAGATAAATACCTACGCATAGAATCATCATAACCAAAAGTAGAAGTTGTAGCACCTATTTCAGCACCCATATTACAAATGGTACCTTTACCAGTACAAGACATATTAGTTGCTCCTTCGCCAAAATATTCAACAATCGCTCCAGTTCCACCTTTTACAGTAAGAATATCAGCGACTTTAAGAATAACATCTTTTGGTGCTGTCCAACCCGACAATTTTCCAGTTAATTTTACTCCAATTAGTTTAGGAAATTTGAGTTCCCATCCCATTCCCGACATTACATCTACTGCATCAGCACCACCAACACCAATCGCCAACATTCCTAATCCTCCTGCATTTACAGTATGAGAATCAGTTCCAATCATCATCCCTCCTGGAAATGCATAATTTTCCAAAACAATTTGATGAATAATCCCTGAACCTGGTTTCCAGAAACCAATTCCGTATTTATTGGAAACCGAAGAAAGAAAATCAAACACCTCTTTAGACTGCTTATTTGCTGCTGCTAAATCAAATTCAGCACCATTTTTAGCTAAAATTAAGTGATCACAATGTACTGTTGTTGGTACTGCAACTGTCTTTTTTCCAGCATGCATAAACTGTAGCAAAGCCATTTGAGCCGTTGCATCTTGACAAGCTACTCTATCTGGCGCAAAATCAACATAATCAACTCCCCTACCATAAGCCTGCTTAGCTACTCCATCCCATAGATGACTGTACAAAATTTTCTCAGTTAAAGTAAGCGGACGGCCAACTATTTCACGTGCTACATCAACACGACTAGCCATCTGTCCATAAACTTTTTTAATCATTTCAATATCAAATGCCATAATATTTTTTTATTAGTTTTTGTTATTCAACTTTAAACACACAAGTTACAAAAAAATTGAGTAGCTAAAAAAAAAGCCTGAGTTATTCACTCAGGCTTTTTGATATATTTAACAGATAATCAATAATTATCCAACTAATTGCTTATGTGGAGGAGCAAACTTAGTCAAGTTGATTCCTTTTACAGCAGCTTTGTATTCATCCATAGTAGGAGTTCTACCAAGAATTGTAGACAAAACTACCACTGGAGTAGAAGAAAGCAAAGACTCTCCTTTTTTACCATCAGCATCTTCAACAACTCTTCCTTGGAAAAGACGTGTAGAAGTAGCCATTACAGTATCACCTTTAGCCGCTTTTTCTTGGTTACCCATACAAAGGTTACATCCAGGACGCTCTAAGTAAAGCATTTTCTCGTAAGATGTACGTGCAACTGCTTTAGGCGCATTATCATCAAATTCAAAACCAGAATACTTTTGTAAAATTTCCCAGTCCCCTTCAGCTTTCAATTCATCTACAATATTATATGTAGGAGGAGCCACAACAAGAGGTGCTTTAAAATCTACTTTACCTTGTTGATCATCAATATTTTTAAGCATTTGAGCAAGGATTTTCATATCTCCTTTATGAACCATACAAGATCCAATGAAACCAAGATCTACTTTTTTATCCCCACCATAGTAAGACAATGGTCTAATAGTATCGTGAGTATAACGCTTAGAAACATCAATATTGTTTACATCTGGATCAGCAATCATTGGCTCAGCAACTACATCAAGATCAACTACTACTTCAGCATAATATTTAGCATCAGCATCTGGAGCTAAAGCTGGTTTTTCACCAGATCTAATTTCAGCAATTCTCTTATCTGCAATAGCTATTAAACCTTTAAGCACTTGTTTGTCATTATCCATGCCTTTATCAATCATGATTTGGATTCTGCTTTTAGCAATTTCTAAAGATTCGATCAAAGTTTCATCTTCAGAAATACAGATAGAAGCTTTAGCTTTCATCTCTGCTGTCCAATCTGTAAATGTAAAGGCTTGATCCGCAGTAAGAGTTCCAATGTGTACTTCAATAACTCTACCTTGGAAAACATTTTCACCTTTAAATTGGTGCAACATTTGCGCTTGAGTAGCATGAACCACATCTCGGAAATCCATATAATCTTTCATTTCTCCTTTGAAAGTTACTTTTACAGATTGAGGAATAGGCATTGTAGCCTCACCTGTAGCTAATGCAAGAGCAACAGTTCCAGAGTCAGCACCAAAAGCAACACCTTTAGACATTCTTGTATGGGAGTCACCACCAATAATAATAGCCCAATCATCTACTGTAATATCATTCAATACTTTGTGAATTACATCGGTCATTGCATGATATTTCCCTTTAGGGTCACGTGCAGTAATCAAACCAAAGTCATTCATAAATTTCATCAATCTAGGAATATTAGCTTTAGACTTGTTATCCCAAACTGAAGCAGTATGGCAACCTGATTGGTAAGCACCATCAACAATTGGAGAAATAACTGTAGCGGCCATAGACTCTAACTCTTGAGATGTCATCAAACCAGTTGTATCTTGAGAACCAACGATATTTACTTCTACACGTACATCAGAACCTGCGTGTAACACTTTACCCGGAGTAGTTCCAACTGCGTTTTTATTGAATATTTTCTCAACTGCTGTAAGACCTTGTCCTTCAATAGAAATTTCTTTTGATGGAGCGTATACCTGAGGAATAGCTATATTTAAAGTTTTACAAGCAAATGTTTGTAATTTTTTACCAAATACAATGGCATAAGAACCTCCTGCTTTGATAAATTCTACTTTTTGTGGAGTTAAAGATGCAGAAATATCAATCAACTCTTTATCTCCGTTATAAAGTTTCTTTGTTTTAGTATTGATAGTTAAAACAGTTCCTGTAGCTACAGAGTAGACTTCTTCAAGAACTGGCTCTCCTGCTGCATCAACAACAACATTACCTTGATCATCTAATTTTTTAACCCAGTTTTTAAGATCAATTCCAATTCCTCCTGTAACACCTACAGTGGTAAGGAAAATTGGAGAAATCCCATTAGTACCTGCAATGATTGGAGCAATATTGATAAATGGAACATAAGGGCTAGCTTGTTTACCAGTCCATAATGCTACGTTGTTAACTCCTGACATTCTAGACGATCCAACTCCCATTGTACCTCTTTCAGCAATTAACATCACACTCTTATCTGGGTTCGCTTCTCTTAATGCTTTAATTTCATCTTGAGCTTGCGGAGAAATCAAACATTTTCCATGTAATTCACGATCAGATCTTGAGTGCGCTTGATTCCCTGGAGAAAGTAAATCTGTCGAGATATCACCTTCACCTGCAATATAAGTTACTACTTTAATCTCTTCTGGAATATCAGCCAACTTAGTAAAGAATTCTGCCTTAGCATAGCTCTCTAAAATAGCCGCAGCTATTGGGTTTCCATTATTATAAGCTTCTTCTAAACGAGCGGTATCAGCCTCATAAAGATACACTTGCGTTTTCAATACTTCTGCAGCATCTTTTGCAATAGCAGCATCAGCACCTAAAGCTAAATCAAGCAATACCTCGATGGAAGTTCCACCTTTCATGTGTGACAATAATTCTAAAGCAAAAGCAGGAGTAATTTCAGCAACTACTGATTCACCTAAGATGATTTCCTTTAAAAATTTAGCTTTTGCACCAGCAGCACTCGTAGTACCAGGCACAACATTATAAATAAAGAAGTTAAGAGAATCCTCTCTGTGCTCATTATTCAAATCTTTAATCTGTGCTATAATTTCGCTAAGTAGTTCAGCGCTATCAATTGGCTTAGGGTGAAGCCCTTGACCTTTTCTTTCCTCGATTTCTTTGAGATAATCGTTATAAATGTTCATATTAGAAGTCTTTTCAATGTTAAAGGCAGATTTTCTTGATTATTTAAGAGTCAAAAGCCGTAATATCTAGGTTTTTTTATTTATTCGAGGTGCAAATTTAGTTATTTAAGATGAGATTTAAAAAAAATTTAATCTACCTATATTTTCAAAAAAATCATTATTGAAAAATACGCATTCTGATAGCTTTAATTTAAGAAAAACAAGGTAAAAGCTTTTGTTTTATAAAAAATCAATAATACGATAATCAATATCTAACAAACTTAAAATTTGTTGTTACATTGAGAAGCTTATTTTTCCATAATTAACATTCTAAACTAAAGTAATTTAGCAATTATCATTTCTTCAGTAATTCCTTCTGCATCTGCTTTATAATTCTTAATTATACGATGTCTTAAAACCGAAGTAGCTACCGCAATTACATCCTCAATATCCGGGGAAAATTTACCATTAAAAGCAGCATGTGCTTTAGCCGCCAATATCAAATTTTGCGAAGCTCTTGGCCCTGCTCCCCAATCCAAATAATTCCTCACATAATCAGTTGCCAAATTACTATCAGGACGTGTTTTACCTACTAATGTCACAGCATACTCTACCACATTATCAGCCACTGGAATTCGTCGAATTAAATGCTGAAAGTCTATAATTTCTTGAGCCTTAAACAAAGGATTAATTTTTTGATTCACATCAGAAGTAGTTCTTTTAACCACCTGAACTTCTTCTTCAAATGAAGGATAAGCTAATTTTACCGCAAACATAAAACGATCTAATTGCGCTTCTGGCAAAGGATAAGTCCCCTCTTGTTCAATTGGATTTTGTGTTGCCAAAACAAAATAAGGCAAATCTAATTTATGATTTACACCCGCTATTGTAACAGAACGCTCTTGCATGGCTTCTAACAATGCTGCTTGCGTTTTAGGTGGCGTTCTATTAATTTCATCTGCCAGAACAATATTCGAAAAAACAGGCCCTTTTACAAATTTAAACTGACGATTTTCATCTAATATTTCACTTCCCAAAATATCCGAAGGCATTAAATCAGGCGTAAATTGAATCCTTTTAAACTGAAGTCCTAAAGCTTGAGAAATTGTATTTACCATTAAGGTTTTTGCCAGACCAGGCACACCAACTAACAAAGCGTGACCACCCGAAAAAATACAAAGCAATAACTGATCTATTACGTCTTCCTGACCTACAATAATTTTTGCTATTTCATTTTTTAACTCTGTTCGTTTCTGAACCAAATTCTGTATTGCCGCTACATCTGACATTTTAAAACTAATTTAAATTAAAAAAGAGTCAACTCTATGAATTCATAAAGCTAACCCTTTTTGTTTATTTTGAACAAATTATTTTTTCAACCAGTTATTGGTAAAATCACAATCTCTATATTCTCCAACAATCTTAATATAAGTTTCTTTGATTTTCTCATCAAACCATTTCCCAATAGCTTTAATTTGTTTTTCTTTTAATGCCAAATCTTTAATTTTTACATAATCCTGAGCATAATCAGCAGTATGCTCATTAATTCTATTGGTAACTGTAATTAATTTATACTGTTTTTTCCCAGCAGGCGTTTCGTCTAAAATAGGCATCGAAATCTCATTATCTTTTAAATTAGAAACTTGAGAATACAAAGTAGGATCCATTTTAGTCAATTCAAAACGAGTATCCTGTGTATTTGGATTAATCAAAATACCACCATTAGCTCTTGTTTCTTTTTGATCTGACATAGTTCTAGCCGCATCTGCAAAAGAAATTTCTTTATCCATAATGCGCTTTCTAATCAAAGTTGCTTTTTCTTTAGCTTCATCCAAAGCTTCTTTAGTAACTGTTGGTGTTAACAAAATATGACGCAACTCTAACTCTTGCCCTTTTATTTTTTCCAAATAGATAATATGAAATCCGTATTCCGTTTCAAAAGGAGCCGAAATCTCCCCTTCATCTAAACTAAAAGCAACATCTTTAAATTCTTTAACAAAAGGAGTTTTTCTAGTCATTTTATAAAAACCTCCACTGGATCTTGAACCCGGATCCTGAGAATACAAAACTGCCTTTGTAGCAAAACTGGAACCTTCCTGAATATCTTTTTTAAATCCATTCAATCGATCAATCACTTTCTGTTTTTCAGCCTGAGTAATTTTAGGTTCAACAACAATCTGAGCTACTTCCATTTCAGCACCAAAAACTGGTAATTCGTCTTTAGGTATTTTTTTAAAAAAATTACGCACTTCTTCTGGAGTAATCTCCACTTCATCAACAATCTTTTTTTGCATTTCAGATGTCAATTTGTTTTCTTTTAAAATATCAAAGAAATAAGTTCTAAATTCTTCTTCAGAATCTTTCTTATAATATTTTACCACTTTTTCCATAGAACCAATTTGCTGAACCATATAATTCAAACGTTCATCCATCATGGCTTTCACTTCAGCATCGGTTACCTTCACACTATCTTGAACTGCTTGATGCGCATACAATTTGTCTTCCAATAATTTACCTAGCATTTGGCATCTAGTAATATCTTTTACAGAACCACCTTGACTAGAAATTTCTAAATAAGCTTTATCAATATCCGAATCCAAAATAATGTAATCCCCAACCGTAGCAATTACTCCATCAATTTTTTGTCTTTGAGAGGAAGTCACTTTTTTCTTTTCAGGAACCAAGGTGTCTTTTATAATTTCTTGTGCATTCATCGCAGTATTCAATAACAGCACTGCAAAAAACAAAAGCGCATTCTTACAATTTATGGATTTCATTCTTAAATATTTTAAAGGCATTTTCTTTTGGAATTATATATTTTTCAGTTGATTTCTAAATGTAATTACTTAATAAAATTACAAGCTGGCAAGATAACAACTTAAAAGTACATTATTTGTGTTTTATGATAGTAAAAACGAACAAAAATAGCAATTCAATTACATTATACAAGTTTCCTTTAGACTATTAACAAAAAATTATCTAAGAAAAAAGCAGTGTTAGATTTCAAAAAAAACTTTTTTTAAAACAAATACACAAAGTCGAAAAAAAATAAAAACTAGATTAAGTAGAATACAAACAACTGAAAGCTTATTTATTTTCAAATCGTATATATAAATAGTACTTTTGCAGACCATTTAGAATTATATATGAGCTTTTTAAAAGAAATACAACGAAGAAGAACCTTTGGAATTATCTCGCACCCTGATGCTGGAAAAACAACACTTACTGAAAAACTACTTCTTTTTGGAGGTGCTATTCAAGAAGCTGGTGCTGTAAAAAATAACAAAATTAAAAAAGGCGCTACCAGTGACTTTATGGAAATTGAGCGCCAAAGAGGAATCTCGGTTTCTACTTCTGTCCTAGCCTTTAACTATAAAGACAAAAAAATCAACATTCTTGATACACCTGGACACAAGGATTTTGCCGAAGACACTTTTAGAACCTTAACTGCAGTTGATAGTGTAATTGTGGTAATTGACGTTGCAAAAGGAGTTGAGGAACAAACAGAAAAATTAGTTGCAGTTTGTAGAATGCGTAAAATTCCAATTATTGTTTTCATTAACAAATTGGACCGTGAAGGTCATGACGCTTTTGACTTAATGGATGAAGTAGAACAAAAATTAGGACTTACGGTTACGCCATTGAGCTTCCCTATCGGAATGGGTTATGATTTTCAGGGAATTTACAATCTTTGGGAACAAAACATCAACTTATTTAGTGGAGACAGCCGAAAAAATATCGAAGAAACGATTGCTTTTGAAGATGTTCAAAATCCTGAATTAGAAAAAATAATTGGACAAAAGCCCGCAGATCGTTTAAGAGAAGAATTGGAGTTAATTGACGAAGTCTATCCAAAATTCAACCAAGAAGATTATCTAGACGGAAAATTACAGCCTGTGTTTTTTGGTTCTGCTTTAAATAATTTTGGCGTTAGAGAATTATTGGATTGCTTTGTTGCTATTGCCCCGTCTCCAAGACCTAAAGAATCTGAAACAAGATTAGTTGATCCAAAAGAAGAAAAACTATCCGGTTTTGTGTTTAAAATCCATGCTAATATGGATCCTAAACACCGTGACCGTTTGGCTTTTATCAAAATTGTTTCTGGAACTTTTGAAAGAAACAAACCTTATTATCACGTTCGCCAAAAGAAAAATCTAAAATTCTCCAGTCCAAATGCCTTTTTTGCTGAGAAAAAAGAAATTGTAGACATCTCTTATCCTGGAGACATTGTTGGACTTCATGATACTGGTAATTTTAAAATTGGAGACACACTTACTGAAGGTGAAGTAATGAATTTTAAAGGAATTCCAAGTTTCTCTCCTGAACACTTTAGATACATTAATAATGCCGATCCAATGAAAGCGAAACAATTGGACAAAGGTGTAGACCAATTAATGGATGAAGGAGTTGCGCAATTATTTACTTTGGAGATGAACAATCGAAAAGTAATTGGAACTGTTGGAGCACTTCAATACGAGGTAATTCAATATCGTTTAGAACATGAATATGGAGCAAAATGCACCTACGAGAACTTCCCTGTACACAAAGCCTGTTGGGTAAAACCTGATGATGCTAAGAATGACGAGTTCAAAGAATTCAAACGAATCAAACAAAAATTCCTTGCTAAAGATAAATACGATCAATTGGTTTTCTTAGCCGATTCGGACTTTACAATTCAAATGACACAAAACAAATACCCAAGTGTTAAATTGTATTTTACATCTGAATTAGATTAAAACCCAGATATTATCACCTAAAAAAAGGTCTCATTTGATGAGACCTTTTTTTTATGATTTTATATTACTAAGCTTATGATAATGCATTTTCGTAATTTACTACTTTTTTCAAAAAAGCTTTAATTAACAAACGGTTTGGTGCCATTCCAGAAGTAATGATTAATTTTTTAGCACTAGTTCCTTCTGCAGATAACGTAGAATTAGGGTCTTGTTTAGAACCCATAAACCAAAGTGCAAATTCCATATTAGATGTAGCTCTTGAACTTTCTAATTTCACATTAGTTGGTTGTTCGCTAGAATTAAACTCTACTGTTGAAGCTGCTTGAGATTGGCTATATCCAGAAAAAGAAAACATTAAAAACAGCATAAAAAAGAATATTGATGTCATCAATTTTGAGTTAGAGCTATTTATTTTTGAGTTGTTCATGGCTTGATTTCTTATCGGTTATCATTTTATTATGAAACAAATCTATAGCAATAGAAAAGCACTAAAAAAAATTTCCGACAAACTACTATAAAACTCGTTTAGCTACTAAAAAAAGCAACAAACTATCAAAATGCAAAAAAAAGCCTTCAATAAAATTGAAAGCTTTTGAGTTATTTATGCTTGCCCGGCAGGACCAAAATTAAGCGGAATAGGCGTTTGCTCCGTGTCTTTGATTTCTCCATGAGCCATTTCAAAACGATGAATATTATCACCTATTGCCTTTAATAATCTTTTAGCATGCTGAGGCGTTAAAACTATTCTTGACTTTACCTTAGCCTTAGGCACACCTGGCATTATGCTCACAAAATCTAATACAAACTCTGAAGCTGAATGATTAATGATGGCTAAATTAGAATAAATCCCTTCGGCTGTTTTCTCGTCTAATTCAATATTTATTTGTTCTTGTTGTTCTTTCATATCTGATCTTTTTATAAACTAAAAAGTTAAAAGTAAAAAAAATAGAAAGACTACACGAGGTAATCTTTCTATTTTTTAATTTAAAGTATATTATTTATTAATAAATATATTCTTCTTTGTTTGCCATCATATCGTTATAATCTTCTTTAGAACCTACAATAGCATTATCGTACTCTCTCATACCTGTACCAGCAGGGATTCTGTGTCCTACAATAACATTCTCTTTCAATCCTTCTAATAGATCTACTTTTCCGGCAACAGCAGCCTCATTTAATACTTTCGTTGTTTCTTGGAACGAAGCAGCAGAAATAAACGATTTCGTTTGAAGCGAAGCTCTTGTAATACCTTGTAATACTGGAGTTGCAGTTGCAGTAACTACATCACGAGCAACAACTAGGTTTTTATCAGAACGTTTCAATAAAGAATTTTCATCTCTCAATTGACGTGGAGTAACAATTTGACCTTCTTTTAAGTTAGAAGAATCTCCTGCATCCTCAACCACTTTCATACCGTATAATTTATCATTCTCAACAATAAAATCTTTAGTATGAATCAATTGATCTTCTAAAAATAATGTATCTCCCGGATCTTCAACTCTTACTTTACGCATCATTTGACGAATAACTACCTCAAAGTGCTTATCATTAATTTTTACCCCTTGTAAACGGTATACCTCTTGAATTTCGTTAACCAAGTACTGTTGAACAGCTGCTGGACCTTGAATTCTCAAGATGTCGTCTGGAGTGATTGCTCCATCTGATAAAGGAACACCAGCTCTTACGAAGTCATTTTCCTGAACAAGAATTTGACTCGATAATTTCACCAAGTATTTCTTAATTTCACCAAACTTAGATTCGATGATAATCTCACGGTTACCTCTTTTGATTTTTCCAAAAGAAACCACCCCATCAATTTCAGAAACCACAGCTGGGTTAGAAGGATTTCGTGCTTCAAGCAACTCAGTAATTCTAGGTAAACCTCCCGTAATATCCCCAGATTTAGAAGAACGACGTGGAATTTTAACCAATACTTTACCTGCTTTAATTTTCTCACCATCTTCAACCATCAAGTGGGCTCCAACTGGTAAGTTGTAAGAACGAATCAAATCACCATCTTTACCATAAACTAATAAAGTAGGAATTAATTTTTTGTTTCTAGATTCAGAGATTACCTTTTCTTGGAAACCAGTTTGCTCATCGATTTCAACCATGAACGATTGTCCTTGCTCTAAATCTTCGTAAGCAATTTTACCAGTAAACTCAGAAACAATAACTCCATTATATGGATCCCATTTACAGATTACATCTCCTTTTGCAATAGACTGCCCGTCTTTTACATAAATACTAGAACCGTAAGGAATATTATGAGTATTTAAAACAATACCTGTTTTTTCGTCAACTAATTTCAATTCTGTAGAACGAGAAACAACGATATCCACTTCGTTTCCTTCATTGTCTTCGCCTTTTACAGTTTTTAAATCTTCTACTTCAAGTTTTCCTGGGAATTTAGCAACAATACTAGACTCTTCAGAAATACCTCCTGCAACCCCTCCAACGTGGAATGTACGAAGTGTCAACTGTGTACCTGGCTCACCAATAGACTGTGCAGCAATTACACCTACAGCCTCACCTCTTTGAGTCATTTTTCCAGTAGCTAAGTTACGTCCGTAACATTTAGCACAAATACCTTTTAATGCCTCACAAGTTAATGGAGAACGAACTTCAACACTTTCTAATGGAGAAGCGTCAATTGCCTTAACAATTGCCTCAGTGATTTGTTGTCCTGAAGCCACTAACACTTCATTAGTTAAAGGATTAATTACGTCTTGTAATGCAACACGTCCTAAGATTCTTTCACCTAATGATTCAACGATTTCTTCATTTTTCTTCAATGCAGAAACTTCAACACCTCTTAAAGTACCACAATCTTCTATATTAACAATAACGTCTTGAGAAACGTCATGTAATCTACGAGTCAAGTAACCAGCATCCGCCGTTTTAAGAGCCGTATCCGCAAGACCTTTACGAGCACCGTGAGTAGAGATAAAGTACTCAAGGATAGAAAGACCTTCTTTAAAGTTAGAAAGAATCGGGTTTTCAATAATTTCACCACCACCAGCAGTAGATTTTTTAGGCTTAGCCATCAAACCACGCATACCAGTTAACTGACGAATTTGCTCTTTAGATCCACGAGCTCCAGAATCAAGCATCATATACACCGAGTTGAATCCTTGTTGGTCTTCTCTAATGTTTTTCATTGCTAATTCTGTCAATTGTGCATTAGCAGAAGTCCATACGTCAATAACTTGGTTGTAACGTTCGTTATTTGTAATAAGACCCATGTTATAGTTAGTAGAAATTCCTTCTACTTGCTCTCTAGCGTCAGCAATCAATTGAGTTTTTTGCTCTGGAATTCTAATATCACCTAATGAGAAAGATAATCCTCCGCGGAATGCAAATTTATACCCCATATCTTTCATGTTATCCAAAAAGGCAGCCGTTTCAGGTACACTTGTTGAATTTAATACGTGACCGATAATATCTCTAAGGTTTTTCTTAGTCAATACTTCATTGATATATCCAGCTGCTGGTGGCACTACTTCATTAAATAATACACGTCCCGCAGTTGTTTGGATAATTTGGTAAACCAATTCTCCTTCTTCATTAAAATCTTTTGCTCTAATTTTCACACGAGCATTCAATTCTAATCTTCCTTCATTTAAGGCAATGTTTACTTCCTCAGCAGAGTAAAAAGTAAGTCCTTCTCCTAAAATCTTCTTTTCTGGAGTAGACAAACGCTCTTTGGTCATATAATAAAGACCCAAAACCATGTCCTGAGAAGGTACCGTAATAGGAGCACCATTTGCAGGGTTCAAGATGTTGTGAGAAGCTAACATTAATAATTGAGCTTCAAGGATTGCTTCTGGTCCTAATGGCAAGTGAACTGCCATCTGATCCCCATCAAAATCCGCGTTGAATGCCGTACATACTAATGGGTGTAATTGGATTGCTTTTCCTTCGATTAATTTTGGTTGGAAAGCTTGAATACCCAATCTGTGCAAAGTAGGAGCACGGTTCAGTAATACTGGATGTCCTTTAATTACATTTTCAAGAATATCCCAAACTACTGGCTCTTTTTTATCAATAATTTTCTTAGCAGATTTAACTGTTTTTACAATTCCTCTTTCTATCAATTTACGGATAACAAAAGGTTTGTATAATTCAGCTGCCATATCTTTTGGCAATCCACATTCGAACAATTTCAATTCAGGTCCAACAACAATTACCGAACGAGCAGAATAATCCACACGTTTTCCAAGTAAGTTTTGACGGAAACGTCCTTGCTTACCTTTTAAGGAATCAGATAATGATTTTAATGGTCTGTTTGATTCTGTTTTAACAGCAGATGCTTTTCTTGTATTATCAAATAATGAATCTACCGATTCTTGCAACATACGTTTCTCGTTTCTCAAGATTACTTCTGGAGCTTTAATCTCCATTAATCTTTTCAAACGGTTGTTACGAATAATTACACGACGGTATAAGTCATTTAAATCTGAAGTTGCAAAACGACCTCCATCAAGTGGAACTAACGGACGTAATTCTGGTGGAATAACAGGAACCACTTTCATAATCATCCATTCAGGACGATTTTCGCGGTTTAAGTTAGACTCACGGAAAGATTCCACAACTTGTAATCTTTTTAATGCCTCAGTTTTACGTTGTTTAGACGTTTCATTATTAGCTGAGTGACGCAATTGGTAAGACAATTGATCTAAATCAATACGAGCTAATAAGTCCATAATACATTCTGCTCCCATTTTGGCAACAAATTTATTAGGATCAAAATCGTCTAAATATTGGTTATCCTGAGGAAGTGTATCTAAGATATTCAAATATTCTTCTTCAGTTAAGAAATCTAATCTTTGCAATGATTCCCCATCTGCATTTTTAGCAATACCTGCTTGGATTACTACGTATCTTTCGTAGTAGATAATCATATCTAATTTCTTAGATGGAAGTCCAAGGATATAACCTATTTTATTTGGAAGAGAACGGAAATACCAAATGTGAGCAATAGGAACTACCAAGTTAATGTGACCTACTCTATCTCTACGTACTTTTTTCTCAGTAACTTCAACCCCACATCGGTCACAAATGATTCCTTTGTAACGGATTCTTTTGTATTTACCACAAGCACATTCAAAATCTTTTACTGGTCCGAAGATTCTTTCGCAGAAAAGACCGTCACGTTCTGGTTTGTGCGTTCTATAATTGATAGTTTCTGGCTTCAAAACCTCACCTCTTGATTCTTTCAAGATAGATTCTGGAGACGCTAATCCTATCGAAATTTTATCAAACCTTTTTACTTGGTTTTTCTCTTTATTATTTCTGTTATTCATCATAGTTTTTACTATTGATTTATTTGCAATTAAAAATTGATTTTAGATTTTGCCTTAAGCATCCTCCATTACCTCGAATTACTTCTCTAAACTTCAAACGACTATTTGAAGTGCTAGTTATAAAACCCTCTTGGTTTCTATAAAAAATCGGAACGGTTTACGGGTATAAATCCTGAAAACTAAAAAAAGTGTTCAGTGTTTGATTGACATTTACCGCAACCAAACACTGTTCACTGAATACTATTATTATTCTTCTAATCTAATGTCTAATCCAAGACCTTTCAATTCATGCATCAATACATTGAATGATTCTGGCAATCCTGGTTCTGGCATAGTTTCTCCTTTTACGATAGCTTCGTAAGTTTTAGCTCTACCAATTACGTCATCAGATTTAACTGTTAAGATTTCTCTAAGGGTACTAGAAGCTCCATAAGCCTCCAATGCCCAAACTTCCATCTCTCCAAAACGTTGACCTCCAAATTGAGCTTTACCTCCAAGTGGTTGTTGTGTAATCAACGAGTATGGACCAATAGAACGTGCGTGCATCTTATCATCAACCATGTGTCCTAGTTTCAACATATAAATTACACCCACAGTTGCAGCTTGATGGAAACGCTCTCCTGTACCACCATCATAAAGATGTGTATGTCCAAAACGTGGAATTCCAGCTTCGTCAGTTAATTCATTGATTTGGTCTAGAGAAGCACCATCAAAAATTGGAGTAGCATATTTTCTACCTAATTTTTGTCCAGCCCATCCAAGAACAGTTTCATAAATTTGACCAATGTTCATACGAGAAGGTACCCCAAGTGGATTCAATACGATATCAACTGGTGTTCCGTCTTCTAAGAAAGGCATATCTTCATGACGAACAATACGAGCAACGATACCTTTGTTACCGTGACGTCCTGCCATTTTATCCCCTACTTTCAACTTACGTTTCTTAGCGATATAAACTTTAGCTAATTTCAAAATTCCTGATGGCAATTCATCTCCAACAGTAATTGTGAATTTCTCTCTTCTTAATGCTCCTTGTAAATCGTTCAACTTAATTTTATAGTTATGAATTAAATCATTCACCATTTTATTAGTTGCATCATCAGCTACCCATTGACCTTTGCTTAAGTGAGCAAAATCTTCAACAGCGTAAAGCATTTTTTGAGTGTATTTTTTACCTTTTGGTAAAACTTCTTCACCCAAATCGTTCATTACACCTTGTGATGTTTTTCCGTTTACGATTAAGAAAAGTTTCTCAATTAATCTATCTTTTAATTCTGTAAATTTAACTTCGAACTCCATTTCCAATGCTCCTAAAGCATCTTTGTCCTGAGTACGTTTGCGTTTGTCTTTTACAGCTCTTGCAAATAATTTTTTGTCTAAAACTACACCGTGAAGAGATGGAGAAGCTTTCAATGAAGCGTCTTTTACATCACCAGCTTTATCCCCGAAGATGGCACGAAGCAATTTCTCTTCTGGAGTTGGATCAGATTCCCCTTTTGGCGTAATTTTTCCAATAAGAATGTCACCAGGTTTCACCTCGGCACCAATTCTAATCATACCGTTTTCATCCAAGTCTTTAGTAGCCTCTTCAGAAACGTTAGGAATATCATTCGTTAACTCTTCATTACCTAATTTAGTATCTCTTACCTCTAATGAGTAATCGTCTACGTGGATTGAAGTAAAGATATCATCACGAACTACTTTTTCAGAAATTACAATCGCATCCTCGAAGTTGTACCCTTTCCATGGCATGAACGCTACTTTTAAGTTTCTACCTAAAGCTAATTCTCCATTTTCAGTAGCATATCCTTCTGATAATACTTGACCTGGAACCACTCTATCCCCTTTTCTTACGATCGGTTTCAAGTTAATACTTGTTCCTTGGTTGGTTTTTCTGAATTTAATTAAATTGTATGTCTTTTCATCAGCATCAAAACTTACCATTCTTTCTTCTTCAGAACGATCGTACTTGATAGTAATGATATTAGCATCTACATATTCTACAGTACCATGCCCTTCAGCATTAATCAATACTCTAGAATCAGAAGCTACCTGACGCTCTAAACCAGTTCCAACAATTGGAGCTTCAGGACGAATTAATGGTACGGCCTGACGCATCATGTTCGATCCCATCAACGCACGGTTCGCATCATCATGCTCCAAGAAAGGAATTAAAGATGCAGAAATCGAAGCAATTTGGTTAGGAGCAACGTCAGTATAATCTACCTTAGAAGGGTCAACAACCGGGAAATCACCTTCTTCACGTGCAATTACGTTTTCAGCGGTAATTTTTCCAGAATCTTCCATTTCAATGTTGGCTTGCGCAATCAACATTCCTTCTTCTTCTTCAGCACTTAGGTAAGTTGGCTCAGAAACTAAATCAACAACACCATTTGTAACTTTACGGTAAGGCGTTTCAATGAATCCCATTCCGTTTACTTTAGCATAAACTCCAAGAGATGAAATCAAACCAATGTTTGGTCCCTCTGGTGTTTCAATAGGACATAAACGTCCGTAGTGCGTATAGTGAACGTCACGAACCTCAAATCCAGCTCTCTCTCTCGAAAGTCCACCTGGTCCAAGTGCAGATAATCTTCTTTTGTGTGTAATCTCAGCTAATGGATTTGTTTGATCCATAAATTGAGACAACTGGTTAGTTCCAAAGAAAGAGTTGATAACTGATGATAATGTTTTAGCATTAATCAAATCAATTGGTGTAAACACCTCGTTATCTCTAACGTTCATTCTCTCACGAATAGTTCTAGCCATACGTGCTAAACCAACACCGAATTGCTGAGACAATTGTTCACCAACTGTTCTAACACGACGGTTTGATAAGTGGTCAATATCATCAATATCCGCCTTAGCGTTTATCAACTCAATTAAATACTTCACGATAGTAATGATATCTTCTTTGGTAAGCACTTGCTTTTCCATTGGGATATCTAAACCAAGTTTTTTGTTCATTCTATATCGACCTACTTCACCTAAATTGTAACGTTGATCAGAGAAAAACAATTTATCTATAATACCACGAGCAGTTTCTTCATCAGGCGGTTCTGCATTACGCAATTGTCTGTATATATGCTCAACAGCTTCTTTTTCAGAGTTTGTTGGATCTTTTTGTAATGTATTATGAATGATAGCATAATCAGCTTGATTAGCATCTTCTTTATGCAACAAAATAGATTTAACGTTAGATTCAATGATCTCTTCCACATTATCTTTATCGATAATCGTGTCACGATCAAGAATAATCTCGTTACGTTCGATAGAAACTACTTCACCAGTATCTTCATCTACGAAATCTTCATGCCATGTATTCAATACACGAGCCGCTAATTTTCTACCGATATATTTTTTTAGTCCTGTTTTAGAAACTTTAATTTCTTCAGCAAGGTCAAAGATTTCAAGGATATCCTTATCTCTTTCAAAACCAATAGCGCGGAATAAAGTTGTTACAGGTAATTTTTTCTTTCTATCGATATAAGCATACATTACGCTATTGATATCAGTAGAAAATTCTATCCAAGAACCTTTAAAAGGAATTACTCTGGCAGAATATAATTTTGTTCCATTTGCGTGGAATGATTGTCCGAAGAAAACACCTGGAGATCTGTGAAGTTGAGAAACAACTACACGTTCAGCACCATTAATAACAAAAGTACCACTAGGAGTCATATAAGGAATTGTACCAAGATATACATCTTGAACAATAGTTTCAAAGTCTTCGTGTTCTGGATCTGTACAGTATAGTTTCAACCTTGCTTTTAAAGGTACACTATGTGTTAGACCTCTTTCTATACATTCTTGAATTGTATAACGTGGTGGATCTACAAAATAATCTAGGAATTCCAATACAAAGTTGTTTCTTGTATCTGTAATTGGAAAGTTTTCCATGAAGGTGTTGTATAAGCCTTCGTTGCCTCTTTCGTCAGATTTAGTTTCTAATTGAAAAAAATCTTGAAAAGATTTTACCTGAACATCCAAGAAATCTGGATACTGAGGTATATTTTTTGTAGAGGCAAAATTCAATCTTTCAGTCTGATTTGTTATCATCAATGGACAAAATTTTGATTAAAAAAAAGTAGTTTTTTGTGTAAAACACATTGTTTAATTGATACTTTCTTTTTAGAATCAATACATCTTTAAAAACAAACTGATATAAAATACAGTATCATTTTTTTTCTTCGTATTGATCAAAAACTTTTTGGTATTTTTAAACTATTACAATAATAAAATTTGAACTATTTTATTATACGAAAAATGGTTTAGGCATTAAGTGATTAACTTAATACCTAAACCTAGTTCTTAAAACTGTTTAAACTTATTTAAGCTCAACTACAGCTCCAGCTTCTTCTAATGATTTTTTAAGACCTTCAGCCTCTTCTTTAGAAACACCTTCTTTTACGTTAGATGGAGCACCGTCAACTACGTCTTTAGCTTCTTTAAGACCTAATCCAGTTAATTCTTTTACTAATTTTACAACAGCTAATTTAGAAGCTCCAGCTTCTTTTAATACAACTGTAAATTCAGTTTGAGCTTCTTCAGCAGCATCTCCTGCACCACCTCCTGAAACTACTACAGCTGCAGCAGCTGGTTCGATTCCGTACTCATCTTTTAATATTGTTGCTAATTCGTTAACTTCTTTTACAGTTAAGTTAACTAATTGTTCTGCGAATTGTTTCAAATCTGCCATTTTTTCTATCTTTTAAAATGATTTGTGAAATTATAATTTATTTATTGTGCGCAATTTAAAATAAACCCGAGCGCAAACTCAGTTTTATTATGCTTCTGTTTCTGCTTCTTCTCCAGCAAATTTGTTTTGAAGTGCAGAAATAATTTTTTGAGCAGGTGATTGAAGTAATCCAATGATTTCTCCAATAAGCTCTTCTTTAGATTTAATAGTTGCTAATGTATCCAACTGATCATCACCAATATAAATCTCAGAATTTACGTAAGCTCCTTTTAAAATAGGTTTTGCTGCTTTTTTTCTAAAGTCTTTAATAACTTTTCCAGGCGCATTAGCAACATCTGAAATAAGAATAGCACTATTACCAGTCAATACTGAAGGTAAATCACCATAATCATTATCAGAAGCTTCCATAGCTTTTGCAAGCAAAGTATTTTTTACAACTTCTAATTTAATTCCTGCTTTAAAACAAGCTCTTCTTAGGTTTGAAGTTGTTTCTGCATCAAGTCCAGAAATATCAGATACATAAATAATATTTGTACCAGCTAACTGTGCAGTTAAATCTTCAATCGCGATTGATTTTTCTTCTCTAGTCATACTAAAAATTTTTAACTACCAATTATACTGCTTTTGGGTCTAATGCAATAGCAGGACTCATTGTGCTTGTAAGGTGAATACCTTTAATGTAGGTACCTTTAGCAGCAGTTGGCTTAAGTTTGATTAATGTTTGAATAATTTCGTGTGCATTGTCATAAATTTGCTCCGCTCCAAAAGAAACTTTACCAATTCCTGCATGTACAATACCAGTTTTATCAACTTTAAAGTCAATTTTACCAGCTTTTACCTCTGTAACAGCTTTTGCAACATCCATAGTTACAGTACCTGTTTTAGGGTTAGGCATTAAACCTCTAGGTCCTAAAATACGACCTAACGGACCTAATTTACCCATAACAGCAGGCATAGTGATGATTACATCAACATCTGTCCAACCGTCTTTAATTTTTTGTAAGTACTCGTCTAATCCAACGTAATCAGCTCCAGCTTCTTTAGCTTCAGCTTCTTTATCTGGAGTAACTAATGCCAATACTTTTACATCTTTACCAGTTCCATGAGGCAATGTTACTACACCTCTCACCATTTGATTCGCTTTTCTTGGATCTACACCCAAACGAACTGCGATATCAACAGACTCATCAAATTTTGCAGAAGCAATAACTTTAATCAATGCCGAAGCATCTTTTAAAGAATACAACTTGTTCTTTTCAATTTTTGAAGCAGCCTCTTTTTGCTTTTTTGTCAATTTTGCCATGTCTTTCTCTTAATTAAAAAGGAGCGTCTCCTGATACAGTTATACCCATAGATCTAGCTGTTCCAGCAACCATACTCATAGCTTTCTCAATCGTGAAAGCATTTAAGTCTGGCATTTTGTCTTCAGCAATAGTTCTAATTTGTTCCCAAGTAACACTAGCTACTTTTTTACGATTAGGCTCACCTGAACCAGATTTTAGCTTTGCAGCTTCCAATAATTGAACTGCTGCAGGAGGAGTCTTAACAACAAAATCAAATGATTTGTCTTTATACACAGTAATTTGTACTGGGCATATTTTGCCAGGTTTATCTTGTGTTCTAGCATTAAATTGCTTACAGAACTCCATGATGTTAACCCCAGCAGCTCCTAAAGCAGGTCCAACCGGTGGCGACGGATTCGCAGCACCTCCCTTAACTTGTAGTTTAACTACCTTACTAATTTCTTTAGCCATTTTTTAAAAAATTTAACACAACAATTTACGGAAGCAATTGAAGTGATTATTATAGTGTAACGAAAATTATACTTTTTCTACTTGCATAAAACTTAATTCTAATGGTGTCTTTCTACCGAAAATCTTAACCATAACTTCAAGTTTACGCTTTTCTTCATTAATTTTTTCAACTGTACCGTTGAAACCATTGAAAGGCCCATCAATAACCTTAACCGTTTCACCTAAGTTGAATGGAATTGATTTAGTATCTGTATTTACAGCTAATTCATCAACCTTACCAAGCATTCTATTAACTTCTGATAATCTAAGCGGAACAGGTTCACCACCTTTAGTTTCACCTAAAAAACCAATTACACTTGTAACTGATTTAATAATATGAGGAATCTCTCCAACTAAATTTGCCTCTATCATAACATAGCCAGGAAAATACACTTTCTCCTTAACTAACTTCTTACCATCCTTTACTGATACTACTTTCTCAGTAGGAACAAGAACTTGAGACACATAATCAGCCATCCCTAATCTAGAGATTTCTGTTTCTATATATGCCTTTACTTTATTTTCTTGCCCACTTACCGCTCGAACAACATACCATTTTTTAACATTATTATCTGCCATAATAAAACCTAAGCTTTTAACCAGTTAAAAAATCCTGCTAATGCTTTTGCAAAAAACTCATCTACTCCCCATGTTGCCAAAGCAAATAATACCGAAAAAACAGCCACAATAATTGTTAGACTTTGCACCTCAGCCCATTCTGGCCAAGTTACATTTGACTTCAATTCTTCAAATGCTTCTGATATGTAATTAACAATTTTTGCCATTATGATATATTTTTTTTTGCACGGGCGGAGGGATTCGAACCCCCATCAACGGTTTTGGAGACCGCTATTCTACCCTTGAACTACGCCCGTATAAAACACAGTAGCAACCTAAGTTGCTACTGTGTCAATTTATTTATAGAAAATTACTCTACGATTTCAGTTACCTGACCCGCACCTACAGTTCTACCACCTTCACGGATAGCAAAACGTAAACCTACGTTCATAGCAATTGGAGACAATAAAGCAACATTGATTGTCAAGTTATCCCCTGGCATAACCATCTCTACACCTTCTGGTAAAGTAATAACTCCTGTTACGTCAGTTGTACGTACGTAGAACTGTGGACGGTAGTTATTATGGAATGGTGTATGACGACCACCTTCTTCTTTTTTCAAGATATAAACCTCAGCTTTGAAAGTTGAGTGTGGTTTAACTGAACCTGGCTTAATAATAACCATACCACGTTTGATATCAGCTTTATCAATACCTCTTAACAATAAACCTACGTTATCTCCAGCTTCACCTCTATCAAGGATTTTACGGAACATCTCAACTCCTGTAATTGTAGAAGTTAATTTTTCAGCTCCCATACCAATGATTTCAACGGGATCTCCAGTATTAGCAACTCCAGTTTCGATACGACCTGTAGCAACAGTTCCACGACCTGTAATTGTAAATACGTCCTCAACTGGCATCAAGAATGGTTTAGCTACGTCACGTACTGGCTCTTCGATCCAAGCATCAACAGCTTCCATTAATTCAAGAATTTTAGGAACCCAAGCAGCATCATTATTCAATCCTCCTAAAGCAGAACCTTGAATAACTGGACAGTTATCTCCATCATACTCATAGAAAGATAATAAATCTCTAATTTCCATTTCTACAAGCTCTAACAACTCAGCATCATCAACCATATCCACTTTGTTCATGAAAACAACGATACGTGGAATACCAACTTGACGTCCTAAAAGGATGTGCTCACGAGTTTGTGGCATTGGACCATCAGTAGCAGCAACTACTAAGATAGCACCGTCCATTTGAGCAGCACCAGTAACCATGTTCTTAACGTAATCCGCGTGACCTGGACAGTCAACGTGAGCGTAGTGACGGTTAGCAGTTTCATACTCTACGTGAGATGTATTAATAGTAATACCTCTTTCTTTCTCTTCCGGAGCGTTGTCAATTTGATCAAAAGACTTAGCTTGACAGTATCCTGCATCAGATAATACTTTAGTGATTGCAGCAGTCAAAGTAGTCTTTCCGTGATCTACGTGTCCGATAGTACCAATATTTAAGTGTGGTTTCGAACGATTAAAACTTTCTTTTGCCATTTTACTTAATTTTTAATCTTAGTTATATATTAATTTCAATTTCCTACTTATTTGAGCCAATGTCGGGATTTGAACCCGAGACCTCTTCCTTACCAAGGAAGCACTCTACCCCTGAGCTACACCGGCAGAGAGTTCTTAATTTAGATTTCAAACCCAAACTTTAGATTTGCCAATCTAAAATTTAAAATCCAAAAGCTTAAACTTCATTTTGTGGGGAGAGCAGGATTCGAACCTGCGAAGTTTTCACAGCAGATTTACAGTCTGCCCTCGTTGGCCGCTTGAGTATCTCCCCTAACCAATAATTTCAATATTTCAAAAAGAGCCGATAGAGGGACTCGAACCCACGACCTGCTGATTACAAATCAGCTGCTCTAGCCAGCTGAGCTACATCGGCATTTTCAATAAAAAAAGTCCGCTATTTCTAACGGACTGCAAATGTATAGATTTTATCTCTCAATCAAAACATTTTTTGAAAAAAATTTAAATTATATATGTGTTCTTATTTTTTCTTTTCTTTTTACAAGCAAACGCTCCAATGATTCTGCCGACAATTCCACTGCCTCTTCAAAGGTTTTACACTGTTTTTTTACCAAAAAATCATCTCCAGGCACATTTATTTTAACCTCTACAATTTTATTCTCCTTTTCACTTGTTTTCTCAACTTTCAAATAAACATCTGAAGAAACCACTCTATCGTAGTACTTTTCTAATTTATCCATTCTACCTTGAACAAAATCTACTAGCTTTCCATCAACTGCAAAGTTAACGGCATGAACATTTACCTTCATAATCAATATTTTTTTATGGTTAAACTTTAGAATCATCACCACCTCTAGGATGCGCACCAACATAAACTTTTTTCAACTCCAACAAACTGTTATGAGTATAAACTTGCGTTGAAGCTAAACTAGAATGCCCTAACAACTCCTTAACTGAATTCAAATCAGCTCCGTTATTCAATAAATGAGTTGCAAAAGTATGCCTTAACATATGCGGACTTCTTTTTACCTTTTCGGAGACTTTACTAAAGTAAGAATTTATTAAGCGATACACAAAAGATTCACTTAATTTTAAACCTTTTTTTGTCAAAAAAAAATAAGCCTCATCCTTAACCACTTCTAAACCGTTCCTCTCCTTAAGATACAACTGCATTTGCCCTAAGACCACTTTCAAAATCGGAATCAGCCGCTCTTTATTTCTTTTACCCAAAACTTTAATAGTAGCATTAGAAAAATCAACCGCATCCAACTTTAAATTAATCAGTTCCGATCGCCTAATTCCTGTTGAATACAACAACTCAATCAACAAGCGATCTCTCACTGCTTCAAAATCATCTCCTAAACCAACCTCACTCAAAACAGATTCTAATTCTTTTTCCGAAAAAGGAATCTGAACTTTTTTAGACACTTTCAAAGCCCGATGCTTCAACAAAGGACTCACTTCGATACATTTAATTTTTAAAAGAAATTTATAAAATGCTTTTAGCGAAGCTATTTTTCTATTTACAGAAATAACAGACAAACCACCTTCTACTAAAAAAACAACCCAAGATCGTATTTGAGTATACTCTACACGACTTATATCTTCTTGCTCAAAATTCACAATATTGTATTTCTGAAAATCAGACACATCTTTCACATAAGCGCCAAGCGTATGCGAGGAGTATTTTTTCTCCTTTTGTAAATAATCCGCAAATGCTTCTAAGTTTGTAGCCATAAAAAAAACCGTTAGCATCAAATTTATAAAAAATCTGACCACTAACGGTTATATTTGTTTCAAAAAGAAAACTACTAACTCTCTAAGCTATCTTTCAAACCTTGGATGTAAGCTGCTTTTTGGAATTTCATTCTGTTTTTAACTGACGGTTTAATGAAAGCCGTACGAGCTCTTAATTGACGAACAGTTCCAGTTTTATCAAATTTTCTTTTATAGCGCTTTAATGCTCTATCGATATTTTCTCCGTCTTTAATTGGTATAATTAACATAATTTTGACACCTCCTCTCGTTAAGGCTGCAAAAGTAAAAATTAATTATGAATTACAAGTTATAAATTGTAATTAATTTCAAAAAAGCTATTTATCCAGCGAATTCTATAACTTTCGTTCCTATCCTTTTAGAATATTTCTAGAAATCACCACTTTTTGTATCTCTGTAGTACCTTCTCCAATTGTACAGAGCTTAGCATCTCTGTAAAATTTCTCAACGGGAAAATCTTTGGTAAAACCATAACCTCCATGAATCTGCACAGCTTCATTAGCTACTTTCACACATACTTCAGAAGCATACATTTTAGCCATAGCACCTGCTGTAGTAACTGGACGATGCTGTTCTTTCAGGAAAGCTGCTTTGTGCAACAACAATTCCGAAGCTTCAATTTCAGTAGCCATATCCACTAACTTAAAAGAAACTCCTTGAAATTCAGAAATTGCTTTTCCAAACTGATGTCTTTCCTTAGAATATTTCAAAGCTGCTTCATAAGCCCCTTTTGCAATTCCTAACGACAAAGCTCCAATAGAAATCCGCCCGCCATCAAGAATTTTCATTGCTTGAATAAAACCTTCACCTACTTCACCTAACCTATTAGCATCTGGAATACGACAATTATCAAAAATCAATTCGGCTGTTTCACTAGCACGCATTCCTAATTTATTTTCTTTCTTTCCAGAAGTAAATCCTGCCGTTCCTTTTTCAAAAACAAAAGCAGTCATTCCTCTCGAATCTCCTTTTTCACCCGTACGAACAATTACCACAGCAACATCTCCAGATATAGCATGTGTGATAAAATTCTTTGCTCCATTAACAACCCAATAATCACCTTCTTTCTTAGCTGTAGTATTCATTCCTGCAGCATCCGATCCTGTATTATGCTCTGTTAATCCCCAAGCACCAATATGTTCACCCGAAGCTAATTTTGGAATCCATTTCTTTTTTTGTTCTTCATTTCCAAAAGTTAAAATATGATTGGTACATAAAGAATTATGTGCCGCCACCGACAAACCTATTGAAGGATCTACTTTAGAAATTTCTTCTATAATAGTAATATATTCGTGATATCCCAATCCAGAACCACCTAACGCCTCGGGAACCAAAACACCCATAAACCCCATTTCGCCTAATTTCTTAAACAACGGAACTGGAAAAACCTGAGCTTCGTCCCATT
Source organism: Flavobacterium sp. ST-158 (assembly GCF_058309975.1). Lineage (NCBI taxonomy): Bacteria > Pseudomonadati > Bacteroidota > Flavobacteriia > Flavobacteriales > Flavobacteriaceae > Flavobacterium > Flavobacterium sp. ST-158. The sequence continues at coordinate 90,118 of NZ_JBZEEN010000007.1, read as the reverse complement.
CCATTATATAAGGTCTCATGTTTTTTTCAGCAAAATCCCTTATAGATTGCGCAATCATATTTTGCGTCTCACTAGTATCAAAATACATCATTCTGGCTTATTATTTTTAAAAGTCCAAATATAAGGCTATAATATCTGCATTTTCAATAGGCATCCCTTTAATTTTTAATAAATCAGAAGTATTTTTTATATCTCCGTTCATACTTCTATAAATTACAATTTCTCGCGCCAAATTATAATTAAAATAAGGAAACCTAGCTAATTCTTTCACGGAAGCATTATTGATATCTACTTTTTTGAAATCTGGAAGCGCACTAACTTTAAAGCTTATGTTCAACTTTTCTATTACTTCGGGAGATAATCCCCAAACATCTTTCATTTGATTCATCGAAACAAAACCTCCTAAACGCTCTTTAAATTTTAAAATTCGGAGCGAAATAGCTTCTCCAATTCCGTAAATCTTAATTAAATCTTCCTGCGTAGCCTGATTAATATCTTTAACAATGATTTTTTCTTTTTTCGAAAAATACTCTGACTTTGTATTCGAAAAACCTGCTGACTTAGAAATTGCTTTATTTTTAACCCAATCTGGAAATTTAAAATAAGGAGCAATAACCGCCAACAAAGAATCAGAAACGCCCGTTACAATCTGAAATTCTTTAGCCGAATTCACATATTTATTTTCCTTTCTAAAAGCAAATAGTCTATCAATTTCAGCAACAGACATTCCTAATTTATAGCCTTTATAATCTGAAATAAAATTAGGATTAAAGGGATAAATTTTAGTCTCCTTTTGATTTTGTTCTTTTTCAATATTTTTTATTTCATTATCTAACAAAAGCCATTGCTGTTCTTCAAGACTTTCTTTTGGAGTTGTTTTAAAATCTACAAAAAAACAAACAAATTGAATGACAATAATTATAAGAAACAAACCCAGAATTCCTCTTTGTTGTTCTTTCGAAAATTGAAAACTACTTCTGTTTTTCATAAAAATATCTAATCATCAATACTAAGCAAAAGCTAAATTTATAAATAATTACAATGATATAAGACTAATTCAAAAACATAATTATTGTTTTTTCATAAAAAACTATACTTTTGAAAAACCATAACCTAAAAAACAAAAAAACATGTCTATCTGGAAAAGAAAACCATTGGGCCAACTTTTAGCCGAAGCCGAAGATTCTGAAAAAGGATTAAAAAAAACCCTAACCGCTCCCGGCCTCGTTGCTTTAGGTATTGGAGCCATCATTGGGGCTGGATTATTTTCAATAACAGGTCTGGCCGCTTCATTAAATGCCGGCCCTGCCATTACCATTTCGTTTCTTATAGCAGCCTTTGGATGTATTTTTGCGGGTCTATGTTATGCTGAATTTTCCTCAATGATTCCCGTTGCCGGAAGTGCTTACACCTATTCATTTGCAACCATGGGAGAATTTATAGCCTGGATAATTGGTTGGGACTTAGTACTAGAATACGCAGTAGGAGCTGCTACGGTATCCATAAGTTGGTCTCGTTATTTAGGAAAATTATTAGGAGGATATGGTATACACATTAGTGATTCCTATATGCTTTCGCCTTTTGAAGGAGGGATAATCAACATTCCTGCCGTTTTTATTGTCATGTTAATGTCCTTAATATTAATAAAAGGCACAAAAGAATCTGCTTTTATTAACGGAATTATCGTTTTACTAAAAGTTTCTGTTGTACTAACATTTATTGCTGTAGGTTGGCAATATATCAAACCCGAAAACTACAGCCCATACATCCCTGAGAATACTGGAAAATTTGGCGAATTTGGTTTCTCTGGAATCATTAGAGCTGCAGCAATTGTATTCTTTGCGTATATCGGTTTTGATGCGGTTTCTACTGCCGCTCAAGAAGCAAAAAACCCAAAAAGAGATATGCCTATTGGTATTTTATTATCATTAGCTATTTGTACCGTATTATATATTTTATTTGCCCATGTAATGACAGGAGTTATAAACTATAAGGCTTTTGCTGGAAAAGACGGAATTGCACCTGTTGCCATTGCCGTTGAAGCTATGGGACCTACAGGCGCTAACGGTATGATTACTCCTGCTTATCCTTGGCTGAACAATGCTATTTTATTAGCCATTTTAGGAGGATATTCTTCTGTTATCTTAGTCCTTTTAATGGGGCAAAGCCGCGTATTTTTCTCTATGAGTAAAGATGGGTTGATTCCAAAGGTGTTTTCAGAAGTACATTCTAAATTTAGAACACCTGCTAAAAACAACTTATTATTTATGGTTATCGTAAGTATTTTTGCAGCCTTTATCCCCGCAAGAGTAGTTGGAGAAATGACCAGTATTGGAACTTTATTTGCCTTTATTTTAGTTTGCTTAGGCGTATTAATTATGCGTAAAAAAATGCCCGATGCACCAAGAGCTTTTAGAACACCACTTGTTCCTTTTGTTCCAATTGCTGGAGTAGCCGTTTGTTTGTTCATGATGGTATTTTTACCATTAGACACATGGATAAGACTTATTGTTTGGATGATGATTGGTTTTGACTTGTATATTTTCTACGGAATGAAAAACAGCGCTTTAAACAAAGGACAATTTAGTTTGAAAAACCAAAAAACAGTTGCTGGTTCTGGATTAGGAATGGTGATTATACTTATCATTATTGCTTTTATCCATCATAGTGATCCAAATCTAAATGATCTTTATTTATTTTATTTCTCTTTACTTTTCGCTATAATCCATGCCTTTGTTTATGGTTACAGTTATAAAAAATCTAAATAATCTAAAAATATACCCAATAAAAAAGGGACTCTAAAAAATATTTAGAGTCCCTTTTTTATATAAATTAAATTTACAAATCAAATACCGAAGTACGCTTAGACCTTATTAAATCTTTTAATCGTATCCAAAAAGCCAACGTTAAGTAGACTCCAAATCCCAACCCTACAGTTACAAAAGAAATATAAATAAAAAACAAGCGAACACTAGTTACTCGCATACCTAATTTATCAGCAAGACGCGATGAAACTTGAAATCCATATTTTTCGAAAAAAAACTTGAGTTTTAAAATTGCTGACATTCTTGCTATTTTTATATGTGAGCAAATTTACAAATTATAGTGGCAAATAAGCAAACTAAGAGTTCTTTAATAATTCCATCCCAATTGCACAATCCAAACATTTACCGGTTACACAATACTCGTTTTTTAACTGCAACAAGGATTGGGTTTCGTATGAATTATTTGCCCTAATTCCAAAAGCTTTAAATTTATCAATAATACTATTTTTTTCTGGAGCTACAGCGGTTAAAATTGCAATCAAGTCATCTGAAATTTCCTTTCCAAGACTTTTAGCATAAGCAAATTGAATTGGGATAACGGTATTAATGAGTAATAAATCGATGAAGGATTTTGATAACTTTTTTGCCTTCTTCGGACTTTCTTTATCAAATTGATAATGGTTCTCCCAATAAGATGATGGACTAACTTGAAAAAGCTGATAAACTGCGTCAAGCGTTGAAGTATTAATGAGTTGTGAAAATAAATTTTGATATAAATGATACAAATGTGCTAATTGAGACAATCGAATGGTCGGGAAATTATCCGGACGATGTTTAAAAAACTGAACCAATCCTTCACTTCTAACATCTAATTGATATTTATGCAATAAATAATAGTATCTAAATTTTAAATCTTTAAAATAATTATCTTCCTTTTCAATATCTAACAAAGAGGCTTTCCCTAACAAAAGTGCTTCTAGATTTTCGACTTCAAAGCTTTCTTTTCTTATAACCGAAAAAGGAATTGATTGAGCAATTTTAAAAAAAACATCACCATTAGTATTCAAACCAAAGTTTTTAGCAAGCATACAAAACAACACCGCTTCCCAATCATTATTGGTTTGTTCTAACAAATCGTAAATAGCTTTGGATTTTCGTTCTAAACGCTCAAAAAACAAACGCTCTTGCCAGTTTTTTAAAACAAAATCATCTAAATCTTGTAATTGTTTTTCGCAAAAAATCCAAGATTTAGGAGTAAGTAATCTTTGATAATTCGTTAATACATCTTTATCAACATAATTTTTAAGTTCTAAAACAGGGATTTCAGAGTTATCTTTTCTAAAAACTTCAGTATCATGCTCCCAAACTACATGAAGAATTACATTTTCATAAGCAGCATCTATTTCATGATGATGTACATACCAATCAGAAGATTTGATATGAATTTCAACATTACCAGCCCATTTTTGATTCCCAATACTAATTTGTGCATTAAAAAAATCCGGCCCTGCTTGTTCTAAATACTGACCAACATTAGCAATACTAATTGTTTCACCTGTACTCGTTTTTAAATCAAGTGTATTCCACTTTTTATACCTCCATAAATAATGTAAAAAATCTTCTTTCATAACAAAGATTTAGATTGATCACACTAATTTAATGAAAAAACTTACACGACTAGCTTATTAGAAAAGATTTTATTACTGCATCAAATATAATTTAGCGCAAGCTCTGGCATCTGATAAGGCTTCATGATGATTCAACTGAATATTCATTTGACGGCAACAATCACTGAGTTTGGTTGGTTTTACTCCTTTAGCCTTATAAATTTTAACCGTACATTCCCAACGTGAGGCAATGTTCAAATCGGCATAATTTAAGCCATAATAAGCCATAGACTTTACTAATACATTGCGATCAAAACTCTCATTATGTGCTACTACAACTCTGTTTTGAAGTCTTTTTTGAATTTCAGGAAATACTTGAAGAAAATTTTTCGCTCTGACGGTATCACTCGGATAAATACCATGAACTTGTATCGTATAAGGATTGTACAAATTATTTGGCGGCTGGATTAACGTAACATATTCATCTATAACAATCCCATTTTCCACCATTACAATCCCCACAGAACAAGGATGAAAAGAAGTAGCTGTTTCAAAATCGATAGCAGTGAAGGTCATTGTTATATTATTCTAATTAAAAAAATTCCAGATTAATCCAAAACGAATAGTCATATCACGATACGGATTATTAGGAGCTGAAAAATAATTATAACCTGTATAGGCCGCATTAAAATGTTCGGCTTTGATATAGATTCTAGTTCGTTGAATTTTAGCATTAATAAAGAAATCCAAATTTGGATAATTCCCTATTTGCTTTTTATCCTGAACAAAAAATTCTCCAATTACTGGATTGTAATCATTTGCATAATAATTCGTAAAATAATTTAACGTTAATCCTGTTTGTAAAAACAACGCTCTATTAAAGAAATAACTTGAAAAGTAAAAAGTATTTCGAGTCACCAAATCAGGCACATTTAAAACGGCTTGACTTTGATCTACTTTTTGATATAAAACCGTATTATTTAAAGCGAATTTTCCAAAAGTTAACTCTTTGCTCAATTTAAGCGAAAGATATTTTATAGTTCCCCCAAATTGACTTGGTGCTACTATTTGCTGACTATCATCAGTAGCTGCATTTTCAAAATACAAATGATCAGTTAAAGCTGATAATTGCAAAGAAGCATTAAACCATGGAGTAGTAGCATCTCCACTAATCACGTTGATTTTTTCGTTTTTAAAGTTATTTGACCAATTGTAAGCTACATATTCACTTTGATACAAATTATAAAGATCATTTGGTAATTTGCTTAGATTTTGATATCCGAAAACAAACTGAAAATCATCATTCAAATCATAGTTCAGTTTAGCATCTAAATTAGAAATCGATTGTTTGCTAATCGATTTGTAAAGTAAAAATTTACCATGCCATTTATTTTTCCAATATTCATATTGCCCGCCAACATTATTAATGTTTCGGGACAAAGTAGAAGGAATTACTTTTGTTGATACACTAGAAGGATTTTCAACATCATCTTTGATTAAAATTCGATAATAATAAAAATTACTTCTAAAATCATCTACAAAAAACTGAAACTTTCCGAGTGTAGTATTCTCATAAACCAAACCAGCTTTGTTATACATTTTATTATAATGTGTTTGATCTTTAAGTCCCGAAGTTACAATAGCATCACCAAAACGAGAAACAGCTTGCGTTCCTACAGCCGACAATATTGTAGGTTGAGAATACTCAAAATATTTGTTTTCATAATTAAATTGATGCGTTACATATAAATTGTTCGCTGTCTCTTTTGGATTCACCCTAAAAATATGATCTACAAAAATACGTTTGGCTCTAATAAAAGACTCCGCATCTGTTAAATACACCTGCAAACGCTGTCTGTTTGTGTATTTAGTATCGCCATCTTCAAAATCACTTACTGTTGTTATCCCTCCATTTTCCTCATTCAAAGCATCTTGAGAGGTAAAATGCGATTTAATAAAATAACGTTTGCTTGAAGTATTATAACTCATCGTAAAACGAAAACTTCCAGTACTTGTTAACTGATTGATATATTTTCCTTCGGAACGCAATCCTTTATAAGCAATGGACAAGTTTAAATTTGGCGAAAGATTCACTGCAAAAAACGAATCTACCGATTGCCCTTTAGTTAAAGTCGATTTAAAAAATAATTCGGTTACAGGAGTCGCTACCGAAGCATATCGAATTTGATTAGCTTTTAAAAAATTAAAATGTTTAGCTGTAAAACCCATTTCCGGAAAAGGAGAATAATCCGTTAAGCTATATTGAAGCGTGTTGTAAGCTTGCCCTTCATTAGGAAAAGCTAATAATCCAAAAAGATCTTTTCTAAGATAATTATGACTGTATTCTTTTTCAACAGTTAGTGTAGTATCTAAATAAGTCGTATCTCGTTCTACAGAAATAAAACGATACATGTCAATTGAGGCCACTTTAGCTGTATCTTTTTCTTTTCCGCCTTTTAACCTATCCGAAAAACTTCTTTTGGGAGCTTCTTCTCTAGAATCATCTTGAGAGAACATCAACGTGGGCAATACTAAAAAATATAATAAAAAGAGAATTCTCATTCGGAACAGATATAAAATTGGGCTTTTATTTTAAAACTAAAATTGAGGCAAAGGTAAACGATAAAAACGTATAAAAAAACATCTTAATTAGCAGTTCTTTTTAAGGAAACGTTAGATTAACGAACAATTATCTTAAAAATTTTATAATCTTTGCTTTTCAAAAAACAATCAATATGCTTGCTCCTACTTTTTCTAAACTCCTTCTTGAAGCCGGAACCGACGAAGCGGGTCGCGGTTGCCTTGCTGGACCTGTTACCGCAGCTGCAATAATCCTGCCTACAGACTTCAACAATTCTATCTTAAATGACAGTAAACAATTATCAGAAAAAGTTAGAGAAAAATTACGTCCTGTAATCGAAGAACAGGCTGTTAGTTTTGCCGTAACACATTTATTCCCAAATGAAATTGACGAAATCAATATTCTGAATGCTTCTATGAAAGGCATGCAGGAATCGGTTTTAAAATTAAATGTAGTTCCTGAATTTATTATTGTGGATGGAAACAGAAGCTTGAATGCTAAACTAGGACTTAAAAACACTACCGGAAAACAATTTACTACTACAGAAATTGAATTGCTAAAATCAATCCCTAATCAAAGTATTGTAAAAGGAGATGCTAAATATTTGAGTATTGCTGCGGCTTCGGTATTGGCCAAAACCTACAGAGATGAATATATGGACAAAATCCATGAAGAATTCCCGATGTACAATTGGAAAAAAAATAAAGGTTATCCCACTAAAGAACATCGAGAAGCCATCAAAAAATACGGCCCCTGCAAATACCACCGCATGAGTTTTAGATTATTACCAGAACAACTTACTTTAGACTTATAATTGCTGATTTTTTTTTTTAAACCATATAAGTCACATAAGTTTTTTAAGCTTCACCTCTAGAACTTAATTCTTTATTCACTCAATTAAGTCCATTAAATCTCTGCGAACTTCGTGCCTACTTTGTGACCTTTGCGGTTAAACCTCGAATTCAGCTTCAAACAATTCTTTGAAATGTTTTAGAATTTTTGCTTTCACTTCTTCCTCATCTACTTTTTCTACGCCAAGTTCTACGTTTAAAGTGGTGACTGCTTTTCCGCGAATTCCACAAGGAATAATGTTATCAAAATAACCCAAATCGGCATTGACATTTAAGGCAAAACCATGCATCGTTACCCAACGTGAAGCTCGTACGCCCATGGCGCAAATTTTTCGGGCAAATGGTGTTCCTACTCCTAGCCAAACACCTGTTTCTCCATCACTGCGTCCACAGACAATACCATATTCTGCTAATGTCAAAATAATAGCTTCTTCTAGAAAACGCAGATATTTATGAATGTCCGTAAAGAAATTTTCTAAGTCCAAAATAGGATAACCCACAATTTGCCCAGGTCCATGATAAGTGATATCACCACCACGATTAATCTTGTAGAAAGTAGCACCTTTGGCCTCCAACTGTTTTTCGGACAATAATAAATTTTCAAAATCGCCGCTTTTCCCTAAAGTATACACATGTGGATGTTCTACAAAAAGAAAATAATTGGGTGTTGGCAAATTCGTTTCTTCCCTTCTATTTTGAATTTTCAAATCTACAATTCCTTTGAACAATTCTTCTTGGTATTCCCAAGTACTTTTGTAATCTCGGTTACCTAAATCTTGAAGTTGGATAATTTTGTTCATTTGTCTCGTCAAAAAACGAAGTTTTTCGTTCAGTTATTGGTAAAAGGCAAAAGTACGATTAAATATTTTGATTTACTAAGAACTCACAAACTCAGGAAATTTTATGATTAATTAAAATCATTTTTCCTTTTTTAAAGTTGTAATATCCTCTATAATTCGATCCATTTCGACGGGTAAAGTACCATTATAAACCCCGCGAATGTGACGTTTATCATCTACTAAAATAAAATTTTCGGTGTGTAAAAAATCATTTAATTTTCCATAATACCCTATGGAATCACCAGCAAAATACTGTTTTTTAGCCAACATATAAATGTCATTTTTATTCCCGGTAAGCAAATGCCATTTACCCGAAATACAGCCTTTTAAAACCGCATATTCTTTGAGTTTTTTCACATTATCAATTTCAGGTGTAACCGAATGCGAAAGCAATACTACTTTTGGGTCATTTGCATATTTATCTTGCAGGATTTTCATATTATCGGTCATTCTGGGACAAATACTCCCGCAACTGGTAAACATAAAATTAGCTACATAAATCTTACCTTCAACTGTTTTTTCGGTTATATTTTGACCGTTTTGATTGATTAATGAAAAAGCAGGAATCGTATGGATTTGAACATATTCCGGACTTTCTTTAGAAATCCATTCTGGCGTGAATTCAGGTGTATTAAAAAAAGGCAAACCGCCTTCCTCTTCTTGTTTGTTTTTTTGGCAAGACAACAACATCAGCAAAATAATTATTCCAACTCCAAACTTATTTTTCAGCAACTTTTTCATAAGGATTTTTACATAATTTAATTCCGATTAAACCGTATTTCTTAGCTTTTTTAATCACATAATTAGCTCGCACCGTTCCGTTTTCATACCACAGTCGCTCACTTCCTTCTTCATGTCCGTTTTCGTAATGGAATTTTTTAAAGAGTTGTCCTGTATAGTACCATTCCAAAACTTCACCATGATAATCATCATTATAAAATTGATAGCGGTACCTAGGTTTTTCGTTATCCCACCAACCCTGATGCTCTCCTTCTTTTTTATTGGAAATATACAAACGCTTTTCGGCCAGAACACCACTAGGATACCATTGCTTTTGCTCACCTTCCAGCATACCATTTAAATAAGACTTTACAAATGCTGTATCTTTATTGGGATATAAAAAATACTGTTTACCCGAATATTTTTTAGTTTTCCAATACAAAGTATCCTGATTGAAATGAAATCCCGAATCAGAAGCCAAAGTATAAATTGAAGGAACTGTATTGGGTATTCTAATTGTTTCATTTTTTTGCTTACAACTCAAAAAGAAAGCTACCGCCAAAAACAGTAAACCATTAATTGGTATTTGAAAAATATTCCATTTCATTAGATTAATTTGAAACCGTTCCTGCTGTTCCATAAAAACCATTTCCATTGATGTATGGATCGGTGTTGGTAATGTGATAATGATAAATCCCATCAGGATAATCTGCAGTAGCCGAAGTATGACCATGATAAACATCTAATCCTGTCACTGCCACTCCATTTTCTTCTGGGCCATAAACAGGAAAACCATCTAACAAAAAACCTAATAAAGCTTCTTTTCCCTTGGTTTCCGTTAAATAAATAGGTTCCACATGGTAATGATAAATTCCTGTAGCTTGAGGGTGTCCCCAATATTGGTCAAATGAAGTTACCTCATTAGTAAGTGGTAAATTAGGCCCTGCATACTGATTAAAAAACGGCACTCCGTTTATGGAAACTCCTATCGCTCCAAGCGGTGTCGCAGAATGACTACTTGCCACAACAGGATGCAATGGAATTTTGAATGTAAAAGCTAAAGTTGTGCTGATACTATTAGGATTTTTATGAAAAGTAGTTCCGCCAAAAGTAGTTCCGCTAAAATTTTCATATTTAGCATTAGAAGTAGGATAATAAATACTTTTATGATCCGGTTGCCCGTTGGTCTTAATTGTTACATAAGTTCCATCTGAAGTGATGCTTGTAGCACCGTATATTTTTTTATACACATCAGGAACTGTTGTTGTTGTTGTTGTTTCTTCCTCTTCTCCTGTAAAAGGATCCTCAGAATTGCTACAAGCTAAAAACAAAACAAGCAATAAAAATGGAATCATGGAGTACACTGATTTTTTCATAACTAAATATTTAAAATTAATCAATACTATTTAGACGTAAATCCTTTTCCATTCCTGCGGTCTTTTTTATTTTTTTTCAAAAAAGTTTTATTCTGGTCTTCTTGGTCTATTTTCCTCAGCTTGCAATCTTCTTTTCCCAGAAAAAAGTCTTCCTAATTCTTTTGTTAATGCTTCAAAATCCTCTTTTTGCTCGGTAGATTCACAAAGTGATTTTATTTTTTGAAAATGATCAAAATGTGTTTTTTCAATTTGTAGCTGACAATTCGCAAGCACATTTATCAAACTGTCTTTCGCTTTTTCATTGACTTTTGGTGCTAACAATAGCCTATAAAGTTTTTCTTTGTTTAATCTAATTTGACGTTCAATAGCTTCAATAACATTTCTATGTTCTTGAATTAAAACAGCATATTCTTCTTGTTGATTGGCATCAAAATGAAGTTTTTCGATAATTATTTTTCGAGGCCCTTCTCTATTCACGCCATCCAACCTTGGTTTCAAAACCATAAAAAACACCAATAACCCCACATTAAGTATAACTAGAGTTATAACGGAAACGATTAGTACTTTTATCTTAGTCATAATTATTTGTATAATTGATTTGAATCTGAAATAACAGCAACTAAAGCAATTTCATTAGTTGTTTTTGACGTTTTTATTTCTTTATAAACCAATCTTACATTGATGGTTACTAAAATTACAATCGAAGCTGCTGCCAGCCAAACCCATTCTTTTGCTATTGTTTTTTTGGTTTCCAATTGGTTTTGAATTTTAAAAAACAAAGCATCATCCGGACTTACTTTTACGATTTGGTTCGTACTGTCCAAAATTTCAGTTATCCATTCTTCCTTTTCCATACTATATTAGACTATAATTATTATTAATTCTTGTGGTACTCTTCAAATTTATCTGCTAATTTTTTCTTAAGATTTTCTTTAGCTCTAAAAAGCAATGATTCTACAGATGAAACTGTTAGCTCCATAATAGTGGCTATTTCAGGATTACTTAATCCATCTATTTTAGATAAAATGAAAGCTGTTTTTTGATTTGCAGCTAATTGATTAATAACGCCAAAAAGCACTTTAGATTTTTCCTTATTCTCTAATAAAATACCCGGATGTTCAAAATTTGAAATGTTTTGAATTTCGAATTCATTCTCTGAGCGCTTACCAAAAATAAAAAAACGTTTTTGACTTTTTTTATGTTTCAAATAATCCAAACTCTTATTAATAGCAATGCGATAAATCCATGTTTTTAACGACGATTGATTTTTGAAACCAGCCATCGATTGATGCAATTGAATAAAAACATCCTGAGTAATTTCCTCTGCATCTTCTGCATTTTGAACATAACTGAGTGCTAGGTTGTACACAAGAGCATTGTATTGCTGGTATAATTCCGTAAAATCAGTAGTATTCAAATTCATTCTAACACTTGATTGCGCTTTTGTATTTTATTCAAAAGCTACATTAAGATTCAATTTCTCGGGATTTTCAGTGTAATCCGTAAAAGGATATTCTACCGTAATGGTTTTTCTATCGGCACTAAAAAGCGCATCAGGATTTGAAACTGACTTTACCGCTTTAGGAAAATGATATTTCAAAGTATATTTAGACGATGCAAAAATCATCTTAGCCATTCCTGTCGAATCTGCTTTAATTTTTTGAAGTTGGTCTTTAGAAATAATTGCTTTCCTAACAAAGGTTTTACCATTATATGAATAGTCAATTTTTGCATTATTATTTATGCTTTCATTTATTGGGTCTGCTAATTTCTTATTGTCAGATTGTCCTTTTAAATCTTTGAGAGTTTTAATACCATTCATCATATTCTGAATATCTGAAACATTTTGAAACTCTGTATCCATCGAAAACAACAATTGTTTGGCTTCGGGATTCATTTTAATTTTCATTACAAAACTTTCCAACTTTTTCAGAGCCGTTTGCTGCTCTGCAGACAACTTAGCGATACTATCTTTCTTAGCCTCAAAAATTTCTTTGAATGAAAAAGTAGAATCTATTGCCTTTGCATTATTTTTAGCTCCAAATTGATCTCCAAGTTTATCACCAGCCATCGCCATCAATCCAGCACCATCCATTTCTAAAGAAAATTTTCCTGTTCCGTCTGGTTGAATATCTATGTTTTCAGTGAAGTTGCAGCTTGCTAATACTATAATAACAAATAATAAAATGGATTTTTGGAAGAATTGCATAATTTTTATTTTTTACCAAATATAGAAAGTTTGGTTTAATTTTTTTTGTCAATCCTCAATTCTAACGAGCTATATGTAAAAATCCATTAGGCGGTGGTGGACCGTATGTTTTTTTATTCATATTAAAAACAGTTGTTTCTGTAGTAGAAAAATCATCAGAATAGTTGCAAACTAAATACAAAACAATTGCTAAAAATGAAATAATTACATACAGCGTTTTTTTCATAACTAAATATTTTAAATTAATAGATAGTATTTAGACGCAAATCCATTTCTATTCTTGCGGTCATTTTAAAAAAACTTTATTTTTTTGCTTCTAAAAAACAAAAAATCTTTTTCAAATTTTCAAATTACCACATTTTCAAATTTTCCCAAAGCCTCTTATTGCTCTAGAAACAACTTAACCATACTGTCTTTTTTAGTTTCAAAAATCTCTTTAAACGGAAAAGCAGAATCTATTGCCTTAGCATTATTTTTCATACCTAATTCATTTCCTAATTTATCTCCCGCCATCGCCAGCAAACCTGCCCCATCCATTTCTAATGAAAATTTTCCGGAACCGTCAGGCTGAACATCGATGTTTTCGGTAAAGTTGCAACTTACGAAAGTTACGCTTAGAAGAATTACACAGATAATTTGATTAATTTTTGTCGTAATTGGGTCACTTTTTTTTATTATCAGAAAGACAAGGCAAGACCGTAATTCATTTGTTTATCATAATCCACTTTAAAGCAAAGTTTCAATTTATCACCATCTTTGCCTTCATTGAATCTGTTTATAATATTAAAATAATCTTTTTTTCCAGGAGCAATGATAAGATGTAAAACACCTCCAAGAGCAGCTATGCCTAATCCTTTAAAAAGAGTCGCCGATTTCATATCTTCACCTTCTTTCTTACTTAATCCCTCGTTTAGCATTATTGCTGCACCGCTTAAAAAAAGACCATAACCTACCACATTGGAAATTGTTTTTTTGTTGGCTATTTTATGTACTTGCTGCGTTAAATCGGTTTTCAATTCATTTGGCATTTCAGTTTCCGCAATAAACTGCTTTAATCCTCTCGGATTCACTGAATAATATTTATCCTGATACCTCAACTCACTATAACCATTATTTCCTCCTCCAAAATAAAAATAATGAAATTGACAATAGGAATAACTTGGTATAAGGGTTAACAACAAAACAACTACAATTTTTTTCATGGGTATTATTTGGTTTTTTCTTAACTGTTAAACGTCCTTCTATTCTAAAAAAATTCTGACGCAAAATAAGTAATTATATTCATTTAAAAAGAAATAATATCTTTCAAAATTAAATTCATTTTTTTAATACTGCAAGGTTACTAAAACCTTGCAGGAAAAACGTTCTACAAAAACAATAGTTGTTATTTAACCCTGATGGAAACGACATCCTTTTAATCTCGTTCTTCAAACGAGATTAAAAGATAGAGTATACAGCAGGACAAATCATGATAAAAAACGGGAATTTTCTGCTCCTAAAAATCCAAAAATCATTTTCAAATTTTCAAATTGCTACATTTTCAAATTTGCTTATCTTTGCGGTCTTAAAAATCAGACTATAATGGCATTATCAGAACAAGAAATCATCCGAAGAGAAAAACTTCAATCTTTACGCAACTTAGGAATCAATCCTTATCCTGCTAATCTTTTCGCTGTAAATCATACTTCAAAACAAATTAAAGATACTTTTGAAGAAGGAAAACGCGTGATTGTTGCAGGACGTTTGATGAGTGTTAGAGATCAGGGTAAAGCTTGTTTTGCCGAATTGCAGGATAGCGAAGGCCGTATTCAATTGTACGTGAACCGCGATGTTTTGTGTGAAGGCGACGATAAAACCTTGTACAATCAGGTGTTTAAAAAACTAACCGATTTAGGTGATTATATCGGAATTGAAGGCGAATTATTCACCACTAAAGTAGGTGCACAATGTATTCGTGTAGATGGATTTACTTTTTTAAGCAAAACATTACGTCCACTACCATTACCAAAAGTAGATGAAGACGGAAAAGTTTTTGATGCTTTCAACGATGCCGAATTGCGTTACCGTATGCGTTATGTAGATTTAACGGTAAATCCACAGGTAAAAGAAACCTTTATCAAAAGAACCAAATTGTTCAACGCGATGCGTGGTTTCTTTAACGATGCTGGATATCTTGAAGTGGAAACTCCGGTTTTACAATCGATTCCTGGTGGAGCAGCAGCTCGTCCGTTTATTACACATCATAATTCATTGGATATTCCGTTGTACATGCGTATTGCGAATGAGTTATATTTAAAAAGATTAATTGTAGGTGGATTTGATGGTGTTTATGAGTTTTCGAAAAACTTCCGTAACGAAGGAATGGACAGAACTCACAATCCTGAATTTACCGCTATGGAAATATATGTAGCCTACAAAGACTACAACTGGATGATGGATTTCACGGAGCGTTTGCTAGAGCATTGTGCGGTTAGTGTAAATGGAACGAGCGATGTGACTTTTGGTGAAAACCAAATTAGTTTCAAAACGCCTTTTGCTCGTGTAACGATGACGGATTCCATCAAACACTTTACAGGTTTTGATATTTCCGGAAAAAGCGAAGCCGAATTATACGAAGCCGCTAAAGGAATGGGAATTGAAGTGGATGAAACCATGGGTAAAGGAAAACTGATTGATGAGATTTTTGGCGCTAAATGCGAAGGAAATTATATTCAGCCAACATTCATTACCGATTATCCAAAAGAAATGTCACCGCTTTGTAAAGAGCACCGTGACAATCCGGAGCTGACAGAGCGTTTTGAATTAATGGTTTGCGGAAAAGAAGTTGCCAATGCTTATTCGGAATTAAATGACCCAATTGATCAAAGAGAGCGTTTTGAAGACCAAATGCGTTTAGCTGCAAAAGGAGATGATGAAGCTAACGGAATTATCGATGAAGATTTCTTAAGAGCTTTAGAATACGGAATGCCTCCAACATCAGGATTAGGAATTGGAATGGACCGTTTAATGATGTTCTTGACCAATAACGCTTCTATCCAAGAAGTTTTATTATTTCCACAAATGAGACCAGAGAAAAAACAAATTCAGTTAGAATTAACTCCTGAAGAGAAAGTAATTTTAGACTTATTGAAAGGAAGCGAAAACAAAATGGATTTGGTACAACTTAAATCTATAGCTGGTTTAAGCGGTAAAAAATGGGATGTTTCCATGAAAAACTTATCGAAACACGGTTTGACTAAAGTAGCTGTGGATGGTGAAAGTAAAGTAGTAGAACTAGTAGAATAACATGAAATAAATAGAATATACAAAAGGAACTTCTTAGCGGAGTTCCTTTTTTTATTCTTATATCCAACAATCTTTCTATTTTCATTTATATTTACAAATCATAATTAATTCTTAAGAATTAAACTATTAATACATTTTGTTGTCTTAATTAAAAAACTTAAAAAGACAAACATTATGAAAAAATTAATCACACTTGCTCTAATTGCAATCATAAGCGCAACCACTTATGGCCAAGAAAAAAAGGACAAACCTGCAAGACAAGAAAGAAATCCAATGGAAAAATTCACACCAGAACAACGCAATCAACTGATGTTGAAAAAAATGACTTTAGAATTGGATTTGGATGCTAATCAGCAAAAAGAAATAAGCAAAATGATTGCTGAACAAGGAGCAAAAAGAGAAGCCTTTATGAAAAACAGAAAAGAAAAAACAGAAAAACCTACTTCTGACCAAATCTTTGAAATGAAAAGTAAAATGCTTGACGATCAAATTGCAATGAAGTCAAAAATGAAAAAAATTCTTTCAGCAGACCAATTTAAAAAATGGGAAGAAATAAAAAAACACCACCGTCAAGGCATGAGAAATCACGGTCTTCATGGAATGAAAAAAGACATGAAACACAAAGACAGTAGTGCGGTAAAAAAATAAATCCATTCTTGATTATTAATTCATAAAAAAATGCTGTTTTCAAAATTTGAAAACAGCATTTTTTTATGAATTTTTATTTTTACTTATTTCAATTTATTAAAAGTATCTTTATAAGTTCCTGTAATAGTTACTCCATTATTTTTTGTAACTGAACCATAAATAGTAATTTCAGAATCAGAACCCAAGAATTCTAATTTAGCTCCACTATTCATAATAAGGTTACCGTAAATTACAACACTACCTTCAATTTTCATGGTTCCATTTATATTAAGGGATAAATAAGGGTTATTATAATTACCCTGAGCCATTGATCCCTTCATTGTGAATACTCCGCCACTATTAACATTAATTCCCTGAGCTACTGCAAGAGATCCGCAAAAAGTAAGTTTATCATTTACATTTATTCCCTGTAATGAAGCTGAACCTTTGTAACTAAAATTATCACCCGAATTCACATTCAGCCATTCTCCTCCGCTGTAAGTTGCAAAACTACTGCAATCAATAGCAGAAACGGTAACTTTTTTGATGATTTTTAATCCGCCATTCCCACTAGCTACATAGATATAATCTCCCACACTTTTTACATAATTAGAAGAACCTGAAAGATCAATTGTTCCCAATAAACTTAGATTACCATTTGTTATTTTATACACGGTAATTCCGGCCGCACCGTTTGCTACATATACATAATCACCATTTACAGAAACAGCATTAGTAACCACATCATTTTGATCAACATCACCAACAACTGCTGGAACAGCTAATGTTTGTTGTAAAACTCCACTTAAATTATAAATACCTAAACCAGAAGCTCCCTGCGCGACTAAGACATTATTTCCTTGAAAATCAATTGTTCTTTTTGCCTCAGCTACATCAACAGGGGTGACAAATGAAGATTCTAAGCTTAAGGTTCCTGCATTGTAAATCATCACTCCCTCTGTACCACTCAATACTACAATTTTATTATCGATACGACCTAAAGCTCTCAAATCATCAACAGCTATTGTAGTTTCAATCGTGTTAGTAGTTTTATCTAATTTAGCAAGAATACCATTATTTCCAGAAACAGCATAATATTTTGAATCGGCAACAGCAAGTCCTGTACCTACATACCCCACTAAGGAGTTCAACACATAATCATTAGTCAGTAATCCCGATTGCAAAGGCATCTGAGCAACAAAAGCCGGACTAGGTACATTATTGAAATCTACATCAACCGCACCAGCAATATATAATTTACCGTTATTAAAAAGCACGGTGCTAATATCTACATTGGGTAAAATAGCCTGAACTACTAATTTAGGATTATTAGGAATACTAATATCAATAACATCAATACCTCCTAAATAAGCCTCACCTTGAGTATTATAAGACACATAAACATAATTATCTTTAACATCAACATGAGTTGCCATTAATGTTTTTCCATTATAAGTTGGAGGCTTAACCTCGGCTAATAATGACATTGGAAAAGTTCCTGCTTCAGTTTCTGTAGTTTTACCAGTAATACTTGAGGAAGTAACTAAGTCTAAAACTCCTGAACCACTAAGATTTATTCTATTATTGAGGGTTTTAGAATTTGTATTTAAAATAACTTTTTCATTACCTCCTCCAGAACTGTCGTCAGATTGACAAGATTGGATTAAAAACAAGCCACAAAGTGACAATGCAAGTACAATTTTTTTCATATTTTATATTTTTGGGGTACGCAAAAATACAATATTATTCTTTCAATTTTAAAAACAGTAACTTTTATGCTTTAATAAACCAACATCTCATCTAATCGATACAAAAAAAACTCTAATTAGAGTTCTTTTTTTATTTGTTAGGGTCTTTTATTCATTGTAGTATTCCCTGTTGGCATATAATACAATAAAATAGTTCCCACTAAAAACAATCCAAATGAGGCAACAAATGCAGGAATAAGAATCTCTATATTATTATCCAGAGCATTGTTCAAAGCAGCATACAGCAACCAAATTTGAATGGTTACATTCAGAATTAATATAAAAATTAATGTGGAAAGAATAGCATTCAACTTATTAGGATTTGACTGATTCTGACCTCTTCTAAAATTACTCATACTGTTTCTTTTTACATTATTCTACTTTTCTCTTCTTGTGCTGCTTTTACATAAATAGCATCGTCTTTGAAAAAAACATCTAATTTAGGTAACGCTCTTGGTGGCGGACCACCTAAAACATTTCCAGTTTTAGCATCAAAAGATCCTTCATGACAAGGACAATGAATAATTCCGGTCCCTGGCTTGTAAAAAACAGAACAAGAAAGGTGGGTACATTTTTGCTCATAGGCTTTAAACTCGCCAGTTTCCAGATGAATTAATATATAAGGAATCGTACTTCCTTCAATAACAAAAGCTCGTGTTCCTCCTAATGGCACTTCTTCTTTTTTACATACAA
Source organism: Flavobacterium sp. ST-158 (assembly GCF_058309975.1). NCBI lineage: Bacteria > Pseudomonadati > Bacteroidota > Flavobacteriia > Flavobacteriales > Flavobacteriaceae > Flavobacterium > Flavobacterium sp. ST-158. The sequence goes on along the minus strand of NZ_JBZEEN010000007.1, from coordinate 70,817 downwards.
AATGCTCTCCTTCTACTTCTTCTTTAGGATACATATATGCTTTGGCAGCAACTAATCCACTACCTACCATCAATCCACCAGAAACCAAAGTCAAGAATTTAGCAAAATCTCGTCGACTTACATTGGTTGCTTGTTGCTTTTCTATTGGAAAATCTTTCTTCCAATTTTTATTTAAGTTTTCTTCTTTTTTAGACATGAATCTCAAACTAATAAATTACTAATTCTGTGCTTCCTTTAGGCATCATAATATTCACTTTGGTATTCACAATTTCTTTCCCAAAAATAAAACTATTAACAGGTGTACTATTTGGACGCATTTCCTGAATTTCATCTTTGGTGCCATAAAACAAAGCGCCACTTGGACAAACTGTTGCACACATTGGTTTTTTACCTACACTCGTACGATCATAACACATGGTACATTTCATCATCAAATCGTAATTTTCTTCTTTTTTTGGTACACCAAAAGGACAAGCCATTACACAATTGGAACAACCAATGCAACGCTCCGTATTAGCAGTATGCACAATTCCAAATTCGTCTTTAGAAATAGCATCGGCAGGACATACATTAGCACAAACTGGATCATCACAATGCATACACACCTGAACCGTGGTTTGAACAGTAGCCGCACGATCTACATAATTAACATGAATCATAGATTCCTGACCGTTTGTTTCACATTCGGCGCAAGCCAATTCGCAGGCTTTGCAACCTATACAACGCTGCATATCTACAAAAAACTCTTCATTTTTATTAAAACTGGTATAGTTCATCTTACATCAATTCTTTATAGATTAAACACTAGCATAAGCTGTTGATTCTTTTGAAGGCGGAGCAATTTTGCCTAATGGTTCCAAATGACAAGCACAAACTTTAAATTCTGGAATTTTAGAAATAGGATCCAAAGTACCCGGCGTTAACTGGTTTGCCGATTTTTTCCCTGACCAGTGATACGGAATAAAAACGGTGTCTTCTCGGATAGTCTCCACAATATTAGCTGGAAAAATTCCTTCGCCTCTTCGCGTAGAAACTCGGATTAATTCTCTTTGTTTGATTCCGTATTGTTGAGCCAAATTAGGATGGATTTCTACTAAAGGTTCTGGATATTGATCGACTAACTTTCCAATTCTTCGCGTTTGTGTTCCACTTAAATATTGCGAAACCACACGTCCCGTAGTTAAAATTACAGGGAAATCAACGCAGGTTACTTCGCTGGGAAGTTTATATGGCGCTGGGTTAAAATGCGCTTTTCCATCAGGAGTTTTAAACTTCCTGTCCTCCCACAAACGAGGAGTTCCAGGATGCCCAATTTCTGGACAAGGCCAAAAAACCCCCATTTCAGCTTCTATTCTTTTATATGTAATTCCATAATAATCGGCAGTTCCTCCTTTAGAGGCCACACGCAGTTCATTGAAAATTTCTTCGCTATTTTCGAAAGCAAATTTGGTTCTTACCCCCAAACGTTTGGCTAATTCTAAAATAATCGAAGTATCTGTTCTTGCATCTCCTGGAGGCGTTACCGCTTGTCTTATTCGAATAACCCTTCCTTCTGCTGAAGTTGTTGTTCCTTCTTCTTCCTCTTGCAACGAGCCTGCCAAAACAATATCAGCATGGCGAGCAGTTTCATTCAAGAAAAAGTCAATGCATACATAATATTCTAACTTTTCTAAGGCTTCTCTAACATAATTGCTATTAGGCAAAGACACCAATGGATTGAAACATATAGACAACAAACCTTTGATTTCTCCTCTATGAATGGCTTCAATTATTTCATAAGCCGACAACCCTTTACCTGGCAAATCTTTTTCATCAATTCCCCAAACATCCGAAATATATTTACGATGTTCTGGATTTTCTATATCTCTATTTCCAGGCAATTGATCGCATTTATGACCGTGCTCTCTACCTCCTTGCCCATTTCCTTGACCAGTAATAGTAGCATAACCACAATAAGGCTTACCAATTCTTCCTGTTGCCAAAACTAAATTGATACATCCCAAAACATTATCCACTCCTTTCGAATGATGTTCAATTCCACGGGCATGAAGCAAGAAACTCGTACTTGCTCTACCCCATAATTCAGCTGCTTGTTGGATTTTTTCTTTCTTAATTCCTGTAATTTCTTCTGCCCATTCTAGTGTATTATCTTTTACCGCATCTAAGGTTTCTTGAAATCCAGAAGTATGATTATTAATAAAATCATGATCTAGCATATCATGATCTGCCAAATATTTCAACATGGCACCATACAAAGCCGAATCGGTTCCTGGACGCACATCCAAATGAAGATCAGCTGTTCTAGCCAGCGGAATCATTCTCGGGTCAATCACAATCAGCTTAGCTCCTCTGTCTCTTGCTTTCCAAATCCAATGCGTTAATGTTGGAAAAGTTTCGCTAACATTGGCTCCAGCCACAATAATGACTTCAGCATATTCTAAATCCGAATAATTATTAGAGCCTCTGTCTAAACCAAAGGCTTTTTTATTTCCCGCTCCAGCACTTACCATGCACAAACGTCCATTATAATCTAAGTTTTTAGTTTTTAAAGCTACTCTAGCAAATTTGCCCATCAAATAACTTTTCTCATTTGTCAATGAAACTCCAGAAAGGACTGAGAAGGCATCATTACCATATTCTTTCTGAATGCGTTGTATTTCCCTAACGGTTTTTGTCATGGCTTCATCCCAAGATGTAGGTACAAAACCTTGCCCTTCTACTCTTTTTAACGGACCTAATAATCGGTCAGGATGGTTGTTTTGCAAATAACGTTGTACTCCTTTGGGACACAATCTTCCTTCATTAAAAGGGAATTCCATCCAAGGTTCAAAACCTACCACTTTATTTTCTTTAACTGACAATTGAATTCCACATTGCATCCCACAAAAACAGCAATGGGTTTTAACCAACTGGTCTGGTTCATCTCTTCCCTCATAACCTTCTTTAGGGCTATAATTTAGGTGTGGACCAAATTGCGTAATAATATGCTCTTCTGAAACAGGTAATTTTGCCATGTTTATTTTCTTTTACTTCGTTGAATTATCCAAATAATTTACCACCTTCTTCTCTTGCTTTCAAATGGGCTTGTGCTAATCGAGACCTTTTACCTTCTGGACTTAGATCTAAATGGGAACTTCCATCTTCTCTATCAAAATCAAACCCTAATTCTTTTGTCAATATTTTTAAATCTTTGATATGCAAATTTGTGGTAAACTCCTCTCCGGTATGCTCACAAACCGCCATTCCTTGTTGTTTTCCTACTCGATGATAAATATGTGCAGCAATTTGTGCTGGTCTTTGTATAATGTGAAAGAACTTTCCAAACGGAATCCATATTAAAAATAAGATTACAGTAACCGCGTGTAAAACGGCTAAAAAGTCGAAAGCCAAGCCTTTCATAAATTCGTAGGAATAGGTCAAACCTAATCCTGTAACTGAAATTGCTATCAATAATATTAATGGTAACAAATCGCCTTCAAAAGACTGTGTTGCAATCAAACCAGGATTGGTCAATCGTCGTCTTAAATAATATCCTGAACCAAAAATCACCAAATAAGAAGACCAGTTTAAGGCGTGGAAAGTCATAAATGCCATGAATGAATCCAAATCAAATTCCATGATTTTAAATCCAAAAAAGTGCGCTTCATAAACTGAAATAGAATTAGCTGCCATGGTAAAATGAACCCAACCAAAGGTCAATGGAATGGTAATTAAAAAAGCTGAAGTACAACCAACTGCAATCATAAAATGAGCCATCCAACGGTATTTTCCTCTAGGATAAATGAATTTTTGAAAAGCAAGATTGGAAACAGTCTCTTTAGAAGCAAACCAAAAATGAGAAAAAACTTTTCCTGTAAACAAGAAACAAACCCCTCTCTTAAAATACATCCACGTAGGTGGACGTTGCAACCAAACAGAATAACGGTATACAATACCAAAAAAAGCAAATACAGTTCCAAATAAATAGGTAACTAAAGCAGCATCAAAATTTTGCAATTCTCTCGAACCATAAAAAACCAAAACAACCATTAACGCAGATAATACAGTTGCAATTAGAAAAGCCTTTATGTTGTAAGTTCTATTTTTCATTTAATTTTACTTTTTAAAACAATCTCATTTCTGAAATCTTATCTTCTTTTTTAAAAAATACTTCATTTTACAAAAGTATAATTAAAAACGAAATATCTAAGTAAAATTACTTAAGTATTTTATCCGACACAAAAAAAACAAAATATGTTATATTCTTAATCCTAACATTTTAACTATAAAACTATACGTACTACATACGTATATCAACAAGAAAGATTAGAGTTTTGAAAAACAATAATCTAAATTTATCATCCTAACAATTTGCAAGATTAAAACTATATTTGAACCTAATTAAACCAAATCAGAAAAAGTAAGTCTATTAACACAAGATGCTTATTAAATAAGAGCCAAAAATTTGTAGAAATAAAATCAACCATTTTTGTTTTCTACAAAAAACCAAAACCACCAAAATTATGAGAAACAATATTGCCTTATTCCTTATTTTATTCCTTGTCAATCCCTTAATTACTTTGGCACAAAACGACAGTATTGTAAGCCCCCCAAAAAAAACGTCCATTCCTGATATCGAAAAAGTATACCTACATACCGATAGAAATTATTATACCATAGGAGAATCATTATGGTACAAAGCTTATACTGTATATGCTTACAATAACCTATTATTTGATAATAGTAAAATACTTTATGTAGAACTTGTTTCGCCTAAATCCAAAATAATAGCTCGAAATATTACACGTTTAGAAGGCGGTTTAGGTCATGGCGATTTTATGTTGTCGGATTCCATCGGAATTAAACCAGGAAAATACCAATTAAGAGCTTATACAAATTGGATGCGTAATTATGGAGATGATTTTGTGTATACCAAAGAAATTCAAGTCATTACACCTAGTAACGAAACCAACGTTGCAACTAAAGAAAACACTGTTTTATCGAAAAACCAAAAGAAAAATGCCATTGAAGCAGAAGATAAAAAAAACTTGCAAGTTGCTTTTTTCCCGGAAGGGGGCTCATTAGTAGAAGGAGTAAACAGCTATGTAGCGTTTAAAGCAACGGATCAATATGGAAATCCCATAGAAGTGGAAGGCATTGTATATGATGGAAGTGGAAAAAAAATAAGCCTATTAAAAAGTCAACATGATGGTATGGGAAAATTTATCCTCACTCCTGAAAAAAACCAACAATACACTGCTGAAATCACCAGCGCTGACAATCAGCAAATAAAAATTACTGTTCCACAAGCCTTAAAAACAGGATATATATTAAGTCTTAAACAAGTTAAAGACAAAAATATTATGTCCATTAAAACCAACACTGAAACTTTAAATCAAAATCCGAATACAAATTTAACCATGATTTGTACCTCAAGAGGAATTAACTACTACACTAGCTCTCAAGTTTTAAACCAAACTAGTTTTTCTTTCTTATTACCCGAAGACCGACTTCCTGAAGGCATTACTCAAGTTACATTCTATGATGACGAATACAAACCCCAAACCGAAAGATTAGTCTATATTGAAAAGAAAAACAATATGGCTATTTCTTTAACAACAGACAAATCGCTATATACTCCTAGAGAAAAAGTAAGTTTGAATTTTTCGGCCAAAGATCAGCAGGGTGCTCCTTTAATTGCAAGCTATTCCCTAGCGGTAACTGATAATGGAAAAACGGAAAACAACTTAGACTACAATAGCAATATCTGTTCTTATTTTCTTATGGAATCTGATATTAGAGGAAAAGTAAACAATCCTGGATATTATTTTGACGCTTCAAATCCTGAACGTTTTTTTCATTTAGATTTACTATTACTAACCCAAGGATGGCGCGATTTTATTTGGAAAAAAATTCCCGCTTTAGATGAAAATCCAGCTTACAAAGCCGAAAAAGGAATTTCTATTTATGGAAAAGTAAAAAGATTACTTAGCGATGCACCTAAAGAAAATAGTTCCGTGCAACTGGCTTTAATAAAAAAAAATGATTTAACAATACTAGATGACACAACAGATAGTAATGGAAAATTTAAATTTGAAAATCTATTGTTTTATGGAAAAACAATGATGCTGTTAAATACTAAAAATGAAAAAGGGAAAAACAGCGGAATGCTTGTATTAGATTCGATTTACAATCCAGCCATAGCAAGCCATTTCAACGGTACAACTATTAATGAATCTGAAAAAAAATCAATAAATCAATTTAGAGAAAACATTCATGAGAAAAATATCCTTTTTAATATACCTGAAGAAAATCAATTGAATGATGTTGTAATCAAAGCCAAAAAAAAAGAAAAAGATACCGGACCAAGTATATATGGTTTTGCGGACTACACTTATATTCCCGAAGAAAATGGACCACACTACTCCAATATTTTTATGATGATCCAAGTTGCTATTCCTAATGTTACCGTTTCTGGCAATACAATTCAATTTAACCGATACAATGGTCCTGCTTATATTTTAGTAGACGGTATTGAAACAGATATGGATCTTTTAAACAGTATTTCTACCGATGATATTGCTAAAATTGAAGCTATAAAAGGGCCCGGAGCAGCAATTTTGGGATCTCGTGGAGGAAATGGAGCAATCCTTATCTATACCAAAAAAGGTGGAGGTGTTACTAGTAGTAAAAAGGTTTTCCATTCTATAAGCGAACAAATTTCCGGTTACCAAAACGCCCGATATTTTTATTCTCCTGATTATAGTGAAAACAAAAACATAGCAAGCGAAGAACCTGACATTAGAAACACTTTGTACTGGAATCCTTATGTTCAAACCAATGAAAAGGGAACTACTGAAATTAATTATTACAATAGTGATGTTAGTTCTAATATAAAAATTAGCCTAGAAGGTATTACCAATACAGGTATCCCAATTGTAGTTAAAACCAATTATACCATTAAAAAAGAACAAACTCAATAAAAAACAGATTATTTCTTTTAAATCAAAATTACCAGAAAACAAACCGTTAAAAATCAATTCATTACAAATAAAAAAAAAGTCATTATTTGGTTTAAAAAGTGATAAAAAAACAAAGCAAGACTAATAATTCAACAATAAATTAACTTTAACATTATTAATTTCATGTTAACAATTAAACCTTTTTACCGAATTACCATCTTACAACAATAACATTTAACAAAAATCAAAAAATCAAAATTTTAAAAAAATGAAAAAATTAATTATTGCCGCATTATTGGTTGTTAGTGTATCAACATTTGCACAAGACAAAAAAGAAAGACCACAAAGGGCTGATATGGGAAAAATGACTCCAGAGCAGCGCAACGAAAGACGTGTTGAAAGAATGACTAAGGAATTAAACTTAGACGCTAAACAACAAGAGCAACTTAAGCAACTTTACGCTGACGAAGCCAAAAACAGAGAGGCTAAAATGGCTGAAATGAAAGACAAAAAAGGTCAAGGTAGAGAAATGATGGCTGAACAAAGAAAAGCTATGGAAGAAAAAATGGCTGCTATCTTAACTCCTGAACAATTATCAAAATGGAAAAGCAGTCAAGAAAAAATGCAGCAAAGAATGCAGCAAAGAATGGGCGAAAGACAAGGTAGAGGAATGGGTGACGGACCACAAGGTGGTGGTGACATGGAAAACTAAAAAAAAAGCTTCGAGACACAACTCGAAGCTTTTTTTTGCTCTTTAAATATTATAAAGTTTTAGTTACTTTATCAATGGCATTAATCGTAAAATCTAAATCTTCATAAGTCAAAGCATCAGTAATAAACCAGGTTTCATAAGCTGATGGCGCAATATAAACACCTTCCTGCAATAAGCCATGAAAGAATTTTTTAAACGTTTCATTATCTCCCTTAGCAGCCGTTTTAAAATCGACAACTGGACTTGCATCAAAATGAACCGAAATCATCGACCCAACTCTATTAATAGTATAAACAATATTATTAGCTTTTAATACTCGGTGAATTCCAGCTTCTAAATAAGCTGTTTTTTCTTCTAATCTCTGAAAAATAGCTGCTTCGCTATTCAAAGATTCCAACATAGCTAATCCAGCAGCCATTGCCAATGGATTACCAGATAAAGTTCCCGCTTGATAAACTGGACCTAGTGGCGCTAAATAATTCATAATCTCTTCACGAGCAGCAAAAGCCCCCACAGGCAAACCACCACCAATTACTTTTCCAAAACAAACAATATCAGCATTGATGTTCAATAATTCTTGAGCACCACCTTTAGCTAATCTAAAACCTGTCATCACCTCATCAAAAATAAGTAGTATTCCGTTATCAGAACACAATTGGCGTAGCCCTTCTAAAAACCCTTTAACAGGAGGCACACAACCCATATTTCCAGCAACCGGTTCTACTATAATAGCTGCGATTTCGCTTGGATTTGCTGCAATTAAATTTCTTACATTATCTAAATCATTGTAAGTAGCTAACAAAGTATCTTTAGCTGTTCCAGCAGTTACTCCAGGACTATTAGGTGTTCCAAAAGTCATAGCACCGCTTCCAGCCTGAATCAAGAAAGAATCCGAATGTCCATGATAACAACCTGCAAATTTTATTATTTTATCTCTTTTTGTAAATCCACGTGCTAATCTTACAGCACTCATACAAGCCTCAGTTCCTGAATTTACAAAACGAATTTTATCAATATTAGGAACCATAGCAACAGCTAGAGCTGCTATTTGAGTTTCTAATTCTGTAGGCATTCCAAAAGAAGTTCCTAACTTAGCTTTTTCCGTTACTGCCTGTACTACTGGTTCGTATGCATGACCTAAAATCATTGGCCCCCATGAATTAATATAATCAATCAATCGGTTCCCATCTTCATCATACAAATAAGCTCCTTTGGCTTGTTTTACAAAAATAGGCGTTCCACCTACTGACTTGAATGCTCTAACTGGCGAATTTACTCCTCCCGGAATTACTTTTTCTGCTTCAGCAAAAAGCTGACTACTTCTTTGATATAACATTTTTTATTTTGGATTTCAGATTGGAGAATTCAAATTGGAGATACAAAACCTTCATTTCTTACTTACTCCTTTTTATTTTTAAACTTGTAATTAATTTACTTTCAGTTTCTGACCAATGTAAAGGGTATTGTCTGATAATTTATTTTTTTGTTTTAAATCGTCTACTAACACATTGTATTTCTTAGAAATAGAATACAATGTATCTCCTTTTTGCACTTCGTAATAAACCTCATCATTTCGAGGACTCATATTTACAACTCTTGAATTCTGATTTTCAATTGGCACAAACTTAGTACCTAAAACCAAAGCATCATATTGTGCTAAATTATACCGTTCTATATAAGAAATCAATTTATCAGGATATCTTGGATCTGTTGCATAGCCTGCTTTCCTTAAACCTTTGGCCCAAGATTCGTAATCATCTTTGTCCAATGTAAACAAACTGGCATACCTGCCTTTACCCGTTAAAAACAAAGCATGATCTTTGTACGATTCGGCTACTTTATCATATTTTCTAAAACACTCTTGACGCGCATCATCATCATGTCTAACAGAATCACCTGTCCAATCAGAATGACATTTGATTCCGAAATGATTATTAGCCGACACAGCCAAATCTCCTCTTCCTGCACCTGACTCTAATATTCCTTGTGCCAAAATAATACTAGCTGGAATTCCATAAGTTTTCATATTACCCATTGCAATATCCTTATACTGCAACACATAATTACTAACAACATCATTGGTCACCACTGTCCTTGAAGATGATTCAATAACCTCGCTCCTGCTTTTTATCGGTTTTTTATTTCTAGAAGAATAGGAAGTATTTTTACTAGCTGCTTTTTTGGTTGTTACAATTGGAGATTTTGTAGCATGACAACTAATAAGCGTGAACACAATAAATAAAAGTAGGCTTTTCTTAAACATCTATAGCTATTATTGGTAATTGTTTGTTTTTTAGTTTTTCATTCATTCCCTGAATTCCTTGCAGTCCACCAGTATGAATGAGTAAAATATTTGAATGTGCTGGAAAATAATTCTTTTGAATCAAATCAATAACACCAAAAAACATTTTCCCTGTATATATAGGGTCTAGTGGAATTTTAGCATCTAAATAAAACTGATTAATAAAACGAATTAATACTTCATTTATTTTTCCATATCCACCAAAGTGATACTCACTAATCAGCTCCCAATTTTCATTCTGCACAAAAATACGGATTTCATCTTGTAAAAAATCTCCTTTCAATGCAGGAAATCCTAAAATTTTTTGATGTGGCAAAGCACTATTGATAATTCCCGAGATGGTTCCACCAGTTCCTACCGCACAACAAATATAATCAAACTTGCTATCCTCCTTTGTTAAAATTTCCTGGCAACCTTGTATTGCTAATTGATTTGTTCCTCCTTCGGGTACTAAATAAAAATCACCAAATTGCTGTTGCAAAGAATCTAAAAAAGTAGCCTCACTCTTTAATCGGTAGGCTTCTCGAGAAACAAATTTAAACTGCATTCCACATTCCTGAGCAAATTGCAAAGTAGGATTACTTGCTATTTTCTCTCTTAATTCATCACCGCGAATAATACCTATACTTTTAAAACCTTGCTCTTGAGCAGCAAAAGCAACCGCAGCAATATGATTTGAAAAAGCTCCTCCAAAAGTTAATAGCGTTTTTTTATTTTCAATTTTTGCTTGTAGCAAATTGTACTTAAGCTTTCTAAACTTATTTCCGGAAACCACAGGATGAAGCAAATCTTCCCTTTTAATAGTAATCGAAATAGAATTTGGAAATGATATTTGAAGATCTTGGTTCAAACTAAATTTAATTTCTGCAAAGGTAAAACTTCTACCAAAATAAATCAGAAATCCCAAATGATTCTAATCTTTAAATAAATACTTCCAAAAACTAAAAAGAGGTCTATTTTTAAGATAATTTAAATCCGATTCATTTGTATATGCCTCTCTTTCAAAAGAAATATTTCGATAGGCACGATTTTTGTTGTTATATTTTAACAAGCGAAATAGGAATTCTAGAAAATACAACACAAAAAAAGGAAGTACTAATAATTCTAATTGCTGTTTCAAATGAATGCGTTCGTGATTGACAAAAACAGGATTTTCTTTGTCTACACGATATTTTAAAAATACAAATGGATAAGCCGTTAAACCACGGAAACCCTTTGGTATTAAATACTTGTTAACGACAAAAAACATTGGCTTTTAAATTTATAAATTTGTGTAATTACACAGTATAACAACAAAACAGAAATACAATCTATTAATGATAGGACAAAGTAATGAAAATAAATTAATAGAAGGCGAAGATTTCTATTACACTGCCGAAGGATACAAATGTTTTACAGAGAAATATCATTTAAAAAGAGGCTATTGTTGCAAAAGTGGATGCCGCCATTGCCCTTACGGATACGATAAAAAAACAGGAACAAACAAGAAACAAAATTAACTGTTTAAAATCTTAGCTGCTGTTTTAATCGTATATAAATTAAGAACCTGAATTTTAATTATATATTAGTAATCAAATAATTGCATTATGAAAACATTCAAAATATTACCGCTTTTATTTCTTTTTATATTGAGCTCCTGTAGCTCAATAAGAGTCAACTCTGATTACGACAGTCGTGCTGATTTTACGCAATACAAAACCTATGCTTTTCACAAAAGTGGAATTGACAAAGTTCAAATTTCCGGATTAGACAAAAAAAGAATTCTACGTGCAATTGACAACGAATTAAGTCTAAAAGGAATGACTAAAAGTGAAAATCCCGACTTGCTCGTAAATATTTTCACTAAAGAAAGAGAACAAATTGACGTAAACCAATTCAATATGGGTTGGGGATACGGTTGGGGATGGGGCTGGAATCCTTATTTCTGGGGAGGCAACAACTATGTTACTTCATCTACCCAAGGTACACTATTTATTGATTTAATTGATGCCAAGAAAAAAGAATTAATCTGGGAAGGTGAAGGAATTGGAGTATTAACCGAAAACCGAAGAGAGAAAGAAAAACAAATCAATGAATTTGTGGCTAAAATTTTAGCACAATACCCTCCTGATCAATCAAAAAAATAAGTCTTCTTTAAATTTGAAGCATAAAATTGATATATTTGTATTTCAACTAAGAAAATGAAAAACACTATTAGCATACGTATCGCAATCAACATTATTATTCAACAATAGTGGCGGAGTGTTATGTAAATAAGTAATCAAATACATTTATCAAACCTCCTGCAATGGGAGGTTTTTTTATACCTATAAAACATGAACTTATTTCATCAAATACAAGAAGCTCAAAAACAATTACAGGACGTAGTTATGGCAACGCCCTTGTCTGAAAATTTAAATTTATCAAATGAGTTTAATGCCCAAATCTTATTAAAAAGAGAAGATTTACAAACCGTACGTTCTTATAAAATAAGAGGTGCTTACAACAAAATAAGTACACTTAGTACTGAAGAAAAAGAACAAGGTGTAATTTGTGCCAGTGCTGGGAATCATGCACAAGGCGTTGCTTATTCTTGTAAATTACTCCAAATAAAAGGGAAGATTTACATGCCAAAAACCACACCCAAACAAAAGATAAAGCAAGTCAATCTTTTTGGTGGTTCTTTTGTAGAAATTGTACTAACAGGAGACACTTTTGACGACGCCTATGCCGCTGCAATGATTGATGCAACAACAAACAAAATGGCTTTTATACATCCATTTGACGATGAAAAAGTAATTGCTGGACAAGGTACCGTTGGACTTGAAATCTTAGAAAATTACTCGAAACCTATCGATTATGTATTTGTTCCCATCGGTGGTGGTGGATTAGCTTCGGGACTTTCGGAGGTTTTTAAACACTTGAGTCCTAATACAAAAATCATTGGAGTAGAACCAGAAGGAGCTCCGTCGATGAAAAACTCAATTACCAATGGAAAAGTGACTGTTTTAGAAAACATAGACAAATTTGTTGATGGAGCCGCTGTAAAACAAGTAGGTAAAATAACTTTTGACATTTGCCAAAAAAACCTAAGTGATATTATCCTTGTTCCCGAAGGAAAAGTTTGCACCACTATTTTGCGTTTATACAATGAAGAAGCCATGGTAGTAGAACCAGCTGGCGCTTTGACTATTTCAGCATTGGATTTTTACAAAGAAGAAATCAAAGGCAAAACTGTAGTTTGCATTGTAAGCGGAAGCAACAACGACATTGAACGCACAGCCGAAATCAAAGAACGCTCCTTACTCTACGAAGGATTGATGCATTATTTTATGATTCAATTTCCGCAACGTCCTGGAGCCTTAAAGGAGTTTGTAAATGATATTTTGGGTCCTGATGACGATATTACTTATTTCCAATTTACTAAAAAAAACAGTCGCGAAGTAGGTCCAGCTGTAGTGGGTTTAGAACTTAAAAATAAAAAAGACATCATTGCAATTAAATCTAAAATGGACCAGAAAGGTTTTGAATACAAATATCTGAATGAAAAACAAGACTTATTCAACCAATTAATCGGATAAAAACTGCTTAACTTTGTCATTCAACATCACTAAAAACATGACTCCTTTAGAAGACATTAAAACTCTTGACGATATCAAATTATTGGTAGATACTTTCTATGCAAAAGTGCAGAAAGACGATCTAATTGGCCCTATTTTCAATGAAAAAATTGGCAACCAATGGCCATCACATCTAGAAAGAATGTACCGTTTTTGGCAAACTATTTTATTAGAAGAGCATACTTATTCAGGTAGTCCATTTCCTCCGCACAAACATTTGCCTGTGGAAAAAGCACATTTTAACCGATGGATGGAAATTTTTACCGAGACAATTAATGTCCTTTTTGCTGGAAAATTAGCTGATGAAGCCAAACTTAGGGCTAAAAACATGGCTGAAATGTTCTTTTATAAAATTGAATATTTCAGAAATGGAGGCCGTAATTTTTTCGAGAACTAAATCCTTCTTTTTATAATCAAAATTTCATAAATGGATATTGAGAACAGATTGCTTCAATTTTGCTTTGAAGTTTTAGAACAAATTTTTGATGATTTTCTGAATTAGGATTAAAGGGACGATGATTCAAACTATTTTGAATATGCTCCACTTTATCTAACGTAATCAAAGCCGTTTTAGAAATAGCAACTTCCTTAAAACGTTCCCAAATATAATCTATCGCTACTAAGCTTGGATGCAACATATCTTCAGCATAAAAACGATAATCGCGAAGTTCATCCATCATGATTTCGTAACTGGGAAAATATTGAGTATCGTTTAAACAGTGTTCCGCATTCAATACTCCGTGCATTGCAGAAATCAAATGCGCCTTACTTAGCTGATTTTCTACAAAACCATCTTTAATATGGCGCACAGGCGACACCGTAAATGTAAAATTTGCTTTTGGATTTATCGATTGAATTGCACTAATAGTACTATGCATCGCTTTTTGAATTGCTGCAACCGAAAACAATTCTTTAGTAAATTGTTTCTGAGGTACTTTATGACAATTAGCAACAATCTGCTTCGTTTCAATATTTCTATATACCCAGGCCGTTCCATAGGTAATTAAAAAATGGGTTGATTGTAGTATTTGCTGATTTGTTTCATCCACTAATTGATTTAGCAAATCTAAAAACACTTCTTTATTTGGATTTGATAATTCCGAATGTACGTCAAAACTATGCCACAAATCATTATGAAAAAAAACATCTTTTTCCGTAAAAAATTCCTTCTTTACGGCTCTTCCAACTAATTTTTCAATGGAAACAGGATTAAAAATAATCCCAAAAGGATTGCAGTTATTCTGAAACTTGTAATAATCAAATTTAGCAGCCATATTCACTGCAAAACAAGAGCCTAAACTTAGTATTCTTGAATGATAATCAATAGGAAAAGGACTCGCTAAAACAGGAATTATGGTACGAAATTGCATTACTACTTTTTTCCAAAATTAAGTATTATAATATTAATACAAATACTGGATTTTAGAATAATTTGGATTATTCAAACTTGCTTCAGAAACTTGCTCAGTTGGATAATTATCCGCATCGTATTTATAAGTCGTTACAAACATCTTAGCCGTAGAAATCGTTTGATCTTCAACTACAGTAGTCGTTTCAGCAACCGTTCTTACTGGATTATTTTTAGAGACAGAAGTTCCTTGATCTAATAATTTATCATATCCTAAAATATTTCCATACGGATTATTGTAAGTATCGTAATCAAAAGTTGTTTTAGAAGTTGTTATTTGATTAAGAGCTACATTATCAAAAGCACGTTCATCCTTAATCAAATTCTTGTTTTTAAAATACAAACTTCCATGATAAACTATTTGCTCTGAATCTTTCGTATCTCCATTGTATTTTTCATAAGAAACGGTTCCATCTGTATTGTGCGTATAATAAATAGTATAATCATCAGATGAGACTACTTTTACCATTTTTTCTTTGGAATATGTATAGTCTAAAATAGTGCTTTGTTGTGATTCTTTATTATATATTACAATTTTAGAAATCAATTGATTTTTATAAGTATAATCAATTCTTTGCTTAGAGTTCTCAGCACTGATAATTTGATTCTCATGATAAGTATAAACTGAATTCTCAGCAACGCCATTCTCAGTAGATTCAATCATCTTGATGAAGTTCTTCCCTTTATCGTCTTTGTCATTTGCACAAGAACTTGAAAGAAGGGCAGCAATAGAAATAAAGAAAAATATTTTAATTAAATTTTTCATGGGGTATAGGTTAAATGAACTTGAATATATTTGGGATTCCAAATCTAAATATTAAATACAGCCAAGACAACAAAACAAGTCCAATGACCTAAAAACTCGTTAAAAAGGATGTTTGGCAACTAGTACTATCTTAAACCAATTGTTTTAGTTATGGAGCATACAAAAACAATTCTTAAAGCTTAAAAACGAAGCTAACAGCAGTAATTGCTCAAAAAAAAGACTTTATTAAACGACCATTTTTAACGATAAAAAACACTCCATAAGCGGTTTAAAGATTATTTTTCCCTTTTAACGATTTTAAGTGGTTTCCTTATCAATTGCTTCTACATTTGAAAAGGATACTAGTAAAATATATCATGAAAAACATATTCAACCCTATTTACAGACAAGATTACTTAGAAGGTTATTCTAATGGTCTAAATCCTTTTTCGGAAGCAAAAAGCAATACCGCTAATTCGGCTTTTAACGATGGTTTTAATTCAGGCCGTCTTGATTATGAAAGTCTAAATGGTAGTATTCTGGATGGAATTCCGAAAAAAATAATAACTGAAAAAATCCTAGAAGAATTTCTATTGGCTGGTTTATTGGGAATCAATGTAGATACCGAAGGATATACACATTTCCAAATCGGCAAACTGCTTACTTGGTACCAGAGCGGAATAGAAAAATACGATCCGGAACAAAATAGCTATTTATTAGATATTTTAGAAGAAAACGAAATTGAAATAAGCAATTCCTAAAAACAAAAACCCCTTTTTTACTTTTTTGCCCTGTAAAAATTTATCATACTTAAAAAGAAAAAGCCTTTTAGTTTGCATTGCATTCTAAAAGGCTTTTTTATTGTTCAGTAAGGCAAAAGTTATTTCACAAAATCTATTGCTTTAGCTAATGCTTCAGGAATTCCAGCTGCGTTTTTCCCTCCGGCAGTTGCAAAGAACGGTTGTCCTCCTCCTCCACCTTGGATAAATTTACCTAATTCTCGAACTACTTGTCCGGCGTTTAAGTTTTTCTCAGCTACTAATTCTTTAGAAATATAACAGCTTAACATTGGTTTTCCTTCTTCGGCTGTAGCCAAAACTAAAAATAAATTGTTTCCTAAACTCCCTAACTCATAAGCCAAATCTTTAGCTCCTTCTGGGTTTAAATCCACTTGTTTGGCTAAAAATTGTACTCCGTTTACTTCTTGAAGTTCATTAGCCAATTCCGCTTTCATATTTTTAGCTTTCTCTTTCAACAAAGCTTCTAATTGTTTTTTCAATTTGGCATTTTCATCCTGTAAAGAAATCACTGCTTTAACAGTATCTTGCGGATTTTTCAAAGCCGTTTTAATTTCGCTTAACAATTCTTCTTGCGAAGCAAAAAACTGTCTTACGCCAGCACCTGTAATCGCCTCAATACGACGAATTCCTGCCGCAACTGCTCCTTCAGAAACAATTTTGAAAGACCAAATATCAGCAGTGTTATTCACATGAATTCCTCCACACAATTCCATGCTGTCTCCAAATTTAATTGCACGTACATTATCTCCGTATTTTTCTCCAAACAAAGCCATTGCACCTTCGTCTAAAGCCTGTTGAATTGGAATACTTCTTCTTTCAATTAATGGCAATTGCTCCTGAATTCTCGCATTTACAAAATCCTCTACCTGTTGTAATTCTTCGTCCGTTACTTTTGAAAAATGCGAAAAGTCGAAACGTAAATTTTTTGGATTTACCAATGAACCTTTTTGCTCCACATGTGTTCCTAAAACACTTCGCAACGCCTGATGCATTAAGTGAGTCGCCGAGTGGTTTTTAGCGGTAGCTCCTCTTAAATCAGTATTTACTTTTGCTACAAAAGAAGCATTTACATTTTCTGGCAATTTTTTAGTAAAATGCAAGATTAGGTTATTCTCCTTTTTAGTATCTATAATTTCAATAGTTTCGTTAGCCGAAACCAAAGTTCCTTTATCTCCTACTTGTCCTCCTCCTTCTGGATAGAATGGTGTTGCATCTAAAACAATTTGGTACAAAACCCCATCTTTTTTAGAATCTACTTTTCGAATACGGGTGATTTTCACTTCATTTTCTGTTTGGTCATAACCTACAAAAGATTCTATATTTCCGTCAACCAGAATTTTCCAGTCATCCGTAGAAACTTCAGAAGCTGCACGAGAACGTGATTTTTGTTCCTGCATGGCTTTATCAAAACCGGCTTCATCTAAACTATAACCTCTCTCTCTTAAAATCAAAGCGGTTAAGTCAATTGGGAAACCAAAAGTATCGTACAATTCAAATGCTTTAGCTCCTGCCACTTCTTTCCCTTTCGTTTCAGCAATTACATTCTCTAACAACTGTAATCCTTGGTCTAAGGTTCTTAAGAAAGAAGCTTCTTCTTCACGAATCACATTGGTAACCAAGGTTTGTTGCTTTTTGATTTCCGGGAAAAATTCGCCCATTTGGTCGGCTAAAACAGCCACCAACTGATAAATGAAAGGCTCTTTGGTATTCAAGAAAGTAAATCCATAACGAATCGCACGGCGTAAAATTCGACGAATTACATAACCTGCTCCGGTGTTAGATGGCAACTGTCCGTCGGCAATAGCAAAGGCTACCGCACGCACGTGATCCACAACTACACGAATCGCAATATTGATTTTGTTTTGCTCGTCGCTGATATTTTTAACTTCGTTTGAAGTATATTTCAATCCTGTAATTTGCTCCACTTTTTCAATAAGTGGTGTAAATACATCGGTATCATAATTTGAAGTTACGCTTTGCATCGCCATACACAAACGTTCAAATCCCATTCCGGTATCTACGTGTTGTGCCGGTAATTTTTCTAAAGAACCATCGGCTTTACGGTTGAATTCCATAAATACATTGTTCCAAATTTCCACTACCTGCGGATGATCGGCATTAACCAAACTGAAACCTGAAATTGCAGCTCTTTCAGCATCGCTACGCAAATCGATATGAATTTCGGAGCATGGACCACAAGGACCTTGATCCCCCATTTCCCAGAAATTATCTTTTTTGTTTCCAAGGATAATACGATCTTCTGATACAAATTGTTTCCAAATATCAAAAGCTTCTTGGTCAAAAGGAACATTCTCTGCTTCGTTTCCTTCAAAAACAGAAACATACAAACGGTCTTTGTCTAATTTCAACACCTCAGTCAAAAACTCCCAAGCCCATGGAATAGCTTCTTTTTTGAAATAATCACCAAATGACCAGTTCCCTAACATTTCAAACATGGTGTGATGATAGGTATCAAAACCTACATCTTCTAAGTCATTGTGTTTTCCAGAAACACGAAGGCATTTTTGCGTATCGGCAATACGATTGCTTTTGGGTGTGGCGTTTCCTAAAAAATATTCTTTAAACTGTGCCATTCCCGAGTTGTTAAACATCAAGGTAGGATCGTCTTTTAGAACAATAGGTGCCGAAGGGACAATTAAATGCCCTTTACTTTCAAAGAATTGTAAATACGCTTTGCGAATGTCTTGTGATTTCATTTTTATTTTGTTTTGCCACTAAGGCGCTAAGGCACAAAGTTTTTAAGTTTATTTTTTATCAAAATTAGAAATTCAACAATCTTTCAATCATTAAATTTTTAAATCTTTCAATCAGCTTTATATTTATTTATTATCGAAAAAAGCAGTGGTACAAATAAAACATTTATTAAATTTGTTGCAATGTGCTTTTTTAGAAGCTGCAAAAATAGGGTATTTTAAAATATGGCGAAAGTAAAATATTATTACGATTCTGAAAATCTGGCATATCGAAAAATTAAAGTCAAAAAAAGACGAAAATTTGGCTTTGTCGCCTTATTTTTATTGGCTTCGGCCTTATTTGGTTTCTTTAGCTTTGTGGTTTTATTGAATACTCCTTATTTTGATACTCCAAAAGACCGTCTTTTGATTCGAGAAATAGAAAATTTAAAACTGAATTATGCCGTTTTAAATAAAAAAATGGATCAGGTTGACAATGCCATTGAAGCTATCGAGGAAAGAGACAACAACTTATACCGCACCTATTTTAACACTGCTGCAATTCCTGAGGAAGAAAGAAAAGCAGGCTTTGCTGATGTAAACAGATACAAAGCATTAGAAGGATATGACAATACGCAACTGGTTTTGCAAACCACCAAAAAAGTAGATGTATTGACTAAGGAATTAGCTATTCAATCTAAATCATTAGATTATATTTTAAAATTAGCCAAAGAAAAAAACAAACTTTTAGCTGCCATTCCTGCCATTCAACCTGTCAGAAATGAAAATCTAAAAAGAATGGCTTCTGGTTTTGGATACCGAACAGATCCTTTTACTAAAGTAAGAAAAATGCACGAAGGCATGGATTTTACAGCCAAAGTTGGAACACCCATTTTTGCCACTGGTGACGGAGTAGTTACCCAAGCAGATGACAGAGCTTCTGGTTTTGGTAATCACATTGTGATTAGGCATGGTTATGGATACGAAACGCTATATGCGCATTTAAGCAAATACAATTGTAGAGCAGGACAACGCATCAAACGTGGAGATATTATTGGTTATGTAGGAAGCACCGGAAGATCCGAAGGACCTCATTTGCATTATGAAGTTCATAAAGACGGTCGCGTGGTGAATCCGCTTAATTTTTATTACGGCAATATTTCGGCGGTGGAATATGTAGCTATTTCAAAATTGGCCAACCAGGAAAATCAATCGCTGGATTAATCATTTCAGAATTTAGATTTCAGATAAAATACATTCAAAAAATATTAATATGCATATCGAACTTTCAAAAGACAAAAGGTATTATAGCATAGGCGAAGTAGCCAAAGCATTTGACGTAAACGCATCGCTAATTCGTTTTTGGGATAGTGAATTTGACATTCTGAAACCAAAAAAAAATGCCAAAGGCAATAGAATGTTTACTCCCGAAGACATCAAGAATCTCCAACTCATCTATCATTTGGTAAAAGAAAGAGGTTTTACATTAGAAGGAGCTAAAACCCATTTAAAAGAAGGGCAAAAGAAAACTTTAGACAAATTTGAAATTATTAGCAAGCTGGAAGCCATAAAAGTACAGTTGACTAATATCAAAAACGAACTGTAATCAATTTTGAAATAAATTAAAATAATAAATATTAAACTTTAAATTAAATAGAAACATGGATTTTAAGAAATTTTTACCTTGGATTGTTGGTGCTGTTATTATTTTTGGAATTTACGGCTGGGTTAAAGGAATCAATAATACTGCTGTAACTCTTAGTCAAGATGTAGAACAATCTTGGGGAAATGTACAAACAGCTTATCAAAGACGTAATGACCTCATTGGAAACTTAGTAAATACCGTAAAAGGGGCAGCTGATTTTGAAAAAAGCACTTTGACAGCAGTAATTGAAGCTCGCGCTAAAGCAACTCAAACTACCATTGACCCAACTAACATTACGCCTGAACAATTAGCAACTTTTAACTCTGCTCAAAGCGGATTAAGCAGTTCATTATCAAGATTATTAGTAACGGTTGAAAAATATCCTGATTTAAAAGCTAATGAAAATTTCTTAAAACTACAAGATGAATTGGCTAGTACAGAGAACCAAATTTTAACTGCTAGAACTCGTTTTAACGAAGCGGTTAAACCATACAATACTCATATTAAAACTTTCCCAAATTCGTTATTTGCTGGAATGTTTGGTTTCAAAGAAAAAGCCTATTTCAACGCTGTTGAAGGTGCAGACAAACCTGTTGAAGTAAAATTCTAAAAACAAAGAATTCAATATTTATGAGTAATGATTTGTTGATTCAGATGAAATACTGCTGACAGCAACAAATCCTTACTTTTCATCCAAAAATTTTTCCCATGTCAAAAGTAGAAGATTTTTTAACCGAAGTAGAAGAACGCGAAATTGTAGACGCTATTTGTAAGGCCGAAAAAAACACTTCGGGTGAGATTCGAGTTCACATAGAAAAAACCACTTCAATCGATGCTTTTGACCGAGCTAAGGAAGTTTTTCACGAGCTAAAAATGGATGAAACCCAACTTAAAAATGGAGTTTTAATTTATATAGCAGTAGAGGACAAAACTTTTGTTATTTGTGGTGACCAAGGCATTAATGACATTGTTGAAAATGATTTTTGGAATACAACCAAAGAAATAATGGTCGCTCATTTTAAAGAAGGAAACTTCAAACAAGGTTTGATAGAGGGCATCTTAAGTGCTGGAGAAGAATTGAAAAAACATTTTCCATGGGCCGAAGACGACACCAACGAATTATCAAACGAAATCTCAAAAGGATAATGAAAATAATGCAAAAAGCAATTAGCAGAAGGCAGGAAATAGAAAACAAAAAACAGAAGGCAGGAAAAAAAAATCAAACGGCATGGAATCTCTTTTTATGTTTGTTTATTTTACTCAACAGTAGTTTCCTATTTGCGCAATTTACCATTCCTGAAATCCCAAAATTTCAAACTTCGGTTTATGATTATGCCCATCTTTTTAGTGCTAATGAAAAAACACAATTAGAAGAAAAACTCGTTCATTACTCTGACACCACTACAACCCAAATTGTAGTGATTACAGTAGAGAGTTTAAAAGGTGAAAATGTTAACCAATTGGCAACTAACTGGGGACAAACTTGGGGCATTGGAGGAACAGCCAAAGACGACAATGGAGTCATCATTCTTATCTCTAAAAACGACCGAAAAATTGCCATTAATCCTGGTTACGGATTAGAAGACCGCTTGACAGCCGGTATTGGAGGAGAAATTATTCGAAACATCATTCTACCTGAATTTAAAGCAGGTAGTTATTACAACGGAATTGACAAAGGTACCGATGCTCTATTCGATGTCTTTAAAGGCAAATACAAAGGCAGTAGAAAGCAAGCGCAGCAAAAACAAGATTTTCCTTTTTTCCCTTTTATCATTATCATCGTTTTTATTTTGATTTTAATATCTAGAAATAAAGGCGGTGGCGGTGGCAACTCAGGAAATCGCGGTGGTGGACCAAGCTTATTAGATGTTATTATTTTAAGTAACCTAGGTCGAAATAGTGGAGGTTTTGGTGGAGGTGGCTTCGGAGGCGGTTCTTCTGGCGGTGGTTTTGGTGGAGGCGGTTTCGGTGGCGGCTTTGGCGGAGGAGGATTCTCCGGCGGAGGTTCCAGCGGAAGTTGGTAAAACGAAGTCTCTTTCCATAAAATAAATCAAGAAAACAAGCCACTTCGTATTGAAGTGGCTTTTTGTATACCTAAAAACGTTCTTTGTATTTCTTTTCTTTAGCACCAAACTTACTAATCTTATAGGCTAATGAAAACATCATATATCGTTTTAAAACAGTGTTCTCATAATCATAAATGCCATTTGGACCAATGTATCTCATTGCACTTTGATTCTGATTCAACATGTCATAGACTTTAATCTTAGCCGTTAACTGATTTTTATAAAAGCTATACGCCAAACTGGTGTTCCATAAATAAAATTCTTTATTAAAACCCGGGGCAATATTAGAATTATAAGTATAAGAGAAATCATTAGCAAAAACCCAATTTTTACCCCAATAATTAGTAGTTTGCAATTCTACTTTTTGCAATGAATTAGACCTTGAATCTACAGTGTAATTCTTATATTTTGAAATATTATAAGTAGGATTATAATTGGCTGTAAGTGTAATAACCTTATCAATTTCATAGGTAAAACTAGCTCTCGGGTACAAAGAAATAGTGTTCGATTCAAAAATTTCACCATCAATATATCCTTTGTTAAAGCGGTAATTACCATAACTACCTAAAGCAAACTTATACAAATTACTTTCTTTTTTTATCGATTTATCCCAACTTAATCCTCCACTAATCGAATAATTTCCCGAAATATTCTCATAAGTACTAGAGGTTTTTAAATTAACTTTATCATACATCGTGGAGTAAACCGATTGATTGTCGTAATAATTTCCATATACATAAACATAAATACCAGAACGACTTGCATAATCATAATTACTAAAATTCAAGTTTACTGAATGTGTCTTATTAGGATTCAAATTTTCATTTCCTATAAAAGTTCTCAATGGAGTAGAAATGTCTATTACCGGCAATATTTGACTGGCTGAAGGTAAATCAACTCGATAATTATAATATATACCAATAGATTTAGATTTATTTATTCGGTACCTGAAATTTAAGCTTGTATATGGCACAATGTAGTTTTTTTTCAAATTTGTACCCTCACCCATATAACTGGAAAAAGCATTTTGCCTCATGACAGCAGGGCCTGCATCCAAATTGAAATTGAATTTTTTCTTCTGTATTTTAATACCTGACTGAGGTCTTATTGTAATATTTTCATTAGAAAAATAATTAGATTGCGCGGCATTTAAGTTACTATACTCCCCTGTTTGCGTGTTAAAATCAAAATTTTTCCTTTCGGTCAAATTGGTATTCGCACTTAAATCCACTCCAAGATCAATACTTAAGGAATCTGATATTTTATTAGAAAACTCCACATTAGCATGATAATTATCTGTTGTATTTTTACTTACAACATTTTGATTTCTTTTCACATCCTGATCCGTAAGGTTCACATATAAAACAGTATCCTTTCTTACCCCATAAGAATCATCTTTATTGTTTTCGTTATCCAAATGAATGGCTAAAAATTGCTTATTGCCTTTGAATCTTTTATTCAAAAAAACAGAGTTTGAAAACTTATTATTGTTGGATTTATTGGAATAAGTACTAGAACTAGTATTCACTAAATCGCCGTTGAGATCCTTAGATATACCTGAAGATTCATTCCAATCGTTAGACATAGTGCTATTGAATTTTGGAGACACTACAACTGTTGTCATCGAATCTATTTTATATTCAAATTCAAGATTTAGATTGTGTCCATTTGTTTCATTATTGGATTTTCCATTTGATTCTGAATATAAATTTCCTGTTGGTAAAAAAGTAGTTGACTTATTAGAAGATTTATTTTCAGTATTGGAATTGGTAAAGAAATAACTACCACTAGCATCCATTTTTTTTATGATTTCATCTGTATAATTTAAACCTAGCATATTGGATTTAGTAATCCCATTTCCTCCTCCAAAACGAACTCCATTTGTAGAAAACGAACTCCCTCCATACGAAATACTGCTTCTGCTTCTGCCTCCAGCCATATTATCAAAAATTTCATTCATTGAAAAACCCGGAGAATTAATATTGTTAGAAGAAGTTAACACACTTACTTTTCTTTTTCCCTTAAAATAATTAATCAAACCGTTGCTTTCATAGCGGTTATTAGTCCCCATTCCGACCATAACTTTACCAAAAAGCCCTTTATTCTTATCTTTATCAATTGTCAGGTTGATACTTGCGTTCTCAGATGTAGCAGCCTGTTTATTTAATTCCTGTTGTTTTGTTTTGGTATCTGAAACCTGAACTTTATTGATAATTTCGGCGGGTAAACTCTGCAAGGCAATTTTTCCGTCCTTATCAAAAAAAGGTTTACCGTTTACTAAAATCTGGTTGACCTCTTTTCCATTTACAGTAATTTTACCTTCTTCATCCACCACAACTCCCGGTAATTGTTTCAGCAGCGTTTCCACATTAGCATCGGGTCTAACCTTAAAAGAAGAAGCGTTAAATTCTAAAGTATCTTTTTTAATTCGAATGGGTGGCGCTTCGGATTTAATAACCACTTCATTCAAAACATTTTCATTTTCTACTAAAAGTAAAGTACCAAAATCTTTATCTTCAGTAAGCATATCCAATTCTTTCTTTATTGATTGATATCCCAGATAAGAAATTTTCAAGAAAAATGCTTTAGTGATTTTTTTTGTTTCCAATTTAAAAATTCCGTTTTTATCTGAAATCGTGTAATCAATTACGGTAGAATCTTTTGCCGATGAAAGATAAACAGTAGCTGCCTCAATAGGAACTTGCGTATTTTTATCTAACAATTTCCCCTTAACAATAATGCTATTTTGGGCAAATAAAGAAACAGAAAAAAACAATGAAAAAAGAAATAGTAAAAATCTTCTCATGAACAAAATTATTTGGTTGGTTATAAAAATAGGAGCGCAATCTAAGTTTTTAAAACAAATAAAAGTTATTTCTTACTAAAACTTTAACATATTAATTTTCTTAATAAATAATTCCTTTAACAAGAACACAAACAGATTTGGAAAACTATTCTAAAATTACTTGACTCCTTTCTAAAATTATTTATCTTTATCCTGATTTTAGCTGAACCCAAACAACATGCTTTCACAAAAAACCAAATACGCACTTAAGGCGCTACTCTATTTAGCACAACAAGATGCCAATCATATTTCTAAAACTACGGATATTGCTGAATCAGCGAATATTCCTAAAAAGTTTTTGGAGCAAATATTATTGGACTTAAAACGCGGACATTTAGTAGGCAGTAAACAGGGGAAGTTTGGCGGCTATTATCTTTTAAAATCAGGAAACGAAATTACATTAGCCGATATTCATCGTTTATTTGATGGGGCTATTGCCTTATTACCTTGTGCTTCCTTAAATTTTTATGAGCGCTGTTCAGACTGTATAGATGAGTCGGAATGCCTGCTACGACACGGATTGATGACTATTAGAGACGAAACCTTAAAAGCAATGCAAGGCATTACTATTGCTTCATTAGTAAAAAAATAAAAAAATATATTACTAATTCTACTAATCTTATAGAATTAATAATATATTTGTATCCGATTTACGATTACAAATATAATTTTTAAACAATGAAAACAAATCAATCGCAATTCTCCACAGAGAAGCCTGACTCCAAAACAAAGCTAAATTCCAATATTTCATTTCATTATTGTATAATGTGTATGTGCCAGTAAAAAAATTTAATTTTAAATTCTACTAATCATATATAATTAATAAAATAATGAAAACTTCTATAAAAAAATTATTCACAACTCTCTTGTTACTAAGCGTTTCAAGCACATTTGCTCAAATTATTAATGGACACGTAAATAATCCAGAAAACATCCCATTAGAATCAGCCAATATAATTATTAATGGAACTAGCCTAAACACAACAACTGACCTGAACGGCGATTTCAGTATCGATTTACAAGGAAAATTGCCCGTAACCCTATTGGTACAATATGCTGGATACAAACCTGAGCGCCTAGTAATTCAAAGTCTTCCTGAAACTTCACTAAATATACTATTAGCAGAAGACAACCAACTTGCCGAAGTAGTTATTTCTTCCAGAAGAAGAATTGAAAAAACTCAGAATGTTCCAATTCCTATTTCGGTTGTAAGCGGAAAACAAGCCGAACAGGCAGGAGCCTTTAATGTAAACCGTATTAAAGAATTAATTCCATCCGTACAGTTGTATTCATCCAATCCCAGAAATACGGGAATAAATATCCGTAGTTTAGGTTCTCCATTTGGATTAACCAATGATGGTATCGACCCGGGAGTTGGTTTTTATGTTGATGGCGTATATTATGCTCGCCCGGCAGCGACTACATTAGACTTTATTGATGTGAGTCAGATTGAAGTTTTACGCGGACCACAAGGAACGTTATTTGGCAAAAACACTACTGCCGGAGCTTTTAACATTACTACACGCAAACCCAGTTTTAAGCCGGCTGCTAATTTTGAAGTGAGTTATGGTAATTATAATTATCTGCAAGCCAAAGCTTCTATTACAGGAGGATTGATTCAAAAAATTGCTGGACGAATCTCATTTTCTGGCACACAACGTGATGGATTAATTGATAATGTGGCAACAGGAAGAACTACAAACACCTTAAACAATCAGGGGATTAGAGGACAATTGCTTTATACTCCTTCAGAAAATACAAACGTATTGTTTTCGGCGGATATTACTACACAACGCCCAGATGGCTATGCCCAAGTTGTTGCTGGTGTCGCTCCTACTCAAAGAGCAGCTTACCGCCAATTTGATGCAATTATTACCGATTTAGGATACCAATTACCAAGCAATAATGCTTTTGACCGAAAAATAGACCACGATACCCCTTGGCGTTCCAATCAGGATTTAGGAGGAGCTTCTCTTACTGTTGACACTAAAATTGGACAAGGAACACTTACGGCAACAACGGCTTGGCGTTTTTGGAATTGGGATCCATCAAATGATAGAGATTTTACAGGATTGCAAGTACTGGCTAAATCGCAAAATCCATCCAGACAAACGCAATTTACACAAGAAATACGTTATGCAGGACAAATTGCTTCTAAACTAAGTGGTGTAGCTGGTATCTTTTTTATTGACCAAACCTCAAAAACAAATGGTACTGAAGAATCAGGAAGTGCTCAATGGCGTTTTTCTCAAAGTACCACTAGCGAAAAGTGGAAAACTCCAGGTCTATTTGAAGGCTATGGGATAAAAACTGATGCGAACATCCATTCCGTAAGCGCAGCGGTATTTGGACAATTAGACTGGGAAATTACCGAACGCTTGCATGTTTTACCAGGTTTAAGATACAATTACGACAGAAAAGATGCCTATTACAACCGTACTACTTACGGTGGTCTGGAAACAACCGATCCTGAATTAATTGCCTTAAAGAAATTAGTATACAGCGACCAAAATTTTGCTAAAAATACAGATGCAACTGACTTATCAGGAAACCTAACGCTGTCTTACAAAGCTTCTGAAAAAATTAATGCGTATGCCACTTATACTAAAAGTTATAAGCCTGTTGGTGTAAATGTGGCTGGACTTCCTACTGTTAACGGTCAACCCGCTCTTGATCTTGCTGTTATTAAACCCGAAAAAGTAAACCATTATGAATTGGGTGCAAAAACAGCTCCTTTTGAGAATACTATATTGAACGTAACTTTCTTTAACACCAACATTACTAATTATCAAACGAATGTTCAAGCAGCAGAATTAGGTGTAAATCGTGGGTATCTTGCTAATGCGGATAAAGTACGAGTACGAGGGGCTGAATTAGACGCAAGCTTTGTTATCAATGAACATTTCAGTTTCAATGCTGCTGGAACTTACACTGATGGGAAATATATAAAATTCACTAATGCTCCATTACCACTAGAAGAAACAGGAGCAGCAGTTTCTTTTAAAGATGTTTCTGGAAGTGAATTGCCAGGTGTTTCAAAATGGGCAGGAAGTCTGGGTGGAGAATATACTAAAAAAGCTAAATTATTTGGAAATCTAGGTAAGTTTTTTGTCGCTGTTGATTCGTATGCACGTTCTAAATTCTCATCCAGTCCATCGGCTTCAAAATACTTAATTGTTGATGGTTACGCTATTTTTAATGGTCGTTTTGGTTTCCGTGCTGCAGAAGGATTATCCATTAACTTCTGGGGTCGCAACATTCTGAACAAAGATTATTACGAACAATTATTGCCTGCCGGAGGCAATGCAGGACACTATGCGGGAGTTTTAGGAGACCAAAGAACCTATGGAATTACCCTGAAGTATTCGTTGTAAATAATTAATCCTTTAGCTAAAACTCCCTTTAATAGCAGTTGCAAGACCAGTTAACAAAGGGAGTTTTTCAATTATTTTTCATATTTAATTTATTGACTTACATCAATTTTTAACCACAGTATAAATTTCATCTTTGCTTATAACATTTAAAATTCAAAAAGATGAACAAAAAACATTTTAAGTACATCAATACCCTATTTGTGGTTTTGCCAATGACTTTGATCATGGCATTTGTGGGATTGATTCGGAATTATGGTTTTGGGGAAGATTGGTTTTTCAAATTCTTAAATGCCTGGAGTGTAATGCTTCCTGTTGCCTATATGGCTGCATTTGTTATCATTCCAAAAGCAAGAAAGCTAGCCGAAAAAACAACTACTACAACTAAAAAAAGTCAAAGCATCCGATTTTAGTATCGGATGTTTTGTTTGTCTTGAATCCTAGTTTAAATTTGTAAAAAACAGCAAGATGTACCAACAACTAACCCAATTTATTAGAGATAAAGTGAGCATTTCTGATGAAGATTTAGACAGCATATTGCCTTTCTTCAAGCCCCTTTCGGTTAAAAAAAATGATTTTCTGGTAAACCACGGTGAGTTTAGCCGACAGTTGTACTTTGTCAAAAAAGGCTGTCTTCGTGTATTTTTTATCAATGAAGAAGGACAGGAATCTACCCGACATTTGGCTTTTGAAAATTATCTTGTAGGTGCACTTATTTCTTTTATAACAGATACTACTGCGGTGGAATATGTTCAGATACTTGAAGATTCGGAACTGCTTTACATTGACCGTAAAGATTTCTTTTCTTTGGTTGAGCAATATCCTGTTTGGGAGAAATTCTACAGGCTTTTTTTAGAATATGCCTATGTAACCAATACCAATCGCTTAATGTCGTTTCTCACTATGGATGCCCGAACACGCTATGAAAATTTATTGAAAGAAAAACCTATTATCGTAAAAAGACTCCCTAATAAAGTGGTGGCTTCATTTTTAAATATCTCGCAAGAAACCTTAAGTAGATTGAAGTCTAAATAAGATTAGGAATGGCTTTTTTTTTATCTATTTTTTTTAGAAGGTGGTTTCAATCCACCAAAATTCTTGATTTTATAGATTAATGAAAACATAGCATAGCGTTTTAAAACGGTATTTTCTTCATCCCGAATGGAAGTATCAGTTATAGACCTTGAATAGCCTTGATTTTGGTTTAAAACATCATATACTTTTAATCGAGCCGTCATTGTTTTGCTTAAAAAAGTGTACCCCATGCTCATATTCCATAAATAATACGAATTATTATAAGCTCCTCCTCCAGAATTTGACCTGTAACTATATCCAAAATCATTACTAAAAACCCATTTCTCCACGATATAATTCGTCGTTTTTAAGTTTATTCTATGCACAACATTAGAACGTGAATCAATAGAGTAATTTCTATACTTTGACTCATTATAATTAAAATTATATGACGGAGCAATATTAAAAAACTGCCCCATATTATATGAAAAATAAGCTCTAGGAGCTATCGACAAAGTATTGGCATCATAAAACACATTGTTTACAAAACCTTTATCAAGTCCGTAAGTGGTGCTAATCCCTAAACCATATCGATAAGTATTCCCCTCTTTTTTGATATAATTATTCCAATTTGCTCCTACCGAAGCTCTATAGGTATCATTAATATTTACAAATGTGGTTTTACTTGTTCCATCTTCAGCATATACTCTTGTTGAAATTACATCACTATCCACAATATCTGCTTTCATATAAATAGAATAACCAGAGCGTTTTTTGACATTGTAATTTCTAAAATTAAAATTCAAGCTATGTCTTTTTATAGGATCTAAATCCGGATTACCTATTACAGTGTTTACGGTACTACTAATATCTAAAACAGGCAACAACTGGTATGCATTGGGTAAATTTACTCGGTAATCGTATTTTAATAAGGCATAATTAGACTTATCTATTTTATACTTCAATTGAGAATGCCATTCTGGAATAAAATAATTCGATTTCAAATTGGTTATTTTACCCAAATACAAGGAATAGTTATCATAGTTAACTAAAGAAGTATTGTTTCGAATATTAAATGAAAAAACTTTATCATCATAAAAAAAGCCCATTTTAGGTGCTATTGCATATTGTTTTGAAGCTACGTAACTGGATTGCGCATCATTAAAAAGAGAATAAGATTGGGAAGCCTTATCGTAATTAAAGTTTTTTTCATCAGTCACTTTATTATCCCATCGGTAATCTACACCTACTCTTATACGCACTACATTAGAAACAGGCTCTGTATATTCTGTCCCTATATAATAATAATCACGTTTAACCTTATTATCATTCATTTGCTTACGCAAAATAGTATCCCCTTTTGTATACGAAATGGTGCTGGAATTATTAAAAGCTACATTCTTATTATCTGAATTACTATTCGTAATAGAGAAATTCAAATTCCTGCGCTTTTTTTCAAAATTATGATTGATGTTAATTTGATTGTCCAAATTAATTCCAGTACTATTGCGCATGGATTTTCCTGAATTCTCATTCAAAGCATTCCCATTTTCATCCTTGGTAGCACTGGAAGAGCTTCCGTTGTTCTTATAATTAGTAGTACGTAATTTTGGCTCAATAGAAATTTGAGTAGACTTACTGGGTTTGTAATTCAATTCAAAATTCACCTTATGATTATTATTCTCTGCTCTCGCTTCAGAATCCGATTGTGTAACTAAATTTCCTGTTGGCAAAAAACGCTGCAAAGTGGATTTCCGTGCATTTCGATTAACACTATTATTAAACGAATAATCGCCGGTTGTTTCTAGTTTATCCGACCATTCGTTAAAATAATTTACTCCCAACAAATTAGATTGTGTGATTCCTTTTCTGGAAATTGTTGTACCTACATCTTTACTTTTATCACCATCCCCAAAAGCCTCATCAATAGAAAAACCCGACATATTAATATTATTAGTCGAACCTACAGCACTAATACGCTGTTTTTGGTCAAATTGATTCACTAAAAAACTGCCTTCATAACGATCATCCGTTCCATAACCCGCTAGAAATTTCCCAAAATAACCTTTATTCTTTTTTTCGTCAATGGTTAAATTAATACTTAAAAAATCAGAACTAGCATCGTCTCCTGCTAATTCCTCTTGCTTGGTTTTAAGATCCGAAACCTGAATTTTATTAATAATCTCGGCGGGTAAATTCTGCAAGGCTACTGCGCCATCTTTTCCAAAAAAAGCTTTCCCATTCACCAAAATCTGATTCACTTCTTTTCCGTTAACGGTAATCTTCCCTTCATCGTCAAACTCAAAACCAGGCAATATTTTTAATACTTCATCAATATTATCATCTGGACGTACTTTAAACGAAGCCGCATTGTATTCTAAGGTATCTTGTTTAATAACTAAAGGTGCTGCCGCCGATTTGACAACTACATCTTGCAAAATATTTTCGGTACTAAACAAATAGATGGTTCCAAAATCTTTATTCTCATTGATGTCAGTTAGCTCATCTTTATACTTTTCGTGCCCCACATAACTTATGTTTAAAAAAATAGGGGTTTCATTCTTTTTTAGTAGAAACTTAAATTTACCTGTTTTATCAGAAGTAGTAGCGCCTATTTTCAATGAATCTTTAGCCGCTGTAAAGTACACATTAGCCGACTCTAGTGGCAATTGTGTATTAATATCAAGCACCTGACCTTGAATCAAGTAGCTATCTTGTGCATAATTAAAGAACGAAATAAATAGAAAAAAAAGTAATAGTTGTTGTTTATACATGGTTAATTATTATAGACTTTTAAGACAGTCTTAACTATAAAAGGTTTAATTCAAAAAAAAACAAATAGCAATTGGATTCCAAATCAACGCAATCCGTTGAACGAGACATTTTGTTATATCCGATTATATCCGAGCAATCAGGACACTCTTTTAAAAAACACACCTGTCTAATTACCAGATATTTAACACTTTTTACCGAGTTAAAAGCGTAACTTTAAGAGAAAATACCGTTATGAAAAATTTCACTATGAAACTGGTATGGATAACAACAATATATGTTTTCGTATTTGCGGCTTTGAACCAAACCAACATCAACATACGAATACTGTTGTTTATGCACAGTATAGGATTTATTTTAATACCCTTTATGACCTATACTGTTTTGACTGATAATTACACGACCAATAAAACTTTTAAAGATTGGTACGAAGATCATCCAATGGACACTTTGGACGAAGATGAAGACAAAAACAATTAAATTTTTAAGTCGTTAAATCAAAAATCCCTTTACTAACTGGATAGGACAGTTTGCAAAGGGATTCTTTTTTGGTTCTTATTGAAAGCTGTTTTGCGTTCCGCCCAATACAATAAGGCCTCCGAAGCAAAAAGAATGCCCTCCCATGAGCTTCGGACTCCTATTTATATGCTTCGGATAGGCACTTGTTAGCTTCTGAATGGTTTTCGCACTCCTCGGACTTCCTTTTCATTGCAACTGAATGCTTTACTGACTGAAGTTTAGAAAACAAAAAAGCTACAACTTTTAGGGTTGTAGCTTTTTAAATGTATTATTTGCTATTGTTTGCTGGCACAGATTGCTAATTGCTATCTGTTGTACAAGATATTTAGTTATATCCGAGGGATCGGATTTACCAAATCATTCCAAATACAAGATCATCTTTCTATTAAGCCAAATGCCTAAATTGCCTGTAGGGAGTATAGCTGTTGGCGTTTTTAGGATCTTCTGTTTCGTTAAAATTTATAACTATATCCAAGTCTTATTACTTGTGTTTCGTAATAGTCGTTGCTTGTATAATTAAAACCTTGTCCGTTTATTTCTTTTTTGATAATCATTGTGTTTAGCAAATCTGCAGCGTTAAAAAATAGTTCTCCTTTTCCTTTTTGAATTGCTTTTTTAAGCCCAAGGTCTAATGAAAAACGTGATTTAATTTTTCCTTGTGGAATAATATCGGGTGCTAAATAAATACTTGTTAATTGCACATCTATGTTTTTGGGAAAATGAAACGTATTGTTCCATTTTATGTTTCCTGAAAATATTTCTTGTTTGTCTGCTGAAAATAAATGTGTAGTTGGATATTTATTTTCAACGGTAAAGGCATCTATTTGATTTCTGTATACGTTTAGATTAATATTGAATGCGTACAATTTAGAAATTTCTTGTGCTAAAACTATTTCAATTCCTGTGTTGTAACTTTTATTTACGTTTTGAAATGTTGCATAAATTAAATTACTTGGTGGAACAGTACTAGAAATTCTTGTAATCGTTCCATCAGCAAATCTGTGATAAATAGCATTATATAAACTTCCTTTTTCCCAACTTTTTTTATAGCCCAATTCTATCGAATTTGTAAATTGTGGTCGCAAAGCAGGATTCCCAACTTTAATTATTTCAGCATCGTCATATTTTGGGAAAATACGAATATCAACTTCGTTAGGTCGATCCACTCTTCGATTGTAGAAAATGGATAGTTTATTATTGTCGTTAATTTTGTATGCCAAACGTAAATTTGGAAATGGTTGTGTGTAATTATAACCATCACTTTTATAAACTATATGATTAGGATTAACGTCATATTGAATTTTCACATACTCCATTCTTAAACCTAGTTCGGCTTCCCATCTTTTGTTTTCAAAAATGTAGTTTCCATAAACGGCAGGAATTAATTCTTTGTAAGTTGCCCAACCACCTGCATTGGTGTCTAAAACTGAATTTACACCAGGAATAAATTGCATATTTGTCGGTATATTTCTGTTGCGAAGTTTTATGCCTGTTTCAATTCGTCCGTATTTAAGTGGTTTTATGTAGTCAAAATTAAAATCATAAACTTGTTCGTCAGACAATAATTTAAACGCATCGGTTCCTGTGGAAGTTGGCAAATAATTGTCGTAAAAATATTTTTCGTCTTCTCTGTGAAAAGTGTAATTGAAACCAATATTTAGCAAATGTCCTGCTGCTGCAAATTTATGTTGATAGCTAGCAGTAGCCATTATGGTTGTTTTTAATTCATCTTCTAAAAACTGCCAAAGTCTATTTCGTTGTGAAAAGTCTCTATTAAAAAAGGGTTGGTCTCCTCTGTCAATTATTTTTTCACTTCCAAAAAGTCCTGAAATAGTCAATGAATTTTGGTCGTTAATTGCATAATCAAAACCACTTTTCAATGTCGTAAAATGGGTGTTTCTGTTGCGTTTTAATTGTGAATTAATCACATCGCCATTGTCGTAATTTCTTGTTACAAATTCATTTTTGTTAAGCGTTTCAGTATATAAATAATCGCCTTGAAAAAAGACATTGACTTTGTTTTTTCTATAATTGAGTGAAACGCTTGGATTGATTTTTGGCGTAAAAGTATATTGTGGTCTTATAGTTGGTAAATTTTCTTTGCGCACCCAAAGTGAACCGACACCTGTTGTAAAACCAATCTTTCCATTAAAACCATCTTTTTTGTTTTTTTTATAAATAATATTGATAATTCCTGCGTTTCCATTTGCATCATATTTGGCAGAAGGATTGTTGATGATTTCAATTTTTTCAATCGCAGATGCAGGAATATTATCTAACCCTGTTTGGTTTCCAAAACCTGTCAATGCAGTTTGTTTACCATCAATTAGGACAATTACTTTGTCGTTTCCTCGAAGTTGTACTTTTCCGTCTTGTACTGTAACACTTGGCAAGTTTTGCATGGCTTGTAACACCGAACCACCACTTTGACTAATATTGTCTTTTAGAGCAAATGTTTTTTTGTCCATTGCAGCACTTAATTCGGAAGTTTTTCCTGTTACAACAACTTCTTGTAATGTGGTAGTTTCTTCTTCCAATTCAATAGTCTTGATATCTAAAAAATCTGTAAGATTACCCACAAACAGCGATTGTTTTGATGTTTTGTAGCCGATAAAAGAAACCTCTAAATAGTAGTTCCCAGATTTTATTTTTGATAAAGAAAAACGTCCTTCTTCGTTGGTTACTGTTCCACTAATAAATGTGCTGTCTTTCTCCGTTTTTAACACCACGTTTACAAAAGGTAAAACTGCTTTGTTATTTTTGTCCTTTATAATTCCCGAAACGGTTACACCTGTTTGTGCGTTTGAGATTGAGAAGAATGAAAGTTGTAAAATCAAAAAGTATAGTACTTTTTTTGATGCATTTTGTAGAAACATTTTTGATCAATTTTAAATTATACTGCAAATAACGTGAGTAACAACGAGTAAATAAATAAAGACAAGTGCAGAATAATTTTTTTGTACAAATTACTTGTTTTGTGCAAGATTTTTTTTGAATTGAGTTGGCGTTAAACCTTTGAATTTCTTAAATATAGCATTAAAAGAAGATTTAGAATTAAAACCCACATCTGTGGCAATTCCTAAAAGTGTAAATTGATTATTTTGGTCATTTTTTAGGCGCTTTATAAATTCGTCTACTCTGTATTCATTGATGAAATCTTGGAAATTGGTGTTCATGTGTTCGTTTAAAACTTCCGAAATATACTGTTTTGGAATATTGAGTTTTTCTGAAACATCTTGAATGGATAATTTTCCATTCAAGAACAATTTATCTATTTCCATGGCATAAATTAAATCCGACTTATATTGTTCAATCAGTTTTGTGTTCAGATTAGAATTTTTGTATTTGCTTATTTCGTTTTTTGGTAAAATGTATTTGTTATTAGTTAGTAATTTAAAAGAAATAAAGTAGAATAAAAAAGCGACAATTAATAAAAGATAGGAGTTAAAGTTTTGACTGCTAAAAAATGACAATTCTTGGAATCCAATTATTTTAAGAATATCATTTATACAAGAAAATACAAGTAAAATAACAATTGGAATAACAAAATAAGTAGTCCAAATTCTTCTTTTATCTGTAAAAACAGAATGTATAATTAAGGCTAGATAAATCACGAAAGTTAATTCTAAAATCACTTCTAGAATTTCAATATTCAAGTTTTCTTTGGGTAATTTTATTTCAAATACTTCAAGAATAAAATAAAAAATGTTGGGAAGAAAAAATAGATAATTGGATTTTATAAATTTTTCTCTTTCGTTTTTGTAATACTTGAAAAACAAAAAGAGAAAGGTTACAAATAAGGTGTTATCAAAAAGAAACCAATCTGTATTTTCAACAAACAGATTGTTTTTGTCATCACCCAAGATGTAAAGTAAAATAGAAATTAAACTTCCAAAGAGCAACCAAAAAGTAGTTTTTTTGTAATCTTTTCGATTTGTAAACAAGACAAAAAGAACAAAAACCCCTTGAATTAGAGCAATGATTTGAATGGTTTGGAGCATCGTTTTACTTAAGTTTTTTGGGCAAAAGTAGTGAAAATTTCGTTGTTTTTTTTCTGATGTTCGTGTCGTTAGGTAACTAGTATATAGGTACTATAAAACGACTCCAATCTACCACGCCCTACAATATGTGCTGTGTTAGCGGTTCGGCTTTTATCATTTTCAATCTTTCATTTTTAAGTAATAGTCCCAATGGTTAATATCTTTAACTTGTCTTCCTTCTTTTTGGCCAACAAAACCATTTAATATTTTCTTCGCTTGCTCTAAATTTTCAGCAGTGCACCGTCCTTTTCTCCATTCTTGATTATTGTCATTAGGAGTCCAAGGAAATTCTACTTTTTGTTTGTTTTCTTTGAACAAATCTAAAAGCTTAAAGTAGTCATTTGAATCTGGAATTATTGCTTTAAATGTAAAAGTCAGAATGTTAGAAGATTTATACAGTTCTATTGCTCGATATTCATTAATTTCATCATCACGAAATAATTGTTTCCCTATCGGTCCTTTAACTTTAACCACATCTTTATAAAAGAATCCTGTTTCTGGTTTTGGAATTCTTTTAAGAAGTGCCATATCCTTTTTTATTATTCCATAAACTTGTTCTTTCTCGTCATTTAAAATAATTGCTGCGAAGTAACAATCAGGATTTCTCCAAAAGTTATTTTCTTTTTTCTTCTGAATGTAAGTAGATATAGATTCCCAAAAACTCATTTATTTCTTTGTCTGTATATTATTGTTCTGTTTTTTTAAGCTGACCGCTAACTAGTAAATAGATACTATAAAACGACTCCAATCTATCTAAATATAGATGACTTTGTGCCATTATAATAGTTTTTTTCTCAAATATAATAATATTCCTAAAAACATAAATCTACAAAAAACCAATAAATCTGTTAATCGGACAGCGTCAAAACAAAAAAGCCCAAGAATCTAATCTTGAGCTTTTAGTATCTGTAGTAACCAAAAAATCACTCCTTTACGAAGTGGTTTTTAGTATTATTTCTCTCTAATATAAATATCTATGGGAACACCGGAGAAATCCCAGTTTTCTCTAATTTTATTCTCCAGGTAACGTTTGTACGGTTCCTTAACGTATTGCGGCAAGTTAGCAAAAAACACAAACTGCGGTGTTGGCGATGGCAACTGCATGCAATATTTAATTTTTACATACTTTCCTTTAGTCGCTGGCGGCGGATAAGCTTCAATTACTTTCAACATGAATTCGTTGAACTTTGAAGTTGGAATACGTTGTTGTCTGTTTTCAAACACTTTTACCGAAGCTTCCAGCGCTTTCAGCAAACGTTGTTTCGTCAATGCCGAAACAAACAAAATAGGCACATCAGTAAATGGCATTAATTCTTTCTTGATTTTCTCTTCGTAATCTCTGGTAGACATGGTGTCTTTCTCCACCAAATCCCATTTGTTTACTAAAATCACCAAACCTTTACGGTTTTTTTGAGCCAACCAGAAAATATTTTGATCCTGACTTTCAAAACCACGAGTGGCATCAATCACCAAAATACAAATATCAGCATGCTCGATAGCACGTACCGAACGCATTACCGAATAAAATTCTAAATCTTCCTTTACCTTAGCCTTACGACGAATTCCGGCAGTATCAACCAAGTTGAATTCGAAACCAAAACGGTCAAACTTCGTATCAATAGCATCACGGGTAGTTCCCGCAATATCAGTTACCATAAATCGGTCTTTACCAATCAAGGCATTAATAAAACTCGATTTCCCAGCATTAGGACGTCCTACCACTGCAAAACGTGGCAACACTACTTCTTCCTTAACTGGCTCTGGTTTTTCAGGGAATGCTTCAATTAAAGCATCCAGCAAATCACCAGTTCCACTTCCTGAAATACTGGCAAAAGTATAATAATCACCTAAACCCAGGTTGTAAAATTCCACCGCGTCTTTCTCACGCATGGCATTATCCACCTTATTAACGGCTAACAAAACCGGCTTTGTTACTTTGCGCAACAGTTTAGCCACAGTTTCGTCCATAGGTGTAATTCCTTCTTCTACATCTACTACAAAAACAATAACATCAGCTTCATCAATAGCAAGTTCTACTTGTTTACGAATTTCGCCTTCAAATACGTCGTCTGAACCACGAACATATCCGCCCGTATCAATCACAGAAAACTCTTTTCCGTTCCACTCGCTTTTACCATAGTTTCTATCACGGGTAACCCCAGATACTGAATCTACAATAGCTTCTCTTCTTTGTATCAGCCTATTAAACAGGGTCGATT
Source organism: Flavobacterium sp. ST-158 (assembly GCF_058309975.1). Lineage (NCBI taxonomy): Bacteria > Pseudomonadati > Bacteroidota > Flavobacteriia > Flavobacteriales > Flavobacteriaceae > Flavobacterium > Flavobacterium sp. ST-158. Next base: position 31,126 of record NZ_JBZEEN010000007.1, on the reverse strand, counting down.
TCCCCACATTAGGTCTTCCTACTATCGCAACAATGTTATTCATTTTTTTGAATTTTAGATTTTAGATTTCAAATTTTAGACTTTAGTTTCCTAAAAATCCATCACTTATAATTCCAAAATACAGTATTTTAATTTTTTGCAAAGGTAGTTAAAAAAGGGACTAAGCCGCTAAGTTTCTAAGTACCTATGCTTTTTATGTTTTTTAGGAGCTATTTACTTCGTCAGTTCGCTATCGCTCGTGTCCAGCTGGGCTAGGGTTTTAAGGTATCAAGAACTTCTTGAGTTATCAATTAAACAAATAACCCAATCAACTATTTTTGATTATACCCAAAACGCTTCAACATATTGGCATTACTTCTCCAGTTTTTATTCACCTTTACATACATCTCAATATGAATTTGTTTCCCAAAGAATTTCTCTAAATCTTCACGAGCTTCCATTCCTACTTTTTTCAGAGCTGCTCCTTTATGACCAATGATGATTCCTTTTTGTGTATCTCGCTCCACCATAATCAAAGAGCGGATACGGATAATCGTATCGGTTTCAATAAATTCTTCGGTAACAATTTCTACAGCATACGGAATCTCCTTGCTATAATTCAATAAGATTTTCTCTCTGATGATTTCATTCACAAAAAAACGCTCCGGTTTATCGGTCAATTGGTCTTTTGGATAATAAGGCGGTGAATCTGGCAATAACGAAATGATTCTTTGGAAAACTTCAGGCACATTAAAATTTTGCAAAGCCGAAATAGGGTAAATTTCCGCATTAGGCACTTTCTCTGTCCAGAAAGCCACTTGCTGTTCTAATTGCTCCTGATTGGAATTGTCAATTTTGTTCAACAATAATAAAACCGGAATTTTAGAATGGATAATTTTATTAAAAAAAGCTTCATCTTTTAATTCCTGCTCTCCTATTTCCACCATATAAATCAACACATCAGCATCTTCAAAAGCCGATTTTACAAAATCCATCATCGATTCCTGCATTTCGTATGCCGGTTTGATAATTCCAGGCGTATCCGAAAGCACCATCTGAAAATCTTCACCATTTACAATTCCCAAAATTCGGTGACGGGTTGTTTGCGCTTTGGAAGTAATAATAGACAATCGCTCCCCAACAAATGCATTCATCAGTGTTGATTTCCCTACGTTTGGATTTCCTATAATATTTACAAAACCTGCTTTGTGTGTCATTTTCATTATTTTTTATGCTGCAAAGGTAGTCATATCAGGCCAATAGTTGAAATAAAAACATTTTTTAAAATTCATCATTGGATATGTCGAATTTATTTGTATCTTTGCACCCGAAACATCGCGGGATAGAGCAGTAGGCAGCTCGTCGGGCTCATAACCCGAAGGTCACAGGTTCGAGTCCTGTTCCCGCTACTAAGGTAGCCTTATTGAGATTACAAAACGCACATCGCGGGATAGAGCAGTAGGCAGCTCGTCGGGCTCATAACCCGAAGGTCACAGGTTCGAGTCCTGTTCCCGCTACTAAGAAAAGCTTCAGAGAAATCTGAGGCTTTTTTTGTTTATATTTATCTGTAAAAAATTATGGATGAATTTGTCGTTTACATTCTATATTCTGAAAAGTTCAGTAAAACTTATACAGGTTTTACCTCTAACCTCATAGAAAGATTCAAATCACATAACAATTTATCGACCAAAGGATATACATTAAAATTCAGACCTTGGATTGTAATTCATATTGAATTTTTTAATTCCAAAATCGAAGCCATGAATAGAGAAAAATATTTAAAAACGGGAATTGGAAGAGAGTTTATTAAAAATCTAATTCATAAGATTTAACTCATCGGGCTCATATCCGCCGCGGCGGACACAGGTTCGAGTCCTGTTCCCGCTACTAAGAAAAGCTTCAGAGAAATCTGAGGCTTTTTTTGTTTATATTTATCTGTAAAAAATTATGGATGAATTTGTCGTTTACATTCTATATTCTGAAAAGTTCAGTAAAACTTATACAGGTTTTACCTCTAACCTCATAGAAAGATTCAAATCACATAACAATTTATCGACCAAAGGATATACATTAAAATTCAGACCTTGGATTGTAATTCATATTGAATTTTTTAATTCCAAAATCGAAGCCATGAATAGAGAAAAATATTTAAAAACGGGAATTGGAAGAGAGTTTATTAAAAATCTAATTCATAAGATTTAACTCATCGGGCTCATATCCGCCGCGGCGGACACAGGTTCGAGTCCTGTTCCCGCTACTAAGAAAAGCTTCAGAGAAATCTGAGGCTTTTTTTTATGCTCTAAAATCAAAGAATTCACATTACTTACAAATTTCGAATCAATCCCAAAAAAAGCTCCAGATTTCTCTGAAGCCTTTATAAAATTCTTTTACCAATAGTTTACCAATCCAGTTTCACCAAAGCTACCGCCTGACGTTCCAACTGTACAGGCACTATGGTTTTACCCGAAGTTATTTTTATTTTTTGAGTCGAAATACTTTTTAATTTCCCTGATTCTTCTAATGTATCTATTTGTTGTTGCGTAGGATTTTGAGGTGAACCCATTTTTTTCCAGACTTCATACGAATTGCTGTTTTCTTTATCAATCATATAAACTGTAAGCTGAGCCTTTTTTACAGGAATATTTTCAATTGTTACATTTGCCGTTTCAGTAGCTCCTGGTTTGTCATTATCATGGTAGTTCCAAACCATCACCGCTGCCGATTTTGTATCCTTAGTTGCCAAAACTCCAATATCTGATTGCTCTCCTCGAACACTGGATTGAAGTACTTCTTCCAGAGAATACATACGGTTACTTTCAGCTTCTAATCTTGTACCAGTCATCATACCGAACATTCTGAAAACATTCAACACAGGTTTATCCACTCCATTAGTAGCTAAATCTCTGTAACCATAAAACCAAGGCTGATTTTCAAACTCAAACGACCAGGATACAGCTCCCAGAAAATTAGCCTTTGTTTTATCTGCTAATAAATACTTCCTGGCAAAACTTGCAGCGGTATAACTGGAATACATGGTTCCGTTTCGATACGCATTTTCCGGATTGGTAGCCATACCACAAGCCGCACAACCTTCAGGATCAGACTCCCCTATTATTAGCGGTAGGTCTTTAGTTTCAGGATAGGACATCGCCATATTGAATCCGGTTTGAATATCATTTAGTTGAGGTGCCATGTTCATTCTTACTGTACCATCCACTAATTTTGGCGAACCTTTAGCATGAAAAAGAATAGCATCCATAGGCGAACCTGTTTTACCCGTAGCATAGTTAGTGCCGCTGATACAATGTTTTATAAAATCATTAGTCCATTCCTGAGCGCCTTTGCTTCGTGTTCCTGCAATATTGATCCCTCCTATTTTTGCTGTAGGCAAGGCCTTTTTTAAACCATCGGCGGCATAATCATATAATTTATAGAATTCTTCGCGAGTTCCTTTCCAGTAATGTCCATTAGGTTCGTTCCAAACTTCCCAATACCAGCTTTCTACTTCTTTCTGACCGTAACGTTCTACGGAATGTTTTACCCATTCGTAAACCAGAGTACGCCATTTATCATAATCTTTTGGCGGATAAGCCCAACCCGTAATAATATCAGTGTATGGATCACCCGGTTTCCAATAATGACGGTAAGGAGCCGGATGTGTCGAAAGCGCTTCGGGCATAAAGCCTATTTGCGCCAGGGGTTTCATGCCGCGTGAAACATAAGTATCAAAAATACTGTCTACAATTCTCCAGTTATAAATCGGATTTCCATCAGCGTCTTCTGTATACGCATTTGTTGAACCCCATTTAAGCGCTGCAATACCATCGCCACTTACCAGCAGACTATGTGTTCGCACATATACTGGCACAGGACTTAGTTCTGCAATTTCAGTAAGCAGTTTTTTTCCGTCTTTCATATAAGTATAATTAGGCTCATCATAGCCAAACCATGCCCATACGGGTTTCATAGGCGCAATTTCTTTAGTAAGATCTACCTTGATTTCAGGATTTTGAGCGTGTAGTGCTGCTGTATATACGGTCAAAATAACAGCCAGACAACGTTTTAGTGGTTGATACATAGGTTAGTTTATTGCTCACGGAATTTCCGCAAAGTTTCTAATTTTACAAAATGTTTACTTTTGTTCAACAAAGTTGATAAAAAATTATCAGACAACATTGTAATCAGTATCTTTATTTTCGAATTTAATTTTGGCACAAAAAACAGTAAGCCTGGACTATGTAAGCTTTAATTGTCTTTTATTTGTGACGAAATTGAGTTTTAGACAAACTAATTGAATATAAGCATTTTGAAAAACAAAGCACACACTAAAAACAAAACAGACAACAATCTTGAAGTAGGTGAAAGGATTCGCATGCTACGCATCAGTCAAAAACGCACTTTGCAAGAAGTGGCAGATAGCTGTGACTTATCTAAAAGCATGATTTCTAAGATAGAAAACAACAAAACAATACCATCAGTAGCAACTCTGGTAAAAATAGCTTCTGTTCTAGGCACTACTATATCGGGTTTACTGGAACAGGATGGCTGGAATAAAGCCATTGTTACCAGCCGTAAAGATGCCGTTGAAAAACTGGTTAAAACCGAAAAAGGCTATATGATATTTCCTTACGCATCAGAATACCACCAAAAAAAGATGCAGCCTTTTCTATTTGTAGCCCGAAAAGGCGAAGTCATTCCACACCAGTTATCACACGATGGCGAAGAGTTTGTGTTTGTGGTCGAAGGCGAAATGAAAATGCAGGTAGCCGATACTGAATACATCCTGAAAACAGGAGACAGTCTATACTTTAACGCCTTACAAAAACACGGAATTACGCCCATAACCGATGAGGTTAGTTATATTGATATTTTTGTTTAACAAAACTAAACTTCTGCTTATTTTATCAAAATACCTCTTTAATTCCAAAAAGTTAAGAGGTATTTTTTGGCTGCAAGCAAAAAAAAAATTCAACGTAATATCGTCTATGTCTCTACAAATTTCCTATAGTAAAACAACCAGCTGAATCAGGAGTATAATTTTCTGTTAGAATACTTTTTATATAGCTAATAAATGTTCTTTCAGTAAGAAAAAAAACTAAAAAATGCCTTGCTTGTAATTAAAATTTTATATTTTCATTTATTAAAAATCTTTAAACAGAAATCAATGACAAAAAAAAATATTGGGGTATTACTATTGAGTCTATTTGCACTAAGCTCCTTTGCACAAAAACAATTGCCGTTTAAAAATCCAGATTTACCAATTGAACAAAGAGTAAACGACTTGGTTTCGAGAATGACTATAGATGAAAAAATCAGCCAGTTAATGGATTCTTCGCCAGCTATTGAGCGCCTCGATGTCCCAGAATACAATTGGTGGAATGAAGCCTTACATGGAGTTGCCCGTGCTGGTTATGCCACTGTTTTTCCACAATCCATTTCTATCGCATCCTCATGGGATCGTCAGTTAATTTTAGACGTTGCCACTGTCATTTCGGATGAAGCACGCGCCAAACACCACGAATATTTAAGAAATGGACAACATGGTATGTATCAGGGATTGACTTTCTGGTCACCCAATATCAATATATTCCGTGATCCTCGGTGGGGTCGTGGACATGAAACATATGGAGAAGATCCTTATCTGACAGGACAACTTGGACTAAATTTTGTAAATGGCTTACAGGGTACTGACTCTAAGTATCTAAAAGTAATTGCAACTGCTAAACATTATGCCGTTCATTCTGGTCCTGAACCATCACGCCATCATTTTAATGCTGAAATCAGCGACATTGATTTATATGAAACTTATCTTCCGGCATTTCGCACTTTAGTAAAAGAGGGAAAGGTTTATTCTATAATGGGTGCTTATAACCGTTTTAGAGGAGAATCAGCCAGTGCGAGTCCGTTTCTATTTAATATTCTTCGAAAAGACTGGGGCTTTAATGGATACATTGTATCTGATTGTGGCGCTGTTACCGATATCTGGAAATACCACAAAATCACTAATAATGCAGCATCGGCATCGGCATTAGCTGTAAAAAGTGGATTAGACTTAGAATGTGGAAGCAGCTTTAAAGACTTAAAAAAAGCATTAGATCTTAAATTACTAACTGAAGCCGATATTGATATCACGATAAAACGTCTTTTTACTGCCCGTTTTAAGCTAGGTATGTTTGATCCAGACGATATGGTAAAATATGCTCAAATTCCTTACGCTGTCAACAACAGTCCTGCACACGATTATCTTGCCAGAGTAGCTTCTCAGAAAAGTATTGTTTTATTAAAAAATCAGAATCAGACACTTCCTCTTTCTAAAGAAATAAAAACTGTTGCCGTTATTGGTCCAAATGCTGATGATGTTCAATCTTTATGGGGCAATTACAGTGGTATTCCAAGCAACCCCATCACTGTATTAAAAGGCATTAAAAACAAATTAGAACCCAATGCAAAAGTGCTTTATGCCAAAGGAACCGATTTAGCTAAAGGAGTTCCTGAAATGAAAGTGATTCCATCAGTTTATTTTCAAAATGAAAATGGTAAACAGGGTTTAACAGCTCAATATTTTGACAATAAAGAATGGGAAGGAAAACCTCTTTTTAGTCGTACAGATGATAATATCGATTTTCACTGGGATATAAATACTCCTGACCCACGCATGAAAATGGGTAATTACAGTGTAAAATGGACGGGATATATTGTGGCACCAAAAACCGGAACTTACAGTATATCTGAATGGTCAAAACCTTATATGACTGTAAACATTGAAGGAGGAGAAACTAGCGGCGGAAAAAACAATCACCATCCCCGCATTCGTGCACAAAAAATAGCATTAGAAGCAGGTAAAAAATACAAAATAGAAGTAAAATACCAGAATTTCTATGGTGATGCTATTGCTCAGCTTTTATGGGCAGAACCAGAAGAAAATTTAATTCAGCAGGCTACGGATGTTGCTAACCAAGCAGATGTCATAGTGCTAGTTTTGGGATTGAATGAACGCTTAGAAGGTGAAGAAATGAAAGTTGAAGCTGATGGTTTTGCAGGCGGAGACCGTACCAGTCTTGATCTGCCTGTTAATCAAAGAGAACTAATGAAGGCGATGGTTGCTACAAAAAAACCGGTAGTTCTAGTACTAATAAACGGAAGTGCTCTGTCTATTAACTGGGCAAACGATAATGTTCCTGCAATCCTTACTGCCGGATATCCTGGGCAACAGGGCGGAAATGCAATTGCCGATGTACTTTTTGGAGATTATAATCCTGCAGGACGATTAGCTGTTACCTATTATAAATCGGTTGACCAGCTTCCTGATTTCGAAAATTATGACATGAAAGGCCGTACTTATCGCTATTTCAACAAAAAACCATTGTACCCTTTTGGTTTTGGCTTAAGTTATACCACTTTTAAATACAGCAACTTGCAAGTTCCAAAAATCAATAGCCCCGAAAAAGATTTTAAAGTATCAGTTGACATAACTAATACAGGGATGTATGATGGTGATGAAGTGGCTGAACTGTATCTTAAAGATGAAAAAGCTTCTACTCCCCGACCAATATGGCAATTAGAAGGTTTCGAACGCATTCAGCTTAAAAAAGGAGAAACTAAAACTGTTCATTTTACAATCAGCCCCAGACAACTTTCCCTGATAAATAAAAAAGGACAACGCGTAGTTGAACCCGGATGGTTTACTATTTCCGTGGGAGGAAAACTTCCTGATGATTCTAATGATACTCAAAAAATTCGTTTCAATATCATTGGTAAATCAGTGCTGCTAGAAAAGTAATTTTTTTTTAAGACTTTACTAATAGAAACAGTCCCAAATAGTATGACACTTTTTGGGACTGTTTTATTTGTAGTCATTTTAGTTTTCAGAATAATTTCCAAAATTACAACTCATACCATTCCTTTTCTGCAAACTTTAGATTCCCTAATATATTTTTAAGCGAATACTTTTCAACTTCGGATTTTTTTAATTGATGCGTCCATGATGCTCTTTCTTTTGGATTAAAACCTTCTCCTTTATTTTCATATTCGGCAAAATAAGCCGTTTTCTCGTTTTCAACATTTCCCCAATTATCCCAACCTTCAGCAGCAATCTCCTTAGACAACTCGCATTTTATAAATACTGATTTTGCCCAAGCTCTCCAAGGACGGCCTAAATACATTTTAGTTACTTCATCAGCTAATGTAACTTTACAATCTAAAAACACAAAACCAAAGTCTTTGTCTTTGGGTGTATTGGGAGCTGTAATATAAGAATTAGACTTACAGTGAATCACACAATTTTTAAAAACAGCCGTTGCTGGTCCAAAAATAAAATCGGTAGTTCCTTCTATATAACAATCTACAAAAAACTGTCTTGAATATTCCCCGCCACAGTAAATTGTATCTTGATTTCCTAAAAATTTACAGTTCTTAAAAATAGCTTTATCAGCATCAACAAACAAAGCAACCGCCTGACCTACTCTTCCTGCTGAATTTTCAAAAGTAATATTCTCTGCTTTGAATCTATTTCCAGAAATTTTCACTGTATACGAATCAAAAGTATCCATTTTTCCTCGTCCTGAATAATCGTTTAAACTAATAATAGTTTTATCTAGACTTTCTCCGATAAAAGTTACATCGGTGTTTACAGCTTCTAATTCCACTTTTTCATTATAAACCCCGTTTTTTATATACAAAGTAATAGGTGCCAATGGAAAAACGCGCATGGCATTGATAGCATCCTGAATGTATTTGTAATCACCACTTCCATCTTTTGCAACCACAAAATTGTATTTGTATTTCCCGGGATTAGAAGTTTGTGCAATTAAAATCTGAGTATTATTAAAGAGACACAAAAAGAGTAAAAAAAATATTTTTTTCATAACAACTAATTTCTATTTATTAAAATTTTAGTTAGGAATCCAATCTTTAAAAATGGCATTAAGAGTATAGTCAGTTGCAACTTGTTTGGCTGTCAACAAATGAGACCAGCTCACACGTGATGCTGTGTTACCTCCATCTCCACTAGATAAATATTCGGCGTAAAATGTCGTAGCTTCTGCATCTGGTTTGCTCCAATTGTGCCAGCCTTCGGGCTTTATGTGTCCGGCCATTTCGCATTTAACAAATACTGTTTTAGCAAAATTTCTCCAAGGTCGTCCTAAATAATAACTGTTATTTTCTGAGTTTGTGGTCAACTTGCAATTCAAAAACACAAAACCATAGGTACTATTTTCTGGTGTACTTGCTGCCGTAACATAAGAACCTCCCGGCTTTGCAAAAATCTCACACTGGTCAAAAACAGCAGTGGAAGCTCCAAAAATGAAGTCAGTTGTTCCCTCTATATAACAATTTTTATAATACTGCCTGCTAGTGGTACTTCGCGGATACAAGGTGTCCTGAAACCCCATAAATTTACAGTTATCAAAAATGATTCTATCTCCATCAACTCTAACCGCTACAGCCTGACCCACTGGTCCTGCTGCATTCTCGAAAGTAATATTTTTAGCTTTAAAATCATTTGCTGTAACAATAAAACTAGACGATCCTGATGTTCCTATATTTTCTCCAGCACTATTTTTTTTGGATGCAAAATCATCATAAGTAATAATAACGCTATCCTTATCTTCTCCTATAAAAGTGATGTTATTCTTGTTTTCCGGGATTTCCAGTTTCTCTTTATAGGTACCATTTTTAATCAAAATTTTTGTTTCTGTTGTTTTCAAAAAAGGAACAGCATCAATAACTTCCTGAATCGTTTTAAAATTACCACTTCCGTCTTTTGCAATCACAAAATCATATTTGTCTTTTTTTGAATTTGCCGTTTGTGCAGTAAATAATTGCGTTGCAAATAGCAAAATCATTATAAAAGCTAGTCTGAATGTATTTTTCATGTAAAAGATATTTTTATTTTTTAATTGCAGTATTTAATTCTTTCATTCCTTCAAAAACAAGCCGGGCGACTTCTATTGCTCCCTTAGTTTGAAAATGCGTGTTGTCTTTTTGACCTTCCGGGTAGGCTTCATATTTTCCGGCTGGTAAATTCATAAAGTAATTTTCAGCTGAAAAAGTTTCTCCTTTTTGGGTAAAAAAGTCCATTGATTTTCTATTTAAATCAATTAGCATCACATTTAATTCTTTCGCCACATCTTTTGCCGCCTGATCGTACAGTCCATGCACATTTTGCAATTTCCCATCTGCCCATGGATAATTTCTGGCTACCGGCGTTAAGATAATGGGTACAGCTCCTTTAGATCTGGTTTGGTTAACAAACAATCTTAAAAATTCTTTGTAGCCTTCTATTGGCACATATCTTTCAGTCATGGTTTCAGCGGCATCATTATGACCAAATTGCATCAGAACCAGATCATCTTTTTTAAGATTTTCATATACTGCACGCCATCTTCCTTCCTGAAAAAAGGTTCGCGTACTGCGTCCGCCTCTTGCTCTGTCATCTACAAAAGCACTATCGGTTTTAATAAGTTGATTCACTTTCTGTAAACTGTCTTTTACCAGGTATCGTTGAAAAACCTGTCCCCAACCCGTAACAGGATATCTGGTTTTCATATAATCTTTACCAGGCTCATAATTATTTGCATAATCCGCCATAGTGGAATCGCCAATTAAATAAACCACCGTCGTGTCGTTTTGCTTCACACTAAAAGCCATAATAACTATGCTAGCTATCGCGCAAAAAATTGGTACTAAAACTTTCATTTTCATGTTTATTTATTTAAAACTTTAGTTAAAAAATTATTCATATAATCGGTAGTTGAATTAATCCAGGGTTCAAACAGCCAAAATGTATGGAGCTGAATGTCAAATTTATGCACTTCATTATAAATTCCCCAATCTTTCATCATCCCCACTAACTCATCCTGTCCGGCATGAAATCTTGGAAAACCACTATTGACAAACAATATAGGACATGATTTTTCATTAGCCCAGAAAATAGGTGAAGCTTCTTTCCAAATTTCCGGTTTTTCATAAAAAGAACCTCCTAGCCATTGTACATCAGCCGATTCTGGTGTTCTGTTCAAATTAAGAGATCGTGGTGCCATAAAATCGACCACCCCATCCAAATCTATGATAGCCTGTATATCACTTGAAAAACCTGAATTTCCCTGATTTCCTTCCATTGCTTCCACTCCGTTTGTCAATCCAGTCAATAAAGCCAATTGTCCACCCGCTGAACAACCCGAAATAGCTATTTTATTCGAATCAATTCCGTATTTATCTGCATTGGCACGCGTCCATCGCACTGCCGATTTTATATTAAAAACCGCTGCGGGATATTTGGCTTCCTGCAACAATTGGTATTCTACACAGATGGTTACAATTCCTTTAGATGCCAGTTTTTGAGCCAAGGGTACTTGTAATATTTTATCACCGGCTTTCCAGCCTCCACCGTGAATCATAATCAATGCGGGATATTTTCCTTTTTTCTTTGGAGAAAAAACATCAAGATGTAAATCCCGGTCTCCAAAAGGAGTGTTTTTTAAGGTAGTATAGATTATATTTCTGTTTTCCTTTATATTTTCCGGCAAAGAATCCTTAGCAGGTTTTATCTGCGGAAATTTTTTCAGGTATTTTTTATACTCATTTTTTACGGTGAAAGTAGTGTCTTTTGGAATCTGAATTGGTTTCTGTTGCGCATTTGTATAAAAAGAAACGAAAAGAGTTCCTAAAAGTATATTTCGAAAAAACTGTTTCATTATAGTATTATTTTAATTATTAAAAACTTTAGTCAAAAAAACGTCTATATATTGAATTGTGGTATTAAACCAAGGCTTATACAAACAAATGAAATATTGAATTTACCATAGAAACAGCTAACTAAAAAGCGCTCAAATTGATAAACACTTTACTACAAATTAAACAAGAAAAAACCATATATCCAGAATTAATCAGTAATTCTTAGGTATATCGTAGCAGTTGTATCTAAAATTTCAATTTACTTATTCCAGCAACTTGTTTTCTTTTACGGTGAAATTAGAAATTATTATCTACGAATCACTATTACCATGTACCAACTATTTTGCTCTACACTATTTTAAAAACAATCATCAACCCTTTTAGTTTTCATGAATAGTTTCAACTAGAAAAGCTTTATAGAAATAAAGCTTTTTATACATTAACTAAAACCTAAAAATAATTGGATCTAAAAAATCAAAGGCAGATCATAAGATCTGCCTTTGACACCAAACTAACCAAAAGAAACAATTTAATACCCTGGATTTTGAGGATAATCCCCGCTATCCAAAGATATAACCGCTAATGGTATTGGGCGCAATATTTTTAATTGCCCACCAACACCTACAAATGGATTCGTACCTCCATCAAAAATTGTTTTAATATCTGGATTTCTTACCTTAGTATAATCCACTAATTTTCCTGTTCTTTTTAAATCAAGCCATCTAAATCCTTCTCCAGCTAATTCTCGTGCTCTTTCATCTAAAATAAAATCAAGATCAACACTAGAAACAACAGAAGCCCCAGCTCTTTGTCTTACTGTATTAACGCGGTCAATAGCATTTCCGGGATTATTAGATTGCAAATAAGCTTCTGCTGCAATAAGATAGGTTTCACCTAACCTAGCTATATAGATATCATGTGTATATTGAACAGAAGGTGTAGCCGTTTGAACCCTATCAAATTTCTTTAAAGCAGGAAAATCAACTTGATTTAAACCATCCCACCAATGTGGTCCAATTGGTGAAATAATTGTATTTGTTCTATTAACTGGATCTGCAGCTCTCCAATTTGGCACATCAGCAATTTGAGCAGCTGTGCGTGGATAATAAAATTCAACACTTGATGCTGCTGGATTTAAAATATATCCAGTATATGGAGCTGTTTTAATATTTAAAAAAGTTCCTTCAAATCGAGAATCATTATCTTCAAACAAAGTGAATAAATATTCTGTTGGGTGTAAAGCATTTTTCTTAATAACCCCATCATTTGACCCTTGAACTAATGGTCCCCAAGGATAATCCCAATTATGGGAAACTTCGCCAGAATTAGATTTATTATATTGTACAGACCATAAAATCTCTTCATTTTTATCATTTTTATACTTAAATAAATCTCCAAAAGGTAAATTAAGTGCTTGTCCGTTTATAGCAGCATCTGCCAACGTAGCAGCCATTTCAAAATCAGCAGTTCCTTTTCCATAAGCTTCATACCCCCTAGTTAAGTATACCTTAGCCAGAATATGCTGCGCAGCACGTTTAGTTACTCTTCCAAAATTTGTTTGTGTTACTGGTAGAACATCTATTGCCTGATTTAACTCGTCAATAATGAATTGATAGACCTCACTAGCTGGTTTTCTTTCAAAATGTGTAATGGGTTCGTTTACTAAATTTTGAACAATAGAAACATCCCCAAATTCTTGAACCAACAAGAAATAATAATAAGCTCGTAAAGTTTTTACCTCTGCTATTCTACTTTCTAATTCTGGAAAATCTTCTGTTTTAGCTGCATAATACAATGCCAAATTTGAAATCTGAATACTCTGATACAAGCTTCTAAACAACTTTTCTACATTAGCCTCTCCAGGAGTTAAAGTTTGATAAGAAGCTAATCCTAAAGGCACTTCAGCATGAGCTGCAAAAAACAAATCGGTACCTGCACAAAAAACATAAGGGGTAGGTTCATAAACATCGCGTAAAGTAGCATAAGTTGCATTTACAAGTCCTTCATAACCATCTTTTGTTCCATAAAAATTTTCAGCAGTTGTATTTCCTAAATTTTCTTCATCCAGATACCCTGAACAACTTACAATTAATAATCCTATAAGAATTGTATATATTTTTGATTTTAACTTCATCATAATCTTAAAATTTAATATTAACACCAAGTTGATAAATAGCATAAGCTGTATTTGACGCATCAACACCTGACATATCGGCTCCTGCCCATTCTGGATCAAAACCATCATATTTAGTAAATGTAAAAGGGTTCAATGCATTTACATACATTCGCATGCTTGACACCCCTACTTTAGACAATAACTTAGGCGTAAAATTATATCCTAAAGTTATATTTTGAATTCTTACAAAAGAGGCATCCTTATTAAATCCAGGGTAACCATATGATCCCGCATCTTCTCCCCAATATTGTCCCATATATGAAGCTTGTGGATACGTATTGGATTTTCTTGAAGGAGTTACAGGATTCTCTCTCACATAATATGGTACATCCAAAATTACTTTACTATTAAAATCAGTAAATTCTTTATGGAATGGACTAAACTGACAAACTCCTTGTTTAGTATAAACGGTAGCCGAAAGATCCCAATTTTTGTAGGTGAAAGTAGTTGAAAAAGTCCCAATCCAATCTGGATTTGGAGAACCTAACACTTTCATATCATGATCAATATCAATTTTACCATCGCCATTTAAATCTTTTACTCTAGCAGTTCCTTCAAGTGCTTGTTGATCTTCAGGAGCCAACTCATCTTTCTGCCATATCCCATCAAAAACCATTGCATAAACAACATTTACTGGCTGACCAATAAACCATCTATTAGGGATATCATCTTCTTTTTTTCCATATAAATCAACTATTTTGTTTTTATTTGAAGAAAAAATAAAGTTAGTTTCCCATTTAAAGTCTCCATTATCGATGTTTATCGTTTTCAATTGCAATTCAATACCTTTGTTACTAATTGAAGCCACATTATCAAACATAGATGTCCAACCAGTTGGTACAGCTAACTTTCTACTCAAAATTGTACCTTTTGACAATCGATCATAAAGATTAATTTCTCCTGTTATCCTGTTAGCAAAAAAACCAAAATCAGTTCCAAAATTCCATTCTCTTGTACGTTCCCATGTCAAATTAGTATTTGCTAATTCACTTGGTACAAAACCATTAGCTGTAGTTCCATCCCAATCATAATATTTTTGTTTGTTTAAAGATGACTGAGTTGAATAAGCCCCAATTGGGCCATACCCACCAGTATAACCGTAACTTAAGCGAACTTTTAAATTATCTATTTTAGAAAAATCTTTCAAAAATGATTCCTCGTTCATTTTCCAAGCAACAGCACCAGAAGGAAAAGAAGCCCACTTATTACCTTCGGCCAATCTGGAAGCTCCATCCCATCTCATAGTTCCGGTAACTAAATATCTCCCTTTATAAGAATAATTTACACGATTAGTATAGGATAAAATTGTGCTTTTACTATAGCCCGTTTCAGCATCACGTTGTGGAGCACTTTGAACATTATAAAAAGAAGAATTAAAAGGAACATCCCTACCATAGGAAAAAGATCTTTCCATACGATCAAAAGTTGCTGACTGAACAAAATCATAAGAAATATTATGATCTCCAAAATCCTTAGTATAATTTACTTGATTATCCCAAACATAAGAAAGCCTATTATTTGTCCAGAATCTAGCTATAGAAATAGATCTGGTTGCAAATCTGTCTTTATATTCACCATCCCTTTGGATTCTAGCATTTGGAGAAAATGTAGATTTAAAAGTTAAACTTTTAATAGGATTAAATTTTAAATAAAAATTAGAAATAATGTTAAACTGTTCAACATTCCATGCCGATTTACCATCTGCAAATGTATACGGACTAACATTACTTGATATCCCTAACATTGGAGATTGAATAACACTACCATCATCATTAAAAGAAGGCGCAAACGTAGGCATTCTAAATAATTGTTGTGTATAACCTTGTCTAGATACCAATTCTTGTTGAGAAAATGCTAAATTGATATTGGTTCCAATAGAAATTTTATCATTAACCTTAGCGTCAACACTCGCCTTAAAATTATATTTTTTATACGATTGCCCAACTGCATTCCCATTATCACCCTGATACCCAAAACCTACCACATAACTAACCATATCAGAACCTCCATTAGCAGAAATAAAATGATTTTGTTGTGTACTATTTTTTAAAAATGCTCCTAACCAATCGGTTCCATTTTTCTCAGCAAGATTTTTTTCCCAATAATTTTCCCCATTAACAATTACATTTGGAAAACCATATGTTGGCGAATTCACAATAGGCACTCCTTGAACTAAATCACGAGCTACCTGTCTGTCTTTTGCCCATAAAACACTTTCGTCATAGCTATTGAAAAAATCAGGCATATTAACCACTTTTCTCACACCTACATAACCTGAATAAATAATGGATGGTTTACGGTTTTTAGCACTTTCTCCTGATTTAGTTGTAACTATAACAACACCATTAGAACCACGAGAACCATAGATAGCCGTTGATGAAGCGTCTTTCAAAATATCAATTTGCTGAATGTCTTGCGGATTTAAAAAATCAATACTTTCTGTCACGATACCATCTACAACAAACAGCGGTTGCTGACCTGCAAAAGAATTTATCCCACGAATACTAATATCAAAACCAGCTCCAACAGAACCCGTTTTTTGTGAAATATTTACTCCTGCGGCATTAGCTTGTAAAGCCTGCATAGGACTAGTACCTCCCACCTTATTTATATCTTTATTACCTATAGAAACCACAGAACCTGTTAAATCACTTTTCTTAACCGTTCCATAACCTACAACTACTACTTCTTCTAGGTTTGCGGTTTCTGGAAGCAGTTGTAAATTAATATTTGATTGATTATTTATCTTTATTTCTTTGGTCCCATATCCAATAAATGATATGACCAAAACACTCTCTTTAGAGGGTACTTTTATGGTATAATTACCATCAAAATCAGTTTGTGTCCCTATTTGAGTCCCTTTAAGAAGAATACTTACTCCTGGAATAGGCTGATTGTTTTCATCTGTAATTGTACCTGAAACTTTTATTTCTTGAATTGCATTTTCTTTTACATCAGTACTCAAGATTTCTTTGATAATAATATTTTTATCAGCTGTTAGCTCAAAATTCAAATGACTTGATGCAACAATCTGATTCAATAATTTTGATACTTCAATAGAGCCTTTTTTTAATTGAATTTTTGGAGCATCATTAAATAAATCATTTGGGTAAATGAAACTGTAATTGGTTTGTTTTTGAATTATTTTAAAAACTTCTTTTACGGATACCAATTGATTTTGTTCAATAGATATTTTTACCTGCGAAAATGTAGTTTCAGTATTGAAACTAAAGACGGTTGTGCAGAAAAGGATTAAAAATGTTCTCATCATAATCAATAGAAGCCGATTTCCAAATTGGAAACCACAATTAATAGAATTAATTTTCATAATTTTGTTGGGTTAGTTGAACAATTGTTTAATTAATGTAGAAGGAGGGAAGTAGCTAGGACACCGCAAAATATCTAAACTACTACCCCTCTTTTTTTTTATTTGAGTATCAAAGTTTTATTTTTAAATTCATATTTATGTATAATTCCTGTATTTTTAATAGATCTTAAAATCTCATCAATATTTCTATCTTTGATTAAAACCCCATTAAACTTTTCTTTTTTGATGGATTCTTTTTCAAAAACAACATCTATATCATACCATCTTGATAACACTTTCATGATTTCGTCCAGTGGTTTATCATCAAAGCTAAAAACTCCCTCTTTCCAAGAGATTTCATTATAAACATCTACTTTAGCTATGTTTACTTTTTTAGTTTTTAAATCTAAATTAGCTCGCTCGTTTGGAACTAAGTTTTGTTTAAATTGATCCACTTGCATTTCTACTTTTCCTTCTACCAAGGTTGTATAAATGTTAGCATCATCTTTATATGCTTTAATATTAAATTCGGTTCCTACCACATGAATTTCCTGGTCTTTTTGGTAAACCGTAAAACCTGCTCCCTGATGAGCCGTACTTGGAGATACATCAAAGTAAGCTTCTCCATAGACCAATTCGACCCCTCTGGTTTTTCCTTCTACAAAATCAACAGGGAACTTTAACTTGGTCTCTGAATTCAACCAAACTTTTGTACCATCAGAAAGTGTTAATGCAAACTGCCCTCCTCTTGGAATGGTCAAATAATTATAAACCATAGCTTTAGAGCTTGAGTTAGATTTTGAATACTGCAATTCTTTACCGGTACTTTTTACATTATTACGATTATAGGCTTTGCCTTTTTCTAAAACAACAGTAGTTCCGTCTTCTAAAGTTAAAGTTGCTTTATCTGTACCTATTTCAACTTTATTAGAAACCCCATTAGTTATTGGAGCAACCACTTGTTGCTGTTCTTGAAATTGAAAAATAGTTGCAAATGTTACAAACAACACTACTGAAGCAGCAATAGCGTATTTAAAGAAAGGCTTTTTATATAATGGAATTACTTTGCTTGTAGTATTTTTATCAAAATCCAATTCTAATCGGATTTTTTTATACATTTTTTCTTTTACTTCATCTTTTGAGCCCAGGTGTTCAGGCCAATTCTCAATTTCTTGATTGTTTATAAAGAAGTACAATAGTTTATCTAACTCTTCTTTGGTTATAGAACCATCAAAAAGCTTAGCTACTAACTCAGTAAAATATGATTTGGAATTGAAACTCATTATCGTTTTTTAAATGCTTATATATACTAAGTCTCTAAAAAAACGATTCACACCTGCTCTATTTGTATTTTTTTTTACTTTTTTTTATACATTTCATTTTTTTATCTTAAAAAAAATAAAATAAAGTCAATACTCACGGCCACTCCAAGGGATTCTTTTATAATTTTCAAGGCTTTAGAAATATGTCCCTCAACAGTACGTTGGGAAATACCCAACTGCTCTGCAATTTCTTTATTAGACAACATATTTTCTCGGCTAAGCTTATAAACTTCTTTACATTTATCAGGTAAAGCATCAACAATCGAGTCTAAATACGAAAGCAATTCCTGATGCATTAACTTGGTTTCAGGATTTGAAGCTTCTATTTTATTTTCAAAACCCTCAAACAAACCTTCTTGAAGCATTTTTTTATTTTTATTAAAATGGTCGTAGACTTTGTAAACCGTACTGGTATATAAATAACTCTTCAAAGAAGCTTTAATCTGTAACTTTTCTCTTCTTTGCCATAACGAAATAAAAACTTCTTGAACTATATCTTCACACACAGACCTATCCTTTACAAGATTATAGGCCGCTAAAAACATAATTTCCCAATATTTATTATAGATAATTGTTAAGGCATCTTCCTCATTCCTTTGGAGGCGCTTAACAAGATCTACATCAATATCTTTATTTTCAAATGTCATTCAAAACACATTTTAAGAGTTACAGGGTCAAATCTAAAAATAAATAATTGAATTTTGAATATCTTAAAATTTTAACAGAATTATTTATTATTCAAATAAACTAAACCCTACAAAAAATATTCTTTTAAAAAAGCGATAATTAACACCGCCTTGCTTCAGCTCACTTTTCTGTTACTTATGGTCTATTTAAGAATATCAAATTCTTTCCAAATGATAATAAATAATATACTATTTTCGTAATCTTATACCTAAAATTTCAAAAAAATGACATACATACCAGCAGCAAATAGATATGACAACATGGAATATCGCAGATGTGGAAATTCAGGATTAAAACTCTCTGCTTTTTCATTAGGACTTTGGCACAACTTCGGCTATAATACTAATTTTGAAAACAGCCGCAACTTAATAAAAACGGCTTTTGACAATGGAATTACCCATTTTGATTTGGCTAATAATTATGGTCCGCCTCCAGGTTCAGCCGAGGAATGTTTGGGAAGAATTTTACAATTGGATTTTAAAAACTACCGCGACGAAATGATTATTTCATCAAAGGCAGGTTACACCATGTGGGACGGTCCTTATGGCGATTGGGGTTCTAAAAAATACTTGGTTTCCAGTTTAGACCAGAGTTTAAAAAGAATGGATTTGGATTATGTGGATATATTTTACCATCATAGACCCGACCCAGAAACTCCTTTGGAAGAAACTATGGCTGCTTTAAATCTAATTGTTCAGCAAGGAAAAGCTTTGTATGTAGGCATCTCCAATTACCGTCCAGCGGAAGCTGCAAAAGCCTTTCAGTTGTTAAAAGAAATGGGAACGCCTTGCCTGATTCACCAACCCAAATATTCGATGTTTGAGCGCTGGGTAGAAGACGGACTTTTGGATCTATTAGGAAAAGAGCAGGTAGGCTGTATTCCGTTTTCTCCTTTGGCACAAGGATTATTAACTGATAAATATTTGAACGGAATCCCTGCCGATTCGAGAGTCGCCACCAGCGGACAATTCCTAAAAGAAGAACACATTACTCCTGGAAGACTAGAAAAAATCATTGCTCTGAACAACATTGCCAAAGAAAGAGGACAAAAATTAGCCCAAATGGCATTGGCTTGGATTTTACGTGATGAACGAATTACTTCGGTACTCATTGGTTCCAGCAAACCAGAACAAATAATAGATTCTATCAAAGCTTTAGAAAACACTAATTTCAGTTCGGAAGAGTTAAACAGAATCAACTTAATCTTAAAATAAATACTCCATAAAATACACAGCAAATAAGTTGTCAAGGTAGTGGCATTGCCATAGTTAAAACGGCAAAAAACAATTATAACATTAAAATAACAGCGTTTATTGAAGGTTTAGCTGAAGGGTTTGTTGCTGTTGCAATTGTTTCTGAAAAGAAATAGCATAATATTCTAAATTACACTCTAAAAAGTACAGTTTATTCTGTACTTTTTTTCTAATTACAAGATCAATAAATCTATCATATTTAATTTTAGGACGGGTCAGGAGTATGTATGGAGTATGTATGGAGTATGTATGGAGTATGTATGGAGTATGTATGGGGTATGTATGGAGTATCCCTCCCTTAGGAGTAACTAAAAAAATGTCGGTTTTTAAATACATTCTATTTTAAAATTATCTTTTTTTCTTATTGAAATTGAAATCTCTTATCTTTAAGTCACCAAATCAATTGGATATGAACTGGACAGCCAAACCGATACAACACAAGGGAGAAAATAGAATTGCCGTTTATTTTGAAAAAAATGCCGACTTGATTGCACGCATCAAGAAAATTGATGGAGCCAGATGGAGCCAACAAAAAATGACTTGGCATATTCCCGACACTGAGGAAAACAGAGTACGGTTTAAAATAACTCCTTTATCACATACCATTCCTTCGGAAGAAGCGCAAATACAAATGGAAAAATTCAAGCAATGGATGTGTTCTAAACGTTATAGCGAAAGCACCATTACTACCTATTGCGAAGCTCTAAAATCCTTTCTGGTATTTTATCGAGACAAATCCATAGTCGATATTACAAATCAAGATGTAATTATTTATAATAATGAATATATTTTGAAAAAAAATCTTTCTTCTTCTTATCAGAATCAAATTGTTAATGCTATAAAGTTATTTTTTAAAATCGTTCTTCATTCGAAAATGATAATTGTAGAATTGCAACGACCTAAAAACGCAAAAAAATTACCTATGGTTTTGAGCAAAGAAGAAACCTTTAAGCTCATTGATGTAACAACCAATTTAAAACACAAAACATTATTAGCCCTAATTTACTCAGCCGGTCTCCGAATCAGCGAAGCAATAAACATGAAAATAACAGATATCGATAATCAGAGAATGTTAATTCATGTAAAAAATGCCAAAGGTAAAAAAGACCGCTACACACTATTATCAACTAAAGTATCCGAATTATTAAAAGAATATTACGCAGTCTATAAACCTAAAACTTTCATTTTTGAAGGACAAAATAATGAACAATACAGTAGTAGAAGCGCGCAATCAATATTACAGCAAGCTGCAAAAAATGCAAGCATTTCAAAAAAAATTAGCTTACATACTTTACGCCATAGTTTTGCTACCCATTTATTAGAATCGGGTACCGATTTACGCTACATACAAGATTTATTAGGACACAGCAGCCCTAAGACTACCATGATTTACACTCATGTAAGTAGCACCTCATTAAAAAACATTACGAATCCTTTTGATATGTAAGAAATAATTCTATTTTTGTATAACGCATTAAAAATATAATGCGCAATAATAATAACAAAAACATGCGCATAACATGCCAATAAAGGATATAACTAGTCCAATTTATGCGTATATAAACTAGTTGTAGGCAATTTTACCAAACTATACTAAAATTTATATATAATGAAAATAAGTCGTCTAGGTGTAAATAATCAAGCAAGATATTTTTTCGATATACATGACAAATTAATGCAGTGGGATTACGAACCTCTTAGCGGTAAAGGATTAGTAGCTCGTTTTTCAGGCAGTGATGCTTATGCCCATATTGAATTAACAATCTCAAGGGCAACAAATGGTCAAAGTGAAATAGTTTGGAATATAGATGATAGTAAAATACCAAATAATTTTGGTCATAAACCATATATTGAAGAAGTACTAAGTTTTTTTACTTCATATTTATCAGGAATCAAAGGGAAAAATATTGATTTAAATTTTGAAATTAATAACATTAGCTTTCATATTGTCGACACAAAAGCCAGACATTTTTTTGAAGTTACTATGAAGGCTATAATCAGTTGTTTTGATTTAAATATTTTCCCTTATAATGAAATTCTTGTGGAAAGAATAAGTAAACAAACTATTGAACACAGAAAAGAAAATAAAATGTATATTCTTAGAAGTGAAATTATAAAATCATTACAAAATGATAAGATCACAGAAAGATTTTCAAAAATACTGAACAAAGAAAATGTTGAACTAAAAATGCTAAACGGTATTCATTTTAATAGTTATATTAGAGAACTTTTTGATGTTCGAAAAATATTATTCGCTGAAAATGATATCAAATTTCTTCAAGACCATAACGCGATAGATTATTACGAGCGTCTTACTGATATTGGGAAAGCTCATATCGCAAAAAGTCTAAATGACTATTACGATTTAAATTATCATTTCGACATACAAAAGCAAGATTTTATGTAGAATAAAAAAAACTGCCTACAACAGGCGTTTGGCAAGATTGCGAATTTTGTAGTAAATTCACGTTCATTTTTCGCAAGAAATTTTATCTTTAACAGAAAATAATCAGTTCCGAAGTTCGCAACCTCGCCAAGCGCCGGAACGTCAGGCTGTGAAAAAACCTCGTTTTTTCTTTAAAATCTCCCAATTTTCATAATCTACAACCCAAATAAAGCCTTTTTAGAAGGCTGTTTTTTTTAGGCTGCAAATGGAGTTTGACTATCAATCAAGTCTGATTTTAGCTTTAAATAAGTCGTTTTTATAAAAACAAAACCATTTGTTGGGTATTTGGCATTCCAACTCTTGATTTTGGCTATCAAATCAGGAATGCCCAGAATATTAATACTGCGTTTAATATTATACACCAGCATTATCAGGCTGTGCTCTCCGTTTACTTTTTCCAGTCCTATTAAATTGGTATGGTTGTATCCCCATTGCCTTTTAATGGTACCAAAAATGTGTTCGTTGATCTCCTGCCTTTTGCGGTATAATTGTTGGTTTTCCTGATAGCGCTTGTTGTTTTCTTCCACTGCATCAGCATACTGGCTGCGGTCAATTTCCCTACCGCCTTTTCTACTGGTGCAGAGATGCTTTACCGGACATTCCTTGCAGGCTGGGGTTCGGTATTTTTTAAATTGATAACCGCTGTTTTCGGTTCGGCCTGTTTTTTTATGCCAACTTCCCGTAGTTTTCAAGATTTCGCCTTGAGGACAGGTGTAAGTGTCGTCCTCTTTGTTGTAATGGAACTTTGATACCAAATACTCGGGTTGTGTGCCGTTTTCGTTGCTCTTGCCTTGTTCCTGATGGGCTACAATGGTGGTGATGTTTTGCGCTTTACATTGAGTAATTTCTCGTCCGTTATGATAACCTTTGTCTACCAAGGCGGTGTAGGTATCTATCTCCAAATTTTCTTTTGCCTCAATAGCTATAGCCGACAAAGCATTGCGATCATTGCGATTGATCGTGTGAGTAGCCACTACTAAATTATGCTTATCATCTACAGCTGCTTGAATATTGTAACTTACTTCAACTACCTGACCTTGTACCAGTAAAGCTCTGGCATCTTCATCAGTAGTACTTATCTGTGGTTCGCCACTTTCTCTTAGCTTTTCTTCCAGGAGTTCGTAGCGGATTTTATTGGTTTTTAATCGTTCTATTTTTTCTTGGATTTTGTTAATACTAACACTAGAATCGTTTTGATCGTTTTGTGCTAACTCGCTTAAATACTCTTGTGTCTTTTCTTCAATATAAGCCAAATGTTGGTCGATTTTCTTTTGACTGAAATTGGCTTTTTTACTGTTGTGGGCACGACTCTTTGTACCATCGATGGCAATGGTTTCTCCTGCAATCAAATCGGCATCTTTAAGGAAAGAAACAAAGAGTTTGAACAACTTTTTTAATCCTGATGGATTCTGCTTCCTAAAATCGGATATGCTGTGGTAATTCGGTACAATACCACACAATAACCATTGCAACTCTATATTACGAACGCATTCTTTTTCGAGTTTTCGCGAACTTCTGATTCCGTTCAAATAGCCATATAAATAGATTTTAAGGAATACTTTGATATCGAAGCTAGGACGACCTTCGCTTTTTATTGTTTTTGCTATAAAACCTAGCTTTTCAAGTGAAATATTATCTACAAAGGCTTCGATAAAACGAATGGGATTGTCCGAAGCTATTTTGTCTTCAAGACTGCTGATTTGTAACTGTTGGCGGGAGATTCCTGAAATGTGTTGCATCTTTAAATATACAACTTTTCTTCTTTTTATAAATTCTTTTACCTACTTTTGAATAACAACAAACGGAAGTTTTTTCACAGACTGACGTTAGCAGAAAGCTTGAAAAAACGAAATGTCAATAATTACAGAATATGAAAAAGAATATTTTAATCATAGTTATTTTATTAATACAAAACTTTGTAAGCGCTCACACTTGTGAAAATGAAACTGTAAAATGCCCAATAGATGGGAAGAAAGTTACTTTTTGCGTTACAATGAGTATGTCAACTTTTGGATCTTACAAAGATTTCCAACAACAAGGAGCAGTTGGAAGCCATTATGAAGAGTTAATAAATTCTTGCCCTAAATGTCATTTTTCAGGCTACGTTGATGATTTCAAAGTTAAATTAGGCAATGAAGAGAAAAATAAAATAAATGAGTATTTAGTGAAATTCAATGGACAAAAAATTGGAGAAGCAGAACAATCTCTTATTGCAGCTGGAATCAAAGAGATTCAAAAAAAAACCAATAAAGAAATAGCTTTTTGCTATATAAATGGTTCTTATCTCCTACGTGAAAGTTTAAAGCAGGATGATTTAAGAAAAGAGCTGCAATTAAAAGCCAAAGAATATTTAATTTTGGCTCTTGCAAATAATGAATATGAAGACAAAACAGTGATTGCCAATATAAATTATTTGATTGCAGAAATGAACAGAAGAATCAGCAACTTTGAAGAAGCTATAAAATATTACGATATAGCTATCACCGACGAGAATAAAAAAGAATGGGTTGAAGAAGTAGCAAAAGAACAAAAAGAACTTGCATTGAAGAAAGACAATAACAATAAAATATAAAAGCCTTCTGCTAACAGTGGTTTTGCGAAATTTGGGCTTTAAGGCTTAATTAAAGTTGGTTTTGTATTTGTAAACTTTATCTTAAAATAATACATTTGGGCTAACCATTCCCCAAACTTCGCAAAGCCACGGGACGTTATCTGTAATTTTTTGACAATGAACATATTTAAGAAACTTTTTGGTAATTCAGAAACACCGAAAAATAAAAATTCTGAAGAAAAAACATCTATTGATAATAGCAACTTTGAAAGAACTGATGAAGAATTAAATTCATTATCTGAATCTGATCAAGCTTTATTTAAAAAAATGCTTGGCAAAATTTCGAACGTTTCCAATACACCCGATTCTTTTAAGGAAGAATTGTATGATTCGCTAAATAGATATTACTCAAGTCCCGAACTAAAGATTAAACTAAATCTTACAGATGATTCTGGGAAAATTTATTCTGAGCACGAAGCGTTTGATTCAACGTATAGTGAATGGAAGCAAATTAGCACAATTCAGGATAGGAGATCGGTTTTATTTGAACTTTGGGATCAAACAGATTTTTATAAATTGCAAAAGTGGCAAATCATTGAGCGATTCGTAAAAGACAGGAATGCACTTAGCGCAAATAAATTTGAGAAACACAACATTTCTCAGGATGATTTTCAGGATATCCGATTGATTGTATCATTGTCTAAACTTTACCGTGTTTTTGACTCAATTCCAAATGCTTTACATTATGCAAAAGGTGCATTTCAATTGCGTCCAGATTTAGACATTGTCAGAATCGAATATGCCAATGTCTTACATTTAGGTGATTCAAATGAAGACAAAGAATTGGCCCATAAATTAATTACAGAAATTATCGAAAATAAAATTAAAGCAGAACAAAGCGATACATTTAACTTCTTTAATCATTTCATGTTTTCTGTTGATTATATTGATTCATCAATTTTTGCGGCCAGCTTTCTTAATGCTGAGAATTGTGATAAGGAAACATGGGAGAAATTAGCTGAAGAATATTATTGGTGCCCAGTTTTCAGATTTGAACACGCTGTATTCTTAAATAAAAATGGTGATAGTATAGAAGCTTTTGCCAAACTAAACTCATTAGCCGACGAGTTTCCTTGGTTCAAATCCGGAGTAGTAGCAAATGTAAACGCAATAAATGATTTTAGAATAAAAAATAATAATCCCCTGTTTATGGAGGAAGAAATGAGGAAAATGGATTTATATAGGTCAAAGTGGAAAAATTAAAACTACAGATAACAGCGGTTTTGCGCAACTGCTATTTCAGTTGTAAAAGTTCGTTTTTATTTTCATAACTTCGTTCAGTCCAGCCGAGCGAACTCAGTTTCAATTTCCGCAGCTGTCGCAAAGCCACAGGACGTCAGGCTGTGAAAAAACCTCGTTTTTTCTTTAAAATCTCCCCATTTTCATAATCTACAACCCAAATAAAGCCTTTTTAGAAGGCTGTTTTTTTAGGCAGCAAATTGAGTTTGACTATCAATCAAGTCTGATTTTAGCTTTAAATAAGCCATTTTTATAAAAACAAAACCATTTGTTGGGTATTTGGCATTCCAACTCTTGATTTTGGCTATCAAATCAGGAACGCCCAAGATATTAATACTGCGTTTGATGTTATACACCAGCATAATCAAACTATGTTCGCCGTTTACTTTTTCCAGTCCTATTAATTGCAATTCAATATTACGAAAGCATTCTTTTTCCAGCTTTCGCGAACTTCTTATTCCGTTTAAATAGCCGTATAAATAAATTTTCAAAAAAACTTTGTTATCAAAACTAGGACGACCTTCGGTTTTTACATCCTTGACTGTAAAACCTAGCTTTTCAAGTGAAATATTTTCAACAAAGGCTTCAATAAAACGAACGGGATTATCGAGAAAAATTCTGTCTTCTAGACTGCTGATTTGTAACTGTTGGCGGGAGATTCCTGAAATGTGTTGCATTCTTAAAAATACGAAAAATCTGCTTTTTCATAAAACTATTTTATATATTTGTTTGAAACAAAAACGGAAGTTTTTTCACAGACTGACTTTAGTGGCAAGTACAATAAAAATCGGAGAATTAAATAACATAATAATGATGAATTTTTTTAAAAGAATTTTTGGCGATAAAAAACAAAATCAAACTACTGAAAGTCAAACCTTCAAAATTCAAAGTACTGAAATTCAAAATCTTGAAATTCCAACTCCTGAAATTCCAACTCCTGAAATAAAACCTTCTGAAATTGAAAATCAAGAGAATCAAACTTTAAAAAATATCTATGAAAAATCTGTAGATATTTTTTTTGATAATTTTCGCAACCCTGACTTAATTAAAGAACAGATTTATGAATTAACTAAAAGTTATGAGGATAGTAATTTGATATACTTGTTTATTCCTCATTTTTTCTGTCGACTTTTTATTCCAGAAGTAAAATATACAAATTATTATGTTTTTGAAAATATTGACAAAACCAAAACGGAAATAAAATTTAGTGACTCAAAAATTTTATCAGAACTCTTTGATTCAATCCAATTAAATTGGGACAATTATTTAGAAAGAGACCTAATGAAAATTTTAGTTCAAAGTGGTGATTTTCGGGCTATAAACGAAATGCTCCATAAAGGATCGAAAGTTGAAGGATTAAAGGCATTACCTCCAACTGTTGCTTTGCCTCAGTCTTCTGAAAATATTAATTCCGAAGATGAAAGTGAAACAACAAAAATTTTAGAATTAATGTTTCAAAAAGCTATAAAAAAAATAAATTATAGCGAATTTCAAAACTACTTTATAATCGAAGGAAAAGATTACTCAAAAATATTCTTTAATTTGATATTTACCCGTTTAGTTCTTGAAATTCCAAAAGAAGATATTGTTATGGATATTTATTTAAAATTAGAACAAATTGAAGTTAAATATCCTTTTTGGGAAATTGATAAAATTATTGTTGGCAATAAAAAAGAAGAATTAAATGATGAAATTCTACTGTATCGAGAAATTCTGCATATGCAAAATAATGGAGCAGATTTTGAAAATATAGTTGAAACAATTAACACCAGCCACTAACAGCTAGAGTTTCGTTGGGTTCGCAGAGCCAACAATAAAACTCGTGTTGAACGGAACCGCTAAGATTCCTTCACTATGGGGTTTTCGATAAATGAGTTAGAAGAATTTCAAGAGGCTATCGAGCCTCTTTTTTTATACTTGTTTATCCGGGATTACTACTTGTCAAATTGGGATTAACTGACCTTATGATAAAAGAGTAATTTTATTTACTATCTATATTTGAAGTATGGAATGGTATGAGATTTTAGGTTTTGTTGTTGCTTGGTTTTTAGGGCTTTATTTGAGAGGGAAGATTTATGAGCATAAGAATGGGTATAAAGGAAATGATAGTTGGAGAAATAGGAAGGAATAGATGCTTCGGCATCTTTTTTTGTTTATGAACTTGTCAATTCAGGATGATTTGTAAGAAAAAATAAATATATTTGATAATTAATAAAGTCTGACAGCTGTCAGGCCTATCTACCTAAAATTGGAGTGATAGGCCTGCTTTTATCAGACCTATATACTAGTTATATGACATAGCCTCAAATGACAGCTTTGAAATTTGATTAAATAAAAATTGAAATGGATTTAGAAATTTTAAAAAAGTATAGTATCAAATTCGAGAATTCAACCGAGTTTGGAAAACTGATGTTTTCTCCTAATTTAATTCTAAACCAATTTGCTGTCGACACAATTACTCAGTATGATATAATTGATACAATTGAAGCATTAAATTCAGTTTTAAAAAGAGACGTTTTAAATTTATCCTTTTCAACAGATTCTTTTGTAACGTTGGATGTGGAAAAAGAAATTACCAAATTTTATGATCATCCAGAATTCATTAAAAATAATAATGTTCTTTTTTCTTTGCCAACAAATGACTTAAAAGAAATTATATTGTCTTGGAAAGAATATTTAGAACTAGACTAATTGCTACGTCATATAACACACGCTACAAGCAATTTGGGGATTTGGCTTAATTTGAAATTGGTTTTGTATTTGGGATGATTTGCTTCGCCTGTTCGCTACCGCTCGGGTGGCAAATCCGAAAAATAACGCTGATTTAGTCCCAAACTGCTTGTAGCGCGAGAACGTCAGGCTGTGAAAAAACCTCGTTTTTTCTTTAAAACCTCCCAATTTTTCATAATCTACAACCCAAATATAGCCTTTTTAGAAGGCTGTTTTTTTTAGGCTGCAAATGGAGTTTGACTATCAATGAAGTCTAATTTTAGCTTTAAATAAGTCGTTTTTATAAAAACAAAACCATTTGTTGGGTATTTGGCATTCCAACTCTTGATTTTGCCTATTAAATCAGGCACGCCCAAGATATTAATACTGCGTTTGATGTTATACACCAGCATAATCAGGCTGTGCTCTCCGTTTACTTTTTCCAGTCCTATTAATTGCAATTCAATATTACGAAAGCATTCTTTTTCCAGCTTTCGCGAACTTCTTATTCCGTTTAAATAGCCATATAAATAGATTTTAAGGAATACTTTGATATCGTAGCTAGGACGACCTTCGGTTTTTACATCCTTGACTGTAAAACCTAACTTTTTAAGTGAAATATTATCTACAAAGGCTTCAATAAAACGAACGGGATTGTCTAAACTAATCTTGTCTTCAAGACTGATAATTTGTAACTGTTGGCGGGAAATTCCCGAAATGTGTTCCATTCTTAAAAATACGAAAAATCTGCTTTTTCATAAAACTATTTTATATATTTGTTTGAAACAAAAACGGAAGTTTTTTCACAGACTGACGTTATAGCCAATTTTATGAACGACACAGTTAACGACTTTAAAGTAACCGACAGGCAAACTTTCATTAAGTTCCTTGACTTATTACGTAAGGACTTTTTGGACAATCCTGAAAATTGGGAAAACAAAACTTTGCCTGACTTTTTGGAAGCGTTAAGTGCATACACAAAAGACGTTCAAGGTTATTACGACAATATGAAACTTGATATTAAAGCAGACAAACCAGACTGGTCGACTTTTGCTGACATTTTTAAAGGAGCAAAGATTTATGAATAACGAATATCCGAACCCTTGGAACTTTTCAAATATTGACAAGAACCTATTATCACCAAATGGAAAATATAAAATTGAATTTGGAGAACTATATGAAATTGCAATGGGAGCACCAATTGGTGGAGAATGTTATTTAATTTATGATGGCAAGAAACTTAAACTAAACGATTGGTGTGGCGGACCAATTATTTGGAACGAAACAAATGAAAAAATTGCATTGCCAATTTGGACAAAACAAAGAAATCAAAAAATTGCTATCGTTGATTTGGCTAATTTGACAATTACGACATTTAAAAAGGAGTTTCGAGTTCTGCACTTTAATAAATTTCTTGATAACAATTTATTTGGCATTGACAGTCCGATTTATATGACAGCAACATTAAACTTTGACATTAACAAGGAAGAAATAGAAGCAATTAAACAATTGAAATAAAAACTGGCTATAACAGCAGTTTGGCAAAATGGCGGGTTCAGTACTAAATTGAACATTCGGTTTTCAAATGAAGTTTAGTACTAAATTGAAAGTTAGTGCTTCTAAATCCGCCACTTCGCCAAGCTGCAAAACGTCAGGCTGTGAAAAAACCTCTTTTTTTCTTTAAAACCTCCCAATTTTCATAATCTACAACCCAAATAAAG
>NZ_JBZEEN010000006.1:0-285401 GCF_058309975.1 Flavobacterium sp. ST-158 | reverse complement strand
CTATTGAAGAATTTAACAATCAAATTAATTACAAAAATGTAGCTTAACTTTTTCTCCAGTTTTTGTTTGCATATCCAGAGTATGTGGTTCTGCAATGGATGGATTACAATCAAGACGGGATTGTGGATGAATTGTTGTTTCAGGCAGAAGTTTTGGCTAATGCCAAAGTCAATTATCAAGTAGTTTTTGATGGAACAATTCCGTTGCCAGAAAGTCCCATTACTACTTATTCCCGATTTGTGCCAGAACGTACCGATGATTATGCTTGGGAAAATGATAAGGTAGCTTTTAGAACCTATGGACCAGATGCTCAAAAAAGAGTAGAGGAAAACAGACCTGAAGGAACATTGACTAGTGGAATCGACCTTTGGTTAAAAAGAACGGATAAACCCATTATCAATAAATGGTATGCCGAAAATACTAAGTCCCCAGGATATTATCATATTGATCATGGTGAAGGACATGATCCGTACCAAGTAGGACCAAGTCGCGGTACAGCTGGAATAGGGATTTGGGAAGATAATAAATTGGCAGTTTCAAAGAATTTTGTGAGTTATAAAACTATTGCTGTAGGCCCTTTGCGTACTGTTTTCGAATTGACTTATGCACCCTGGAGCTCGTATCAAGTAAAAGAAACCAAAAGAATCTCATTAGATTTAGGCTCGAATTTTTCTAAGTTCGAAATCACTTTAGTTGCTGAAAAATTGGTTCCTAATATTACTACTGGAATTGCGTTGCATGACAACAAAGGCGAAGTGAAAATCAATAAAAAAGAAGGTTGGTTTCGTTATGGCGAAAAAATTGATGGGATTTTTCTAGGCGAAGGAATTGTATTAAATCCGAAGTTGGTAAAAGATGCTTTTTCAGATGTTTCAAAAATAAAAGACAACAGCAACCTTTTAGTGATTACGAAACCAAAAGAAAATAAATTGACCTATTATGCTGGTTTTGCTTGGCAAAAAAGCGGACAGGTTGCTAATGCAGCCGATTGGGATACTTTATTACAAAATCAAGCTAAAATGTTAGCTAATCCCCTTAAAATAACGATTAAAAGAAATAAATAAATCTTTTTTTGTAGTTTCGCTAAAACTTACAAAAAAACCAAAATGGATATAATATCAGGACTAAAAGATAAGGTAGTCGTAATAACAGGAGGCGCCGGAGTATTAGGTGCCGGATTTACAAATGCATTAGCAAAACAAGGAGCTAAAGTAGCTATTTTAGGAAGAGATGGCGAGAAAGCACAAAAATTAGCTAACGAAATTATTAGTGCTGGTGGAAAAGCAGTTGGTGTTTCGGCAGATGTTTGTGATGAAGCTAGTTTGAAAAAAGCACATACTGTAATTAATGACGCTTTAGGATTGGTCGATATTCTAATTAATGGAGCAGGAGGAAACCACCCAAAAGGAACTACTTCTGACGTGTTTTTTGATAGAGCAAATGTAAATACAGAAGGTTTACAAACTTTTTTCAATTTAGATACCGAAGGATTGCGTTTTGTTTTCGATCTGAATTTTATTGGAACTTTGTTGCCTACACAGGTTTTTGCTGCTGATATGATTGGTCGTGAAGGTTGTAGTATCTTGAATGTTTCTTCTGTAAGTGCTTTTCATCCTTTGACAAAAGTACCTGCTTATAGTGCTGCTAAAGCGGCTATTAGTAATCTTACAGAATGGCTTTCGGTTTATTTTGCCAAAGAAGGTATTCGTGTAAATGCCATCTCTCCGGGATTTTTTCTGACAGAACAAAACCGTAAATTATTGACTAATGAAGATGGAAGTTTGACCGAAAGAGGAAACAAAATCCTTTCTCAAACTCCAATGGGAAGATTTGGTGAACCAAGTGATTTAGATAGTACGTTATTATGGCTTTGTAATCCGGCTTCCCGTTTTGTAACTGGAATTGTAGTAGCAGTTGATGGAGGGTTTTTGTCATACGCAGGAGTTTAAAAGAATCAAAAAATATATAAAAATGGGAATTGAACAAACTTGGAGATGGTACGGGCCAAAGGATTCTGTGCCTCTTTCTCATATTAAAATGGCCGGAGCTACAGGAATTGTAACGGCTTTACACCATATTCCAAATGGAACAGTGTGGACTGTTGAAGAAATTCAAAAAAGAAAGAAAGAAATAGAAGATGCTGGTTTGATATGGTCAGTTGTGGAGAGTATTCCGGTTCACGAAAACATCAAAACCAGAAAAGGCGATTATAAAAAATATATTGAAAATTATTGTCAAAGTATTGCCAATTTAGGTGCTTGCGGAATTGATACCGTATGTTATAATTTCATGCCGGTTTTGGATTGGACCAGAACTGATTTGGCTTTTGAAGTAGCAGATGGTTCTAAGGCCTTGCGTTTTGACCGTATG
The DNA here is from genome assembly GCF_058309975.1 of Flavobacterium sp. ST-158. Lineage (NCBI taxonomy): Bacteria > Pseudomonadati > Bacteroidota > Flavobacteriia > Flavobacteriales > Flavobacteriaceae > Flavobacterium > Flavobacterium sp. ST-158. Next base: position 283,031 of record NZ_JBZEEN010000006.1, on the reverse strand, counting down.
GAATTTGCTGCCTTCGAATTGTTTTTGCTAAAAAGAAAAGGAGCTGAAAATGATTATACAGCTGAAGAAGTAGCGAAAGCCACTGCCGTTTTCGAAGCGATGAACGAAGAGCAAAAAAAACTATTGGTTAAAAATATTATTGCTGGATTGCCAGGTGCTGAAGAAGGTTATACGGTAGAACAATTGCAAATAGCATTAGATGATTATGCTGAAATTGGCGATGCCGAATTAAGAAACAATCTATACGCGTTCTTAAAAGAAATTATTCCGGCTGCTGAAAAAGCTGGAATTGTAATGGCAATCCATCCTGATGATCCGCCTTATGCGATTTTAGGTTTGCCAAGAGTCGTAAGTACGGAAGCGGATGCGAAACAACTTATTGAAGTGGTGGATAGCAAAAGCAATGGTTTGTGTTTTTGTACCGGTTCTTACGGTGTAAGAGAAGACAATGACTTGGTTGGAATGGTGCAACGTTTAGGTCACCGTATCAACTTTATTCATTTAAGAGCAACAAAACGTGATGCCGAAGGGAACTTCTACGAAGCAGACCATTTAGATGGTGATGTGGATATGTATGGCGTAATGAAAGCGATTGTGGAAGAACAAGATAAGAGAATCGCGAGTGGTCGTCCGGATTATAGATTACCAATGCGTCCCGATCATGGTCATCAAATGTTGGACGATTTAGATAAGAAAATGAATCCGGGATATTCTGCCATAGGTCGCTTAAGAGGTTTAGCCGAATTAAGAGGTTTGGAAAGAGGAATCAGAGGAAATCAAAATTAATACGATGAAAAGGAGCAATTTTTTTGCTCCTTTTTTGTTTTAAATTATTTAATAGTTAAATAGTAAATTCTCAATATCTATGAGTTTTAATTTTTTTCGTTACCAACAAGAGTAAAATGAAAATGGAATCATACCGTTAGGTTCTTGAATATGGTATATTTTATAGTTATTATTTTTCTTTCTACTAATTATCATGTTTTTGGAATAATGATCTTTAAAAATTTTATCACCAACTGAAATCCCTAAATTATGCCATTTATCAAATTGGTAACTGTAAAAAAAATATTTGTTATTTAAACTGTCAGAAAATATTAGGTCTCCTTTAGCGTCCGATTCTATTTTAGTGATAATAAAATCATATTTTGTGACATACTCTTTACGTGATCCTATACATACATTTGTGAAAATGTATAGAATAACAATAAAAAAACTAATTACTAATAAAGAAACATTTCTTTTCATGTCTAAACTTTGTTTATATATTACTAAAATAATAAATTATACTTACCAGTATTATATTAGTTTGCTCCAAAGTCGCAAACTTACAACAATCGTTAGTTCAGCCCTGAAGCTTCGGGACTGAACTAACGAAAATCTACAAGTCCGAGCCATAGGATTTTAACAGTTTGGAATTAAAATAGAAACTAAATCCGTTTTTATCTATTGTCTCAGTTTTATCCGTGGCTCCATTATTTATTAAGTTCATTTGATAGATAGTCATTTAAAATAATTAATTTTACCATTAAGAAACGGAGTTCCATTAAGTCTTCATAACCTTAATTTCTTAATGGTTTAAAAATAGATCCTAAACGGTAAATTATGAATCTTTTTAAAAAACAGTTTTTTTGGAGTTTGTTGCTAATACTTCCTTTTTTTAGTGGATTTGCACAGGAAGAAACCCTTAAAGAGGATACTAACGATATGAAAATCGATTCGTTGTACCGGGAAGATCAGTTTTATTTTGCTTTTACTTATAATACGTTGCAACAAAAACCGGCTGGCCTGAACCAACAAAAATTCTCCATCGGTCTTTCGGGAGGTTTCCTGAGAGATATGCCCATTAATAAACTTCGAACAAAAGCTTTTGCAACTGGTTTGGGCTTGAGTTATAACAATTACAACCAAAATTTAGGAATTACTGGAACTTCGAATGAGGCTACTTATGCCATTTTAGGTTCGCAATCTAATTTTGATAAAAACAAGTTTACCCAATTGTTAATTGATGTCCCTCTTGAATTTAGATGGCGAACTTCAACTTATGAAAGTTACAAGTTCTGGAGGATTTATGGTGGAATAAAATTCAGTTATTTGGCCTATAGTAAATCGGTTTTTAAAGACAGTGAGGGGAAAACGGTGATTACTAACAATGCTGATTTTAATAAATTTCTTTATGGATTGTATCTTTCAGCAGGTTATAATACGTTGAATGTTTATGCGTATTATGGCTTGAATCCAATTTTTAAATCGGCTCAAATTGATGGAGAAAAAGTGAAAATGAAATCCTTAAATGTAGGAGTTATTTTCTATATTTTATAACCATAAAAACAATAAGAGAATTTGCGGAACACTACCTAAAAGCACTCCAATAATCAATTCTTTTGGTGTGTGTGCTTTCATAATCAATCGGGAGGATGCCACAAAGCCATTCATTAACACCATAAAAACAATTAGTAGTGTATTTTGGTTTTGATGATGCATGCTCAGTCCAAAAATAAAAAAGGTCAAAGCGCTTAATCCCATCATGTGTAGACTTGCTTTTGTGTTAGCAAAAAGAAGCATTAAGGCAATAAGTGTACTAGATAAAGCTCCTAACATAAAAAAATGTAGTTCAGGATATAGTTCTAGTGTGATGCTTTTTTTGACTAAAAGAATCAGTAAAAAACATTGAACGACTAGAGGAAATTTTCGTTCGGATAATTCGGGAACCATCATAGAACTAATTTTTCCGGTGAGTCTAAGCAAGAAGAAAAAAAGAATGGGAATAATGAATGTAATGATGGTTACTTCAAGGATAACCAAGTATTTTTCTTTGTTTATAAAATAAGAATGATTTGAAAAAAGATAGAAAAGTGTGGCATATATCGGGATAAAAACCGGATGAAAAACGTAGGAGAAAAAAGGAAATATTTTTTTTGGCATTGTAAAATTAGCTTAGACTCACAAATATAACGAATCTTATAAAAAGACATTGTCTAGTTATCACAGAATTATACTGTGTCCTTTTTTTTAACGCAGGCTGTATGGTTTCAATTTAAAAAGAAGTCTTACTTTTGAGGGTACGTAGTTTTTTAAGTCTATTTCAAATTCATGAGTATAACAATTAAAAATAGTATTACAATCCTAAATGCAAAATGGATTGGAATTCATCCCGAAGCAACAATAGACACCATTTCTATTGATAGTCGTTCATTGCAAAATAGTGAGCAAACACTTTTTTTTGCTTTAGTTGGTCCCAATAATGATGCGCATCATTATATCAAGGATTTAATTGCTGCAGGGGTGCAAAACTTTGTTGTGACTCATGTTCCCGAAGATTGCAACGATAAAGCTAATTTTTTAGTGGTAGAAAACACACTCGTGGCACTTCAAAAATTTGCGGCTTATTACCGCAGTCTTTTTCATTTTCCAATTATTGGTTTAACAGGAAGTAATGGAAAGACAATAGTCAAAGAATGGCTTAATTTTCTTTTAAGTCCGGATTATAATGTGATTCGAAGTCCTAAAAGTTACAATTCGCAAGTAGGTGTTCCATTGTCTGTTGTGGCTATAAATGAAAAACACAATTTAGGGATTTTTGAAGCGGGAATTTCTACCGTGAACGAAATGGATAAATTAGAGCAAATTATCAAACCAACTATTGGAGTTTTGACTAATATAGGTTCTTCTCACGATGAAGGTTTTGCTAATTTGGAGGAAAAAATCCAACAAAAAATGCAGCTTTTTGCAGCTGCTGAAGTGTTGATATATCAAAAAAGTGCTGCTGTTGAAACCTATATTTCATCTCAAACTAAGGCTTTTTCTTGGAGTTTTAAAGATGAAAATGCCGATATATTTATTTCTAAAAAAGAAATTACAAATCAAGAAACCACCTTATTTTATCAGTATGAGGCTGAAAGTTATCAGTTGAAAATTCCTTTTGTTGACAAAGCTTCTATAGAAAACGCTATTTCTTGTTTGGCTGTAATGTTGTATTTTGATTATGGAATTGAAGTGATTCAATCCCGAATGGAAATGCTTTTTCCTGTTGAAATGCGTTTGGAAGTTAAAAACGGAATCAACAATTGCAGTATTATTGATGATAGTTACAGTTCGGATTTTCAGTCTTTGAAGATTGCTTTGGATGTTTTAGAAAGTCAAAATCAATATGAGAAGAAAACGGTAATCCTTTCGGATATTTTTCAAAGTGGTTTTCCTAATGAAGAATTGTATGCCAAGGTGGCCAAGTTGATTGTTTCCAATAAAATCAATCGCGTTATTGGGATTGGTGAAACCATTTCGGAGTTTAAAAACCAATTTTCGACTTGCATTACTTTTAAAGATACAGCCGATTTTATTGCCAACTTTGATAAATTGGATTTCTCCAATGAAAGCATTTTGATAAAAGGAGCGCGTTCGTTTCAGTTTGAAGAAATCGTAGCTTTATTGGAAGAGAAAACCCATGAAACCGTTTTAGAAATTAATCTGAATGCTATAAGTTACAATCTGAATTTCTTTAAATCCAAGTTGAAACCTAAGGTCAAAATCATGGTGATGGTCAAAGCTTTTGGGTATGGAAATGGCGGACTCGAAATTGCCAAATTACTAGAGCATCATAAAGTGGATTATTTAGGTGTAGCTTTCGCCGATGAAGGAATTTCGTTAAAAAACGGCGGAATCAATTTGCCTATTATGGTTCTAAATCCTGAAAGCACCAGTTTTTCAGCGATTATTCAGCATAGATTAGAACCTGAAATTTATAGTATAAAAGGTTTGCAGGCTTTTCTTAAAATAGCCAAACAAAAAAATCTACAACATTTTCCTATCCATATTAAGGTAGATACGGGAATGCATCGTTTGGGTTTTGAAGAAGATACCGTTGATGAGTTGATAGCGACATTAAAAGGGAATTCCGCCGTTAAGGTTCAGAGTATTTTGTCGCACATGGCTACGAGTGATGATTCGAAACATTATGATTTTGCGCTTTCGCAAATTCGATTATTTGATAGATTATCCGCTAAAATCATGAACCAATTAGAAATTAAACCAATTCGTCATATTTTAAATACTTCGGGAATTAGTAATTTTCCGGATGCACAATTTGATATGACTCGTTTGGGAATTGGACTTTATGGCGTTTCTAATGATGAAAACGAGCAGAGACATTTGGAAAATGTAGGAACATTAAAATCTATTATTTCTCAAATTAGAACTATTCCGGCTGGTGATAGTGTAGGTTATGGTCGCCGGTTTATGGCTGACAAAAGTACCAGAGTGGCCACCATTCCTGTTGGTTATGCCGATGGAATTTCCAGAGCTTGGGGAAATGGAGTGGGTTTTGTAACTATCAAAGAACAAAAGGCGTTTATTCTTGGAAGTGTTTGTATGGATATGTTGATGGTAGATGTTAGTGAAATTGATTGTACCGAAGGCGACGATGTGATTATCTTTGGCGAAAGCCCAACAGTTTCTTATATCGCTCAAAAATTAAATACCATTCCGTATGAAATTCTAACCAGTATTTCGCAGCGAGTGAAACGGGTATTCTATCGTTAGTCCATTTTTTTATGTTGAAATGTTTTTTTTGTTAAAAAAAATATTAATTTAGAAAAATCAAAAATTAGTGCAATTATAAAAAAGATAAACTATGGGATTTTTCAGTGATTTTAAAGCCTCTCTAATGAAAGGTGATGTTTTAAGTTTAGCTACTGCTGTAGTAATTGGTGGTGCTTTTGGTAAAATTGTTGGTTCTGCCGTAGACGATGTTATTATGCCAATTGTTGGATTAATTACTGGTGGAATTGATTTTACAACTAAGTTCATTTCCTTAGATGGTAATAGTTATGCTGATTTAGCTGCTGCTAAAGAAGCAGGAGCTGCTGTAATTACTTATGGTAATTTAGTACAAGCCATCATCAATTTTGTAATTATTTCGTTTTTTATCTTTGTAGTATTAAGAGCTGCTGAAAAGGCAAAAAAGAAAGAAGAAGTGGCTGCTGCTCCTGCTGCACCAGCTGGACCTACTCAAGAAGAATTGCTTACTCAAATTAGAGACTTGTTAAAAAAGTAATACCGCTTCACTATATGTTCAACTAAACCATTCGGAAACGAATGGTTTTTCTTTTTGTTATATTTATAACTTTTTGTTACTTTTTGTGAACGCGCTTGTTTTCCTTTGAATATTAATTACTTTTGCAGTTCAAAATTTGATTTTTAAAATAAAACTAAAGATATAGATATGAAAATAGCAGTTGTAGGTGCAACCGGGATGGTTGGTGAAGTAATGTTGCAAGTATTAGCAGAAAGAAATTTTGTAACTGCTAATGACGAATTAATTCTTGTAGCTTCTGAGCGTTCAGTTGGGAAAGAAATGGAATTTCAAGGGAAAACATACAAAGTGGTTGGATTAGCTACTGCTGTAGATATGAAACCTGAAATTGCTTTATTCTCTGCTGGTGGTGATACTTCATTAGAGTGGGCTCCAAAATTTGCTGCTGTAGGAACTACAGTTGTGGATAACTCTTCTGCTTGGAGAATGGATGCTACTAAAAAATTAATTGTACCAGAAATTAACGCGGATCAATTAACAAAAGAAGACAAAATCATTGCTAACCCAAACTGTTCTACAATCCAAATGGTTTTGGCTTTAGCGCCATTACATAAAAAATACAATGTAAAAAGAGTTATCGTTTCTACTTACCAATCGATCACTGGAACTGGTGTAAAAGCGGTGAAACAATTAGAAAACGAATACGCTGGAATCGACGGAGATATGGCTTACAAATACCAAATTCACCGCAATGCAATTCCTCAATGTGATGTTTTTGAAGAAAACGGATACACTAAAGAAGAGATGAAATTAGTTCGTGAAACTAAAAAAATCTTAAGTGACAATACTATTGCTGTTACAGCTACTGCTGTTCGTGTGCCAATCGTAGGTGGGCATTCTGAGGCAATCAACGTAGAGTTCTCAAATGATTTTGATGTAAACGAAGTAAGAAGTATTCTTGAAAATACAGATGGAGTTACGGTTCAAGACAACTTAAAAGAATTTGAATACCCAATGCCTCTTTTTGCTCAAGGTAAAAATGATGTTTTTGTTGGTAGAATTAGAAGAGACGAATCGCAACCAAATACCTTGAACATGTGGGTTGTTGCTGATAACTTAAGAAAAGGTGCTGCTACAAACACAATCCAAATTGCTGAATATTTAGTAGCTAACAATTTAGTATAATTTACTAAATCACTATATACGGAAAAGCTTCTCAATTGAGAAGCTTTTTTTATGGGCTAAATTGTCATTGCGAGCGCAGCGGAGCAATCTCATTTTGCAGGTACAGAATGCAATGCTTTGCTAACGTTTGTGTATATCCGAGCGGTTGGGATTTTTTGTGAAAAATTAGATTTCAATATTGATAGTAACTTTTCCACCAAAACCTTTTTCTACAATATCGTAAAGTGTTTTTAGTGTTAAGTTGCTTCCGTTATTTTCAATTCGGGAAATGTATTCACGCTTTTTATCAATGCGTTCGCCAAGTTCTGTTTGGGTAAGATGTTTTTCTTCACGTGCTTTTTTTAATTGTAAGCCAATTTTAAAACCTTCAAAATCTCTTTCCAGTTCGTTGCGTCTTTCGGTTCCTTTTTCACCGTAAACAGTATCTTTAATTTCTTTCCAGCTTTTAGTTTCCATGTTCATTTGATTTTTCCTGATAATACTGATTCATTAATCGTAACGCTTTTTCAATCTCATTTTTTGGAGTTTTTTGCGTCTTTTTTTGAAAGCCATTGAGAAGAATCACCAGTTTGCCATTGTCAAAAAAACAAAAAACTCTCCAGATATTCGAAGCCAGTTGTATTCTTGCTTCATAAAGTCCGTTGGTTCCTTCCATTGATTTTAAATAATTGGATGGAACACGTTCTAGAGTTTCAATGGCTTCAATAATTTTGAAAATTTTGTCCTGAACTTTTATAGGTTGTTCCAGAAGAAAATCCTCAAAATAGTTTTTGTAAGCTATGACTTCACGTACTTTCATTTTTCAAAGGTAACTTAAAAGTTACGTAATTACAAGTTTTTTTAAATCAATGAATTGGGTTTTGTAATGTCATTGCGAGCGCAGCGAAGCAATCTCATTTTGTTGTGCACAGAATGCAATTCTGCTGTAATGTTTATCTTTATTTCTGAGAGGCGGTGTTTAGTTTTTCGCAATCTTGTCATTCCGACGAAGGAGGACACGAGCGATAGCGAACTGGCGAAGCAATCTCTTCATAGCGGGCAAGGATTAAAAATCCGCGCTATCTGAGATAAGATTTCCAAAGATTTTTTGGTCATAATCATAATGAGGCTCATTTGGAAAATGTCCGTTTAAGTCTGGAAATATTAATTGCAAATATTTGTATTTGTTATTGTTATAATATTTTATAGAACTTAAAACATATTTTTTTAGAGATTCATTTTTAACTTCAATAAAATAAACAGGGAATCTATCAATTAAATCATAAATTTTTTCGTTGATCGGTATTGTTTTAAATTTATATTTTTCAATGTAATTATTAATTAATTCCGAAGTTAAACCGTTAGGTAATCCGGATATAAATAATTCAGGAATTTTAAAATTGTCATAAATTCCAGTTGAATAACCAAAAGGAGTAAAGTCTACACTTTCCATTACATAAGTTGTATGAAAACCATATCTATCTATGTTCTCATAAACCATTTTAAAATATTTTTCTTTATTATCTTCGTTCATTTGGTTTTTCTTCTTTTTTTGAGCACAAAAGTGATTATACAAGTAATGTGTTTAACTTTTATTCACTGTTGCGGGCACAGAATACAATGCTGCGCTTACGTTTGTGTATATTCGAGCAGTCGGGGATTTGCCAAATCATCCCAAAACAAAATCAACGACCCATTAAACCGATTGCCCAAATCCGTTCTAGCTGTTAGCAGTAGTAAATATTACTTTTTTATAATTGATTTCAATTCATTTATAGTAAATGCAGGTTTCTTTTTATGCAACATTGCGTGGCAGTTTGGGCATACTGGAATCAAATCTTTTTTATAGTCAATTTCATATTCCTTTTTTATTTGTGAAATTTCCAACAAATGATGAACATGAATAAAATTTTTACCAATTTCTGTATAATTTTCTTCAAAGTCAAAACTACATACTGAACACTTACAGCCATGATACTCAATGCATTTTTTTCTTGCATAGCCATTTCTTTCATAAATATTTAATTTTACAGTTTTGACGGCTCCTTCAAAGAGCTTTTCATTTTCAGTGTTTTCTTCAAAATAGTTGTCAATATTTAGTTTGAATTCGTTTAAATATTTTTCAAGAATTTCTTTTTGCTTTTTTACTTTAGTATTAGTAATACTCTCATAATAGTCAATATGTAGGGATAAAGATTGTAAAGCCTTATGTAAAGATTGTTCACCTTTCGTATTAAATATTTCTTTTAAGAAGTATTCCGTATATGGAACATTAATTCTTCTAGTAAAAACTTTCCCTTCAATAAGGTTGGAGTAATTATATATATAATCTATTGCTGAACTTTTTTTAATGCCCTGTTTCTCTAAAGTCTCGGTAGCATTTTTCAAAGAGAGTTTTTTTTCATGGAATTTTTTTCCAATTTCGAAAAGAGATATTATTTCTTTGTTTCCAATTTTTGGCATATGGTTAAGTTTTATTGCTGTTAACTAATATATAGATCAGATAACCGTCTTTTTTTATTTAAACCAAATATATAAAATATTCTTACAAAATTATGCTAGGAGTTACAGAATTGTTAAGGGAATCTAACTAATTAGGAATTTTTAATTTCACCGCTTACCTTTGTGACAATGAAAAGAAATCAGATTCAATATAGTGTCACGCTTGCGGTAGCGGTATTGTTCTCGATACTGTTCCAGTCTTTTCATAGTTATGAGCATCTGGAGAAACAGCTTTCGCATAAGTTTTGTCAGCATGATCATTCGCACAATAAGCACGAACTAACGCACCAGCACAAGGTTTTCGAACAATGTTCGGTTTGTCATTTTGCGTTTAGCAGTTTTTTGCAAACTAAAATAAGCAGCTATCATTTCTACGCTGATTTTAAGTTAATTCCTTTTTTTGATAAGGAACAACAAAATATCATTTCTTTCCCGGGCAGTTTATTTGCCCATCGTGGACCTCCTGTAAGTATTGTTTAATACCGTTTAAGCTATCAAATAAAATCGCAAACTTGTCATTTCGACGAAGGAGGAATCACAGTGAGCTATTGCATTTGGTGAGATTCCTCCTTCGTCGGAATTACAAACTAACTGTTGAAGTTTGGTTTTGGAAGTTCTTACTATAGTTTCTAAGTTTAAATGGTACGCTTCAATTTTTTAGCTCACTAACAAATTGTGTTAAGTGACTCCATTTTAATTTCACTTTCTTCTGTTTTCAATTAAATTTTAGAAAATAAACAATACAATCATTTTCAATGAAAAAATATATAATTGCCCTATTCATGGGCTTGCCGGCTGTATTACAAGCCCAAAATTCCGTTTCAGGAACAGTAACTGATGCTTCTAAGCAAGCTATAATTGGCGCTTCAGTTTATATTCCAGAATTGCACAAAGGAACCACGACTGATGCTAATGGAAAATACAGTTTTAAGAACTTGCCTAATGGAACTTTAAAACTTAGTTTTGAGTACGTAGGTTATACCACTCAGAACCAAGAGATCGCTAAATTGCAAAAAGAAAACACCTTAGATGTACAATTAGAAACCTCGACTTTTCAAATGGATGAGGTAATTGTTTCTACTGCTTTTAACAAAATACAATCGCAAAATGTGATGAAAGTAGAACACGCAACGATGCGAGATTTGGAGAAAAAAGGAACTGCAACACTTATTGAAGGTTTAGCGACTATTCCGGGAGTTTCTCAGGTTTCTACGGGGACATCAATTGGAAAGCCTGTGATTCGAGGCTTAAGCGGTAATCGTGTTTTAGTGTATTCGCAAGGGGTTAGAGTCGAAAATCAGCAGTTTGGCGACGAGCATGGTTTAGGGTTAAACGGTGCCGGAGTAGAAAGTGTCGAGGTGATTAAAGGGCCTGCTTCTTTATTATACGGTTCGGATGCCATTGGTGGTGTGTTGTATTTTAATCCGGAAAAATTTGCAGCAGCACATACTTTGAAAGCCGATTTTAGTCAAAAATTATTCTCCAATACACTGGGAAGTAATTCTAGCCTTGGAATAAAAACATCTACAGAAAATTGGAAATTCTTAGCTCGCGGAAGTTATAATACGCATTCGGATTATCAAATTTCAGGGGGTGATAGAGTAACCAATACCCGCTACAATGAAACCGATTTCAAAACAGGAATTGGATATAGTAATTCGGCATTTTCTACGGTATTGCGTTATAATTTCAATAAGTTGGATTTGGGAATTCCTGAAGAAGGCATTGCGGAACAATCCAAAAGCAAGAATACTATTTTTCCGCGTCAAGGAGTGGACAATCATTTGTTGAGTTTGAATTCGGTTATCTATTTGAAAAATTCAAAACTGGATGTCGATTTAGGGTATATTGCTAATGACAGAAGCGAATTTGAAGATAGTAGCGATCCTAGTTTACGAATGAAGTTGAATACTTTTAATTATGATGCCAAATACTATTTGCCAAAAATAGGAAACTTAGAATCCATTTTTGGAATTCAAGGCATGCACCAAACCAATACTAATTTTGCTGAAGAATTTTTAATTCCAGATGCAACTACGAATGATTTTGGTGTTTTTGGAACGGTGAATTACGAGTGGAAAAGCAATGTGATTCAGGGAGGATTGCGTTTTGATAATCGCCAAGTTTCGACAGAAGCTCATGGGATTTCTGGAGAAGAAGGTTCTTTTGAAGCGATTGATAAATCGTTTGATAGTTTTAATGCTTCTTTGGGTTATAAAACCAATTTGGCTGATAATTTAACCATGCGTTTTAATGTAGCTTCAGGATTTAGAGCGCCTAATTTGGCTGAATTAAGTTCGAATGGTGTTCATGAAGGAACCTATCGATACGAAATAGGGAATAGCGATTTAAAAACCGAACAAAACCTGCAAACCGATGTGAATTTTGAATACGGAAACAGTCATTTTGAGTTTTTTGTTAATGGATTTTACAATCACATCAACAATTATATTTATGTTTCTCCTACGGGAGAGCAGTTGGAAGACAATGATGTTTTTGCATACATTCAGAATGATGCCAAATTGTACGGAGGAGAAATAGGCTTGCATTTTCACCCACATCCATTGGATTGGTTGCATTATGAAACGAGTTTTGAAACCGTTACAGGGAAGAAACAAAATGGCGATTACCTGCCGTTAATTCCAGCTAATAATTGGAATAATACATTGAGAACCGAGTTTAAAATTAAAAATTGGCTCGAAGATGGTTTTGCTTCTTTTAATGTGAATACAACTTTTAATCAAAACAATGTAAGTGATTTTGAAACTAGTTCTAACGGCTATACTTTAGTGAATCTAGGTTTGGGAGGCAATGTAAAATGGGGTAAAACAGCGTTTAATGTCAATTTGAATGCCAATAACCTTTTTGATAAAAAATATATCGCTCACTTGTCAAGATTAAAAACAGATGGAATCCCAAATATTGGAAGAAACATCGTTCTGGGCGTGAATTTTAATTTATAACACGTCTTCAACCGCAAAGAACACAAAGCTTTGTTTGCTTCGTGCTTCCTTTGTGGTTTAAAATAAGTTAGTTTAAACCATTAAGGTGTTAAGAGTTATTAAGTGTAGTACTTGATTTTCTTAATTTCTTAATGGTTTTCTAATTTTTAAGAATTAGTCAAAGTTTTGAAATTTTGAATCCCTATTTTTGTGTGAATTAATAGTGAGAATACTATGCGAAAAACAATTATTATAACAACAATTATTATAACAACAATTATTACTGCTGCAATGACTTCATTTGCCCAAACTTCAAAAAATATCATTTATCCTGCTACCATAAAGGGAAGAATTGTTGATGATTATTTTGGGATCAAAGTAGTAGATCCGTATCGATGGCTGGAAGACGATCGTTCAGCGGAAACGGCTGCTTGGGTAGTTGCTGAAAATAAAGTGACCAATGCTTATTTGGAACAAATTCCTTTTCGAAAGCAACTCAAAGAAAGATTAGAGAAATTATGGAATTACGAAAAAATAGGGGCTCCATTTATAGAAGGCGATTTTAGCTATTATTTTAAAAATAACGGTTTGCAAAATCAGTCGGTTTTGTATCGAAAAGATACTGCTGGAAAAGAAACAGTTTTTCTGGATCCGAATACTTTTTCTAAGGATGGAACGACTTCTTTAGGAGAGTTCGCTTTCTCAAAAGATGGTTCTAAACTAGCTTATTCCATTTCAGAAGGCGGCAGCGATTGGCGAAAAGTAATCATTATGGATGCTTTAAATGGGAAGGTTTTAGAAGATACTTTGGTGGATGTAAAATTCAGTGGATTGTCTTGGAAAGGAAATGAAGGTTTTTATTATTCGAGTTACGAAAAGCCCAAAGGCAGCGAATTATCGGCTAAAACCGATCAACATAAATTGTATTTCCATAAACTAGGAACTGCTCAAAAAGAAGACCCAGTTATCTTTGGCGAAAGCCAAAAACGCCGCTATGTAGGTGGAGCTGTTACTGAAGACGACCGCTATTTGATTATTACAGCCGCCACTTCTACTTATGGGAATGAGTTGTATATTCAGGATTTGTCTAAAGCTGATAGCCCAATTGTTACCGTTGTTGCTGATTTTAATAGTGACAATACCATTTTGGACAATGAGGGAACGAAGTTGTTTATTGTAACCGACAGAAATGCACCTAACAAACGCATTGTGACCGTAGATGTAAGTCAACCGAATCCAGAAAACTGGAAAGATTTAATTCCAGAAACGACTCAGGTTTTAGAACCTGCTGCTTGCAGTGGATATATTTTTGCACATTATATGAAAGATGCGGTTTCGGTAGTGAAACAATATGATTATTCAGGGGAATTAGTGCGCGAAATTAAGCTTCCTGGCTTGGGAACGGCTGTTGGTTTTAGTGGGAAGAAAAAGGATAAAAAGGTGTACTATACTTTTACCAATTATATTACGCCAGGAACTATTATTGCTTTAGAGCCAAATTCTGGAGAGTCTGAGGTGTATCAAAAATCGAAAGCTGAATTTAAATCAGAAGAGTTCGAATCCAATCAGGTTTTTTATACTTCAAAAGATGGAACCCGAATTCCAATGTTAATAACCCATAAAAAAGGATTGAAATTAGATGGAAAAAATCCAACTATCTTATACGGCTACGGTGGATTTAATATTAGTCTGACGCCAAGTTTTAGCATAGCAAATGCAGTATGGATGGAAAACGGAGGGATCTTAGCCATTCCAAATTTACGTGGAGGAGGAGAATACGGTAAAGAATGGCACGATGCAGGAACCAAGATGCAAAAACAAAATGTCTTTGACGATTTTATCGCTGCTGCCGAATACCTGATTACTGAAAAATATACGTCTTCCGATTTTCTGGCTCTTCGCGGAGGTTCTAATGGCGGTTTGTTAGTAGGTGCGGTAATGACGCAACGACCTGAATTGGCTAAGGTGGCTTTGCCAGCTGTTGGTGTTTTGGATATGTTGCGTTATCATACTTTTACCGCCGGAGCAGGTTGGGCTTATGATTATGGAACGGCGCAAGACAGCAAAGAAATGTTCGAATATCTAAAAGGCTATTCGCCTTTGCATAATATTAAAAAAGGAGTACAGTATCCTGCCACGATGGTGACTACTGGCGATCATGATGATAGAGTGGTTCCAGCGCATAGTTTTAAGTTTGCTGCCGAATTGCAAGCGAAGCAATCAGGGAATAATCCTGTTCTAATTCGTATCGATGTTAAAGTGGGTCATGGCGCAGGAAAATCAGTAGCGGCAACGATACAGGAAAATGTCGATATTCAGGCTTTTACTTTGTTTAATATGGGAATTACGCAATTGCCGAAACAATAATTAGTAGTAGGACGAATGTTTTTTTTACATAAAAAAGAATCACAATTTTTTATTAATACATTCGGTTTTTGAATTGCAGTTGGCTATCTTAGATAAATAATATTAAACAGAGCATACTATGAAAATCCAATTTAATACCGACAAAAATATAGAAGGTCACCAAAGAGCAGAAGCTTACTTTTCATCTGAATTAGAAACAGCTTTAGCGCGTTTTGAAGAGAAAATCACTCGCATTGAAGTGCATGTCGGAGATGAAAATAGCGCTAAATTTGGAGTAAATGATAAACGTTGTTTAATTGAAGTGCGTCCTGCAAAACTGCAACCTATTGTAGTTACGGAGCATGCTGATACGGTTGAAAAAGCATTTAGAGGTGCATTGGATAAAATCAAGAAAGCTTTAACTACCACTTTTGAAAAACAAAAAGTGCATTAAAATAGAATCCTAATTTAGCTTAAAAAAAAAGACAGTTACATTGTGTAGCTGTCTTTTTTGTACCTAAATATTGAGCTTTTAAATTATTGCTTGAATAATAAATTAGCTAATAATTCATCTCTTTTGTAAATGTCATTATAGAAATGAATGATTCCATCGTTATCTACCCAAGCGGTAAAATAACCGATGTAAACGGGTATTTTGTTTTTTAATGTGTACCAAGTTTCCTTGCCGCTATTCATGGCTTCATCAATTTTTTCGGGAGTCCAGTTAGGATCGTCTTTTAGAATTTCGATAGCCAAATCTTTAGGGTTGGCCACCCGAATACAGCCATGACTAAAAGCTCTGGTTTCTCTTTCAAAAAGGTTTTTTGAAGGGGTGTCGTGCAAATAAATATCATTTGAATTGGGAAATAAAAATTTGATTAATCCTAATGAGTTTTTTGGACCTGGTCTTTGTCTTACTTTGTTTTCGTTCCATTCCATATCATGTTCGGCTAGATAGTTTTCGTTTTTAGCAATGCCAGGAAGAATTTCATTTTTTAGAATACTAGAAGGTACATTCCAATAGGGGCTAAAAACAATGTATTTCATGGGAGCTGTAAAAATAACGGTTTTGTTCATGGTTTTACCTACCACAACTTTGGCACGCAATACTACTTCCTGGTTTTTAAAATACGATAATTGAAACGAAGGAATGTTAATTGCAATCAATTCTTTTGATTTTGGAATATCACTAGAAACCCATCTGCATCGTTCCATATTTACAATGATTGTTTTAATGCGTTCACTAATGGGAATGTTTAAATCCTGAATTAATGATTTAGTGATAATGCTACTAGACAGCATTCCGCGTCTGAGTTTATAATTTAAAACTCCTTTTAATAATTCTTTGTCATAAATAGCACTTTTCGAATTAGATTTTAAATCATTACTCAAATACAATCGTTCTCTTATTTGTGCAATAGTAGTTGCACTATCGCCAATTTTATAAGAGTTTACAGAGCTATCAATAGCAATTGTATTCCAACCTCCTTTTTTTTCAATTTCACGGTATTGTTGAAGTGCTTTTTTAAGCAAAAAATATTGACTAATAAGGTTTTTTTCGTCTTTGTTTATTAATGTAGGATTGGTTAAAAGGGAATCCAAATAATTGATATAAGATTGTTTTTTTCGAGGAATATACCATTCTATGTCTGCTGATTTATCGCTGTCTAAACCATGATAAACGGTATTGGTATAAAATAAATATAAGGCTGAATTTAAAAGCTCGGCCTCAATATTGGGTTTTTGTTTGGTGTTGTTATGAATGGAATCTAATTTGTCTTTATAAGGAACCTCCGTTTGAATGCCTTCTTTATCTAAATTATTGATTTTATCATATAGAAGATTTGCAAATTCATTGATACCATTTTTGTCATACCAAACATAGTGATACTGATGTTTTTGGTATAATTTTATCACCTCAGTCTGGTATTTTTTTAGCAATGGATGTGTGTTAAAAAAAGTTTTAACGGCAGTGCTGTCAAAAGTAGTTTGATACGAAGCTATGGTGTCCAAAGGAGCAGACGATTGTATTTTGGTTTCCTTTTTTTGACATGAAAAAAAGGAGCTTAAGATAAGTAGGTTTAGGAAGTAAAAAACTAAAACTTTTTTTTTCATACAGTAATTCAATTAAGTTTTAAGGAAAATATTTTTGCTTTTGCATTTAATTAATGGCATATAGCAGAAATAGATTTTGCTATTTGAAAATTTACAACTTTTTTTTCAAAATTTTGAATTTCAAAGCTGTTTTGTTTGATTTTTTAAAGAAAGGAAAAAATATTTTTCTCATTGAAAAGAGAAAAATCCTTTAAAATCGATAATTTTTTCGAATAAAATTCTTGTACTAGTGTTAAATTAGGGTTATTTCTTGTAGACTTCCTTATTTTATGGACTTAAGAGGTTGAAATATAAATTATTTTTAAATTTGCCCCCAAATTTTAATGGGTTAAATAGGAAAATATGAAAATAGAGAAACGCTGGATCATCTCTTTTGTTGTTATTAGTATTGTTTGTATTTCAGGACTTTTTTGGGAAGTACCTTTAGAACCTAAAACTGTTCATTCTCAATTTGGAACTGTAGATCAAATTGTTCCTGCCGATGTGGCTTGGATGCTTACTTCTTGTTGCTTGGTATTGATTATGACACCAGGTTTGGCCTTTTTTTATGGAGGAATGGTAGGCAAGAAAAATGTAATTTCGACTATGTTGCAAAGCTTTATTTGTATGGGAGTAGTCACTTTAATATGGGTTGTCGTTGGATTTAGTTTGGCTTTTGGTGAACCACTTGGTATTCATATCGGAAAAGGATTTTACAGCTTTGTAGGAGATCCAACTACTTTTACTTTTATGGATTTTGTTGGGGTTTTACCTCATAAACAAATTGCTAAAACAGTTCCGTTTATGCTTTTTGCTTTGTTTCAAATGAAATTTGCGGTTATTGCTCCAGCCATTATTACGGGTTCTTTTGCTGAGCGTGTGCGTTTTATTTCCTATTTACTTTTTATATGCTTGTTTAGTATTTTTATCTATTCTCCTTTGTGTCATGCAGTTTGGTATCCAACAGGGATTTTAGGTTCTTTCTTTGGTGTTAAGGATTTTGCTGGTGGAACAGTAGTGCACATGAGTGCTGGATTTGCCGCATTAGCAGGTGTTTTAGTCTTAGGGAAAAGAAAAAATAGCAGCCATGTACCAACTAATATTCCATTTGTTTTGTTAGGAACGGGAATGCTTTGGTTTGGTTGGATTGGATTTAATGCTGGTTCGTCAATGGAAGCTAATGGTGTTGCAGCAATGGCATTTGGAACAACCACTACAGCTTCGGCAGCGGCTATGTTAACTTGGATATTTTTTGACAGGATTAATGGTAGAAAAGTATCGGCTCTTGGCGCTTGTATTGGTGCAGTAGTAGGATTGGTTTCTATTACGCCAGCAGCGGGTTATGTTACGGTTCCTGAAAGTATGTTTTTTGGATTTGTTGCAGCTTTAGTATCTAATAATGTGGTGTATTCTAAATATTTAAAAGGAATAGATGATACCTTAGATGTTTTTGCTTGCCATGGAGTAGGTGGAATTATGGGAATGATTTTAACAGCTATTTTTGCTCATGGTGAAGAGGCTAGTTTGTTGCATGGTGGTTGGAGTGTTTTTGGACATCATATGACCGCTTTGTTATTAGTTTCTATTTATACCTTCTTTGGAGCTTATATTCTTTTTAAAATTACAAACAAAATTATTCCGATGCGTGTTTCGGAAGAATCAGAAATTATGGGATTGGATTTGTCTCAACATGATGAAACGCTGTTCCCTATTGAATGTGCAGAATAAGTTCTTTTGATACTAAGTTTTGATGCTAGGGCAAGTTTTTATTTTGTAAAAGCTTGCCCTAGGTCTTATTTATTTGTTTAATTTTGCTCAAATATTTAAAAAACAGTGGGAAGTAAAAATAAATTAAAACGATTCAAGGAGAACGAAACATTCAATAATGTTTTTCAACCAACTAGAGAAGAAGTAGTAGGTGATTTGTTTCCTTTAAGAGGAAAATGGAATGCCGATTTCTTTAAAAATGACAATCCTTTAGTGTTGGAATTAGGTTGTGGTAAGGGAGAATATTCAGTAGGATTGGCCGAAAGATATCCAGATAAAAACTTTATCGGAATTGATATTAAAGGAGCACGTTTTTGGCGAGGAGCTAAAACAGCAGTTGAAACTGGTTTGCATAATGTAGCTTTTGTTCGTACTCAAATAGAATTAATCAATCACATTTTTGCTGAAAACGAAGTCGATGAAATTTGGATTACTTTTCCAGATCCTCAAATCAAATACAAGCGTACGAAGCATAGAATGACCAATTCGCAATTTTTACAATTGTACAAGAAAATTCTAAAAAAAGATGGTGTTGTTAATCTTAAGACCGATAGCGAATTCATGCACGGTTATACTTTAGGATTGCTTCATGGTGAAGGACATGAGGTTTTGTATGCTAATCATAATGTGTATGTGAATTCAGGAAGCCCAGAAGAAGTGACTGCTTTTCAGACATTTTACGAAAAACAATATTTAGAAATTAATAAAGCAATCACTTATATTCGTTTTAAAATCAAAGATTAATTTTGGTTTTAAAACGTTTTTAAAGCTATTTCTATAAAAGCTTATGAATTTAATTTTATCCTTATTTTCTGGTTTTATTTCTGCTTTTATAGGGATTACTCCTCCTGGTTTACTGAATATGACAGCCGCAAAGGTGAGTTTGAAAGAAGGAAAGCGCAATGCTTTTTGGTTTGTGTCAGGGGCAGTTGTAGTGATTTTTTTTCAGGTATATTTGGCGGTATTATTTGCCCGGATTATTAATGTGCGACCAGATATCATTTTATTGTTGCGCGAAGTAGGTTTTGGAATTTTTGGAACCTTAACCGTTTATTTTTTGTGGATTGCTAAACAACCTAAACTCAAACAGCCTAAAATAAAAAAACACAGCAAAAAGAAACGTTTTTTTTTAGGAATGCTCTTGTCGGCATTGAATTTTTTCCCAATTCCTTATTACGTTTTTGTGAGTATTTCTTTGTCTTCGTATGCTATTTTCTCTTTTGATATGGCGTCTATTTTTATTTTTGTTAGCGGAGCCGTTTTGGGTTCTGTACTTGTTTTTTACTTCTATATTGCTTTTTTTCAAAAAATAGAAAAGAAAGCTGATTATCTACTGAAGAATATGAATATTATTATTGGCTGTATAACAGGTATTATTTCTGTTATTACTTTAGTTAATATATTAGAGTACTATTTGAGCTTATAGGTTCTAAAGCAGGAATTTACCTGTTCAAAATATTGTAAATATTCTCCAAATATCGTTTTTTTGATAGTGTATGTCGGATATTTTTTCAGGGCAGTTTGGAAAGTTGGATAATTGTATAACTTTATTTTTTTTATCCAAAAAAAACCGAATTATTTATGCTTGAGAGTATTGTATTTTTTATAACTGCCTTGTTGGGAATTATCACCCTGACCGTTATGATTAGTCAATACAAATGCAATAAAAAGGTAAATTTATACCTGTTGGTAATGTTTTTTTTAGCTTCTTTTCGGTTTTTGTTTTTTGCGATTCAAACTCTTATTTCGTTTTCGGTCGATGAGAAGATTTTAATTCTATTTTGTTCGTTTGGATGTGTTGCTTTTTCTTGTATTTATTTGTATTTCAAATGTTTGGTTGAGGATAGAAAAGGGTTTTTGATATCAGATTTGAAACATTTTATTATTCCTGTTTTATTTGGTTGTACTAATCTTTTTCTTCGGGAGTATTTCCCTTTTTTGCATATTTGGGTATATTTTTTATTCTTAGCAATGGTTTTGTACTATTTGTATATTAGTTATGCATTGTTAAAACGAAAAGTTTGGTTCAGGAGTTCCAAAGTTTTGGTTGTTGAAAAAGAGAAAAAGTTGCTGCGTAATTGGACTATTTTTTTCTTTTCAGTTTGTGTTTTGGTGAATTTACGCTTATTGGTTACTCTTGTTTTAGATGTTTATATAGCTGGTTATTCAGATGGATCCAGTTATTTGTGGATAGGAGCAATTGTATTTTGTGTTTTGTTTTTTAAGTTTTTATTTACTTCCGAAATTTTGATTGTAAGCTACGCTCATTTAGGCAAGATTGAACGAAAAGAAAATTTTGAATTGGTTTTTGATGATTTTTGGATTTGGTCAAATACTGTTCTGATTAAGAATAATCTGGATTTAAAATTAAAAGAGCGAATAGAAAATAATTTAGAAACCTACATACATGAGATAGAAAGAAAGGCTTTGGAGCATTTTTGTTTTAGAAACCATTCAGTTTCTATGCAGGATTTTGCTATTACATTAGGAATTCCAAAGAGTCATTTACTCTATCTTTTTAAATACCATTCTCATGCAAGTTTTCTGGAATTTAAAAGAGCCGTTCGAATTTATGACGCTATTAATCTAATAGAAGAAGGTTATTTAAATAAGAAAACAGTAGTTTCGTTGTCTAAGAAATCAGGTTTTGCATCTTATGATTTATTTTTAGCTGGTTTTGAAGAAATAACAGGTGTTACGCCTCAAGAGTATAATAAAATGGTTAATGTATGATGTCTCCTGATAAAATTAATTTTTTTGAGCGTGTTTACGAAGTTGTTCGGCAAATTCCTTACGGGAAAGTGACTTCTTATGGAGCAATTGCAAAATATCTTGGTGCAGCTCGTTCTGCCAGAATGGTAGGTTGGGCTATGAATGCATCGCATGCTATGGAAGATGTTCCGGCGCATAGAGTGCTTAATAGAAAAGGATTGCTTACTGGGAAATTTCATTTTGATGGAACTAATGTAATGCAGCAATTATTAGAAAGTGAAGGTTTAGAAGTTATCGATAATCAGCTGGTTGATTTCGAAAAGCATTTTTGGGATCCAAATGAGTTGGGATAATTGACTGTTAATGTCACAGTAAACAACTTAATAGTTAGAACTAATTCAAGCATTAATAAATACAATTTAAATCCTTTAAATTAAGAACTTAATCTATTATCTTTGCAATCTGAAATCAGTTTAAATAAAATTAGTTTTTTGGACTGAAAATAGCAATTGAAAAATAGTAAACTTAGTAATGAAATTAGATAGAAAAGAAATTCTTAAAGCTTTAGAAACAATTACTATTGCGGGAGAAGGAAAAAACATGGTTGAAAGTGGTGCTGTAAGTAACGTAATCACTTTTGGAGATGAGGTAGTTGTTGATTTGGTTTTACATACGCCAGCTATGCACATTAAAAAACGTGCAGAAGACGATATTAGAAAAACAATTCTAGAAAAAGTTTCTGCTGAAGCTAAGATTAAAGTAAATATTAAAGTGGAAGCTCCAGAGAAACCTGAAATTAAAGGAAAAGCAATTCCAGGAATCAAAAATATTATAGCTGTAGCTTCTGGAAAAGGAGGAGTAGGGAAATCTACAGTTACAGCTAATTTAGCAGTAAGTTTGGCAAAAATGGGATTCAGTGTTGGTGTTTTAGATGCTGATATTTACGGTCCATCTATGCCCATCATGTTTGATGTTGAAAATGAGAAACCTGTTTCGGTTCTTGTTGATGGAAAATCAAAAATGAAGCCTATTGAAAGTTACGAAGTAAAAATGCTTTCTATAGGATTTTTTACTTCACCAAGCCAAGCAGTTATCTGGAGAGGTCCAATGGCTTCAAAAGCATTAAATCAAATGATTTTTGATGCCGATTGGGGAGAATTAGACTTTATGCTAATCGATTTGCCTCCAGGAACAGGAGATATTCATCTGTCTATTATGCAATCATTGCCTGTTACAGGTGCAGTGGTAGTAAGTACTCCTCAGGCAGTAGCTTTGGCTGATGCTAAAAAAGGAGTGTCTATGTTCATGTCTGAGGCAATCAATGTTCCAGTATTAGGAATTATTGAAAACATGGCTTATTTTACACCAGAAGAATTACCAAATAATAAATACTATATTTTTGGACAAGAAGGAGCTAAAAATTTGGCAGCAGATTTAAATGTGCCATTTTTAGGAGAAGTTCCAATTGTTCAGTCTATTCGCGAAGCTGGTGATTACGGACGTCCTGCAGCTTTGCAAACTGGTTCTGTAATTGAAACAGTATTTGAAAATATTACACGCAAAGTGGTGGAAGAAACAGTGAGCAGAAACGAGAATTTACCTGCGACTGAAGCGATAAAAATTACTACTATGGCTGGTTGTTCAGCAGTAAAAAAATAATAAAAGAAATGACAACAGAAGAATTAACAATTGAAGTTCAAAAAGCACTTGCTGAAATCAGACCTTTTTTAGAGTCAGATGGCGGAAATATTACTCTTGTTTCCATTGAAGAAGATAAGCATGTAAAAGTGCGTCTTGAAGGAGCTTGTACAAATTGTAGTGTGAATCAAATGACGCTTAAAGCGGGTGTGGAAACTACAATTAAAAAGTTTGCTCCACAAATAGAAACTGTTGTAAATATCTTGTAACAGAACCTTGGGTTTGTCTAAAAGATAATTTGCTAAAACTGTAATATTGTTAAATCAATCAATTCCGAATAGTAAAAAATGGATGTATTAATAAAAATTAAAGATAGAGAAGGAGTAGTGCATGAGTTACAAGCTCCTACAGATATGGCCATGAACATCATGGAACTTTGTAAAGCTTATGAGTTGCCTGTAGAAGGAACCTGCGGCGGAATGGCCATGTGTGCATCTTGTCAATGCTATGTTTTAAATGAAGTAGGTTTGCCAGAAATGGGGGAAGATGAGGAAGCAATGCTTTCTGAGGCTTTCTACGTAAAATCGAATAGTCGTTTGGGGTGTCAAATTCCTATTACGGTTGATTTAGATGGTTTAGAATTAGAATTGGCTCCTGAGAGTTAATGGTTTATTTTAAAGAAATAGTTAAGGCTTGTTTTTCAATTAGAAAAACAAGCCTTTTTTAGTTTTGTAGTGCTGTAACTGCTTTTGGAAGTAATCGTTTTACAAATAATGTATACGCTTCTTTTGAAGGATGTAAGCCATCATTGGCTACTAAACTGGTATTGTCTAATCCTTGACGCGTAATATCGGTAATAGTAAGGAATGTTATTTCGTTGCTTTCGCAATAGGATTTTGCAAAAGAGTTGTAGTGGTCAATTTCGCTCGAAATAGAACTAGGATTGCCGTAGTTTTGTCCAAAAGGGGTATAGGCATAATCCGGAATCGAAATAACAATTAATTTGCTTTTATCTCCTTTAGCTAGCTTGATAGCAGTAGCTACTAATTGAGGAAATTCTCTTTCATAAATACTAAAGTTAAAGCCTTGGTATTGGTTGTTAACACCTATTAATAGTGTAACTAAGTCGTAATTGTTTTTTAGATTATTAAATTCTATTGCCGAAATCAAATCAGTTGTTGTCCAACCCGTTCTAGCAATTATTTCTAAGGAGAAATTATTTTGCAGATTTATATTTTTTAAAGCACTTTTGAGTTGTTCAGGAAATCGGCAAGTTTCACATACGCTTTCGCCAATAGTATAGCTGTCTCCAAGTGCTAAGTAGTTTATCGTTTCTGCACGTGTTTGAAGTTGTAGAGATGAATCTGGTAACGGTGGTTTTATTTCAGATTCCATAATTGGGTTTTCGCTGCTGCAGCTTGTAGTTATAGTAAAAACAAAAAACGTAACTATTATTTTTAATGTCGTTCTCATAAGTATGAAATTGAATTTAATAATAGTTACGTTTTTTTTCTAATTTCGGATTGAAATCTAAGCCATTTCAACCTTCATTGTGATGATTTCTTCGATAGCATTCCAAAGATCTATTCTTTTTTCAAGTGCTAGAATAGAAACTTCTTTTACCTCTTTCCATTTTTGTTCGTCTTCTTCGCAAAGTTCTGTAATCATTTGCATCGCCATTGGTCCGTGTTCGTCGGCATCTAATTCAATATGTCTTTCAAAATAATAAATCAATTTGCTTAGGTCGGTTTCAGGAAATTGCTCTTGGAAATTTTTCAAAATAGCGTGAAACATACTCGGTATTAAATCTTCTCTACCAAAAGTAAATGCGGCTGCAATTTCATGTGGCTTTCCTTCTTCAATTACTCGGAAAGTAAAGTCTAGGAAAGCTTTAATATGAGGGTGTAAGTCGCTTTTTTTAATAGCAACAAATATGTTTTGTAAAGATTGGATTTCAGATAAGAATGATTCAATTTTACTTGTATCGGCACCGCAAGCTTCCATAGCTTCGATGTACATTTCGTAGTGACTTTGACGTCTTCCGTCAAGGGTTAAATCGGTTTCTTCGGCTAAAACAATTTCGTTTATTAAATATCTTGTTTCAGGGTTTTTAGTAGCAAACCAAGGTGTAGTGGTACAGGTTAATCTAGATTGTAATGCTTTTAATAAAGACATGAAATCCCACACAGCATAAACATGGCTTTCTAAGAATGTATGTAAGTCTTCGATTGTTTTTACCTTGTTGTAAAGCGAATGTTGTAATAATGCGCTTTTTTGGGTTTCAATGCTTTTATTTATGTGCTGAATGTTCATTGCTTTTAATTTTGTGTAAAGATAAAAAAGCTATAATTCAGGGAGGCTATCCTGTATCGATTTTATCAATACTTTAATAAATTTGTTCTCTTTTATATACGATTTTAGATGTTTGTTGGTTTTACTGATTTTGATTTTTAAGAGGTGTTCCAAAAAGTGTGCCTTTTTATAAAAGATTATTTAAAAGCGGCTATACCCGTGATGTCCATTCCGGTAATTAATAAATGTATGTCGTGGGTTCCTTCATACGTTATTACCGATTCTAAATTCATCATGTGACGCATAATAGAGTAATCTCCTGTAATTCCCATGGCGCCTAGAATTTGTCTGGATTCTCTAGCAATAGTGACAGCCATGTTTACATTATTTCTTTTAGCCATTGAAATTTGTGCAGATGTGGCTTTGCCTTCATTTCGTAAAACGCCCAAACGCCAGGTTAATAATTGTGCTTTGGTGATTTCAGTAATCATTTCGGCCAATTTTTTTTGTTGTAATTGCATTCCTGCAATGGGTTTGTCAAATTGGATTCTTTCTTTTGCATAGCGCAAAGCAGTGTCATAACAATCCATAGCGGCACCAATGGCTCCCCAAGCAATGCCGTATCGGGCAGAATCTAAGCAACCTAGTGGTGCACTCAATCCTGATTTATTAGGCAAAATATTTTCTTTCGGTATTTTTACATTATCAAAAATTAATTCACCTGTTGCCGATGCGCGAAGAGACCATTTGTTGTGTGTTTCGGGAGTAGAAAAGCCTTCCATGCCGCGTTCTACAATTAGACCGTGAATTCTTTCCGATTCATCTTTTGCCCAGACTATTGCAATATCTGCAAAAGGAGCGTTAGAAATCCACATTTTGGCTCCATTTAGTAGAAAATAATCACCTTTGTCTTTAAAGTTAGTGGTCATGCTTCCAGGGTCAGAACCATGATTAGGTTCTGTTAAACCAAAACAACCCATAAATTCTCCAGTAGCTAATTTAGGAAGGTATTTTAATTTTTGTTCTTCGCTTCCGTATTTCCAAATAGGATACATTACTAAGGAAGATTGCACTGATGCAGTAGAGCGGATGCCAGAATCACCACGTTCTATTTCTTGCATGATTAAACCGTATGAAATTTGATCTAAACCAGCGCCGCCATATTCTTGTGGGATGTAAGGTCCAAATGCACCAATATCGGCTAAACCTTTAATGACTTGCATGGGAAATTCTGCTTTCTGAGCGTAGTCTTCAATAATGGTAGAAACTTCGCGTTTGACCCATTCACGCGCAGCATCACGTACTAATTTATGTTCGTCCGTCAATAATTCGTCAAGGTTGTAATAATCTGGAGCTTGGAATAAGTCTGGTTTCATGATGGCTTAGTGTAAAATTTATATTTATCAGACCCTCAGGTTTTTCAGTTTATTTGAAAACTAGATTTAATGCTGTGTTATAAATTTACATAAAGGATTTTAACCAAGCATGAATAAAGTAGTTAAATTTTGATTAAAGCAAAAAGAAGTTTTACATCTTCAAATAGAAATCCTTTGTTAGTTCAATATATTCTGGAGTGTATTGATGACGTGCAGTTTCGATGATTAATTCATCAATTGGAAATTTTGGGGCTTCATTTCGGCTAAAAGCCAAAAGGCTACGTTTGATTTCGGAGGTTGGTGTTCCTTTTACGCGGGTAATTTTTATTGGATACAATTCGTATTCATTGGCCAAAGCCAAGAAAGAAGATTCTTCTTTAAAAGGAATAATAACAGAGAAGATTCCGTTTTCAGAAAGTAATAATGCGGCGGCTTCTACCAAATCTTCAAAAGGCATGGCGTCCTGAAAGCGGGCTAAATCGCGTTGTTCATTACTGGATTTGTAATCTTCACTGTAAAAAGGGGGATTGGAAACGATTAAATCGTATTCGTCTTCGGGCTCTTCGACAAATTCGTCTAAACCGGCATGGAAACAAAACAGTCGGTCGTTCCAAGGGGAATTTTCAAAATTGTCTGTGGCTTGTTCGTAGGCGTCTTCATCAATTTCTAAGGCATCAATTTGTTCTGCGGTACTGCGTTGTGCTAACATTAAAGCAATTATTCCGGTTCCGGCTCCAATGTCTAAAATATTAAACGGATAATTTTCTATGGGAGTCCAGGCACCCAGTAAAACTCCATCGGTTCCAATTTTCATTGCCGTACGGTCTTGTTCGATAGAGAATTGTTTGAATGAAAACATAAAGTAAAATTCCAAATTTTTAAATTCCAAATTCCAACCAAAAGAGGGGAATCTCAATACTAAAATTCCAAATTCTAATTTAAAAATTAGGAATACTTCTTTTAATTAATTTGAATTCCAAAATTAGATTAAATATTCGAATTCCCATTCCTAAATATCGAAATTGATTATATTTGATTTTAGATTGAAATTTAATATTTTATGGAAAGACCATTTGATTTAGAAGAAAGAACATTTTTATTTGCAAAAGAATGTAGAATTTACATTCAGAAGTTACCTAAAACAATTGCAAATATTGAAGATGGTAAGCAGTTAGTTAGATCTTCTGGTTCTGTTGGGGCTAATTATATTGAAGCAAATGAAAAACTAGGAGAAAAAGATTTGTCTTTTCGTTTAAAAATAGCTCGAAAAGAAGCCAAAGAATCTAAATATTGGCTACGCCTGTTACAAGAATTAAATCCGGAATTAAAAGAAAACTCAGAAGCTTTACTGTTTGAAGTTGAGGAATTAAGAAAAATTCTATCAGCGATATTAACAAAAATCACAATATAGTCAAGTGTTGTAATTCTTCCTATATTTTTTTGGAATTTGGAATTTAAAAATTTGGAATTTTATTTAAAGATACATCTCAATCAATCCCTCAGGTAAATCCATAATGATTTTTTTGCTGTCTCGATCTACTTTGATTAAGAAATGATCAATCATCGGAATTAGGATTTCTGTTCCGTCTTTTAAAACCTCAAAAAGAGGTTGAGCAGTAGTGTCGTTAATGGATTGGATTTCTCCAACAATTCCTAATCGTTTGTCTTCCACTTCAAAGCCAATTACTTCGTGGAAATAGAATTTGTTGCCAGAAAGTTTGGGCAGCATGTTTAAAGGAAGGTAGATTTCGCTGCCTAGAAGATTTTCTGCGTCGGCTTCAGTATTAATATCTTCAAAATGAACTCTCAGGAAGTCATTTTTGTGCAAGGAACTACTTTCAATAAAAAAAGGAACCAAGTGTTTGTTTTGTTGAACAAACACTGATT
Source organism: Flavobacterium sp. ST-158 (assembly GCF_058309975.1). Taxonomy (NCBI): domain Bacteria; kingdom Pseudomonadati; phylum Bacteroidota; class Flavobacteriia; order Flavobacteriales; family Flavobacteriaceae; genus Flavobacterium; species Flavobacterium sp. ST-158. The sequence continues at coordinate 254,280 of NZ_JBZEEN010000006.1, read as the reverse complement.
CCAAGTTTTCGTATAACTCAGGTTCGTCTGTGTCAAGATAGACTAGAACTTCCCCTTTGAAACTAAATTTTTTAGCGATTTTACCTAAATAGAAACAATCTTCTTTACGCATTTTCGCTTACTAAATTATGCTTGAGCTTCTTCGTTGTTTTCTTCTGCAGCAGGAGCTTCTTCTTCAGTAGTAGCTTCTTCAGCTTGTGTAGCAGCAATAGCATCAGCTTCTGCTTGAGCAGCTGCAGCGATACGTTTTGCGTTTACTTCTTGTTCAGCTTTTAAAGCTTTAGCTCTAGCATCAGCTTGTGCTTTAGATAAACCATCTTTTTTAGCATCAACTTTTCCAGCTTTAGCTTCTAACCATGCAGCTAGTTTAGCATCAGCTTGCTCTTGAGTCAAAGCACCTTTACGAACTCCTCCGTCAAGGTGGTGTTTCAATAAAGCTCCTTTGTAAGAAAGAATTGCTTTAGCAGTATCAGTTGGTTGTGCACCATTGTGTAACCATTTTACAGCGCTATCTAAGTTTAATTCGATAGTTGCAGGGTTTGTGTTTGGATTGTAAGTACCGATTTTCTCTAAGTATTTACCATCTCTTTTTGAGCGAGCATCTGCTGCTACAACCCAGTAAAACGGTTTTTGTTTTTTACCGTGTCTTTGTAATCTAATTTTTACTGACATAATCTCTATGATTAAATTTTGAGGTACTCGACCTCGATTAATTAAGGCTGCAAAGATACATTATTTTTTAATATACCAAAAAGTAATTTATTATTTTGATATGTAATTGTTTAGCGATTTTTTTGAGTCTTTTTTTTGGCTTATATCGGTTGTTTTAGCTTTAATAGTTTATTTTTGTTTGTAAATTCCTTATTTATTATGAAAAAGCATTTTTTGTTTTTAGTGGTGTTCTTTACGTTGTTTTCCTGTCAAGAAGATGTGAGGTTTAATAATCCTTCTTTTCAAGCATCAATAGACAATGTTTTTTGGAGAGCTATTCAGACTGTGGCTACAGTTAATTCTGGGGGGGCTTTGGTTATTGAAGCCTATTCAGCAACAGAAGTGGTAACTTTAAAAGTCAATTCTACTTCGCCAGGTACTTATTTTATAGGGACAAGTGCAAATAAAATAGCTACTTATGTGGTTACAGACCCCGCAACAAAAGAAAGTATTACTTTTTCTTCTGGTTTTGGGGTTGGAGATGGTCAAATTGTTATTACAGACTATGATCCTGTAGGGAAAACCATTTCGGGAACTTTTAAATTTAATTTGGAAAATACCTTTGATAATCCTATGGCAGGACCTACTTTGAACTTTCAATATGGTGTGTTTTATAACATTCCTGTTACTATAAAATAAAGGAGTAATACATTTTTATAGTAATTTTTTAGTGTTTACGAATCCTTTTTGAAGAGTTTAGGAATTAGAATCTAAATTAAAATATAAATAAGCTTATTTATAGTGGGTTATAAAAAAATAAGACTACATTTGTGAGATTATTATAAATAAGTATATATGAATATTTTTGTTGGAAGCCTTCCATTCAGTATTGAGGAAGCAGATTTAAGAGAGTCTTTTGAGGCTTATGGAGCAGTTGATTCTGTTAAAATTATTACTGATAAATTTACTGGAAGAAGTAAAGGATTTGGTTTTGTTGAGATGCCAGTTGATGCTGAAGCTCAAAAAGCAATTGATGAATTGAACGGAGCTACTGTTCAAGGACGTGCAATTGTTGTTAATAAATCTGAGCCAAAACCAGAAGGTGAAAGAAGAAGTTTTAACAACAACCGTGGAGGTGATTCTCGCGGAGGTTACGGAAACAACCGTGGAGGTGATTCTCGCGGAGGAAACAGAGGAGGATATTAATATTTTTTTCTTTATATAAAAAAAGGGGTCAATGTAAATTGTCCCCTTTTTTATTGTATTGCGAAGTGAATTAGATATTAGCAGCTAACCAATCTCCAACTTCTTTAGTACCGTAAGCTTTCCCGCCATTCGCTAAGTCTTCAGTAACTACACCAGCTTCTAAAGCTTTGTTAACAGCGTCTCTCATTGCTTTTCCTTCTTCCATTAATCCGAAGTTTTCAAACATCATAGCTGCAGATAATACAGTCGCCATTGGGTTAGCAATATTTAAACCGGTTGCTTGTGGGTAAGATCCGTGAATTGGCTCAAATAAAGATACTTCAGCTCCCATAGATGCAGAAGGCATTAATCCCATGGAACCCGAAATTACAGAAGCTTCATCAGTTAAGATATCTCCAAATAAGTTTTCAGTAATCAATACGTCATAAGAATTTGGCCATTGCACCAAACGCATCGCAACTGCATCAACAAACTCATAAGAAACGGTTACTTCTGGATAATCTTTCTCCATAGCCTGAACTGTTTCTCTCCACAAACGAGATGTTTCTAATACGTTAGCTTTGTCTACACAGCATAGTTTTTTAGAACGAGTCATTGCTAGTTCAAATCCCTTTTTAGCTAAACGCTGCACTTCTTCTCTTGTGTAAACACAGTTGTCAAAAGCAGTATCTCCGTTGTCTCTTCTTCCTTTTTCACCAAAGTAAATACCTCCAGTTAGTTCTCTTAAGAAAACTAAGTCAGTTCCTTCGATTCTTTCTCTTTTTAATGGAGATTTATCTAATAAAGAAGGGAAAGTAAATGTAGGACGTACATTAGCAAAAAGACCTAATTTTTTACGCATTTTTAATAATCCTTGTTCTGGACGTACAGGTGCAGATGGATCGTTATCGTATTTAGGGTGTCCAATAGCTCCAAACAAAACAGCATCAGCATTTTTACAAACTTCATGTGTTGCATCTGGGTAAGGTTCACCTACTGCATCAATTGCAGCAGCACCGGTTAAAGCTGGTTTCCATGTGATTTCATGTCCAAATTTTTGTGCAATTGCATCAGATACTTTTACTGCTTGATCAATTACTTCTGGTCCGATTCCGTCCCCTGCTAAAAGTGCGATATTTAATTTCATTATTCTGTATTTATGTTAATTTTATTGTTTCTTTTTTTAATTTTAAACAGCTACTACATTAAGCATTTTTTGAGTGGCAATGATAGCAGCTACGGTTTGGTCTGAATCCAATCCTCTGGTTTTGAATTCTTTTCCGTCGTTTAACCAGGTGATGATGGTTTCGCATAAAGCATCCGAACTACTTCCGGGTGGGATTCTTACTGCGTAATCAACCAGTTTAGGTAAAGTCATTTTTTTTGTTTTATATACTTTGGCTAAAGCATTCATAAAAGCATCAAACTGACCATCACCTTGAGCGTGTTCTTCTATGATTTGTCCGTCAATTTTTAAACAGATAGTTGTTGAAGGACGCATTCCTTTGGCGTGAGATAATAAATAGGATTCTACCGTGATTTTTTCTTGATAAGTGTGGCTATCTAAAACATCAGAAATGATATATGGTAAATCTTCTTTGGTAACTGTTTCTTTTTTGTCACCTAATTCGATAATTCTTTGGGTAACCAGTTTTAAATCTTCCTGATTTAATTGCAATCCTAATTCCTGAAGATTTTTTTCAATATTAGCTTTTCCAGAAGTTTTTCCTAAAGCATATTTTCTTTTTCTTCCAAAACGCTCCGGCAATAAATCGTTAAAATATAAATTATTTTTATTGTCTCCATCAGCGTGAATACCAGCTGTTTGAGTAAAAACATTGTCGCCTACAATAGGTTTGTTAGCTGGAATACGGTAACCAGTAAAAGTTTCAACTAGTTTACTGACTGAATATAAAGAAGTTTCTTTAACCCCGATTTCGATTTCAGGCATAAAATCGTTGATTACAGCAATAGTACTGGCTAAAGGTGCGTTTCCGGCACGTTCTCCCATTCCGTTTACTGTAACGTGTAATCCGTGAACACCCGCTTTTAGCGCTTCCATAACGTTGGCTACACTTAAATCGTAGTCATTGTGTGCGTGGAAGTCAAAATGAATTTTTGGGTATTTTTGTGCGATTTCCGAAATGTATTCAAAAGTTTCAGAAGGAATAAGTACTCCTAAAGTATCTGGAAGGAGTATTCTTTTTACCGGTTGTGTGCTGATGAAATCTAGATATTGGTAAACGTATTCCGGAGAATTGCGCATACCATTACTCCAGTCTTCTAAGTAAACATTGGTTGCTATTCCGTTTTTATGTGCTAAAGCAATGCTTTCGGCAATTTCAGCGAAATGCTGTTCGGGTGTTTTTTTTAATTGATGGGTAAGGTGGTTGAGAGAACCTTTGGTTAAAAGGTTTTGAACCTTTGCGCCTGATTTTTTCATCCATTCGATAGAGAGCCCTTTGTCAACAAAAGTTAATACCTCAATTTTGTCACTGTATCCTTTCGTTTCTGCCCAAGTCATGATTCCTTTTACACCTTCAAATTCTCCTTCGCTTACACGAGCCGAAGCTATTTCGATGCGATCTACTTGCAGCTCTTCTAGTAATAATTGGGCAATGGTTAGTTTTTCTGCGGCAGAAAATGATACTCCTGATGTTTGTTCGCCATCACGAAGTGTCGTATCCATTATTTCAATTTTTCTTTTTCCCATTATAAATTTGATGCTAAAAAAGGTTTTTGATTCCAAGTTTTTGAAATCATTTTGTTGTGTGTTTTATAAAACGGTAAAAGCAGCTGCTAGACACAATCCTTGTAAAGGATGCTTTAGCAGCTGCATTTTTGTATGATGATTTTATTTAGTAAGGAAGCTTGTCAGCAAAACCTACAATTTCTTCTTTGATGTTTTGTAAATAGTCAATATCATCAAATCCGTTCAACATGTTGTTTTTTTTGTATCCGTTGATGTCAAAAGATTCTTTTTCACCCGTAGCTTTCAGTGTGATGGTTTGCTCTGGTAAATTGATTTCTAATTCTGTATTAGGATCAGCTTCGATAGCGGCAAAAATTTTGTCTGAGAATTCAGGAGAAACCTGTACTGGTAAAACACCAATGTTCAAGCAGTTTCCTTTGAAGATATCTGCAAAGAAAGAAGAAACTACAGCGCGGAATCCGTAATCGTAAACTGCCCAAGCAGCGTGTTCACGAGAAGAACCTGAACCAAAGTTTTTTCCGCCTACAAGGATTTTTCCGCTGTAAGTTGGGTTGTTTAATACGAAATCAGCTTTAGGAGTTCCGTCTCCATTGTATCTCCAGTCTCTAAAAAGGTTGTCTCCAAAACCTTCACGTTTTGTAGCTTTAAGGAAACGAGCTGGGATGATTTGATCAGTATCTACGTTTTCTATCGGTAGTGGCACTGCACTACTGGTAAGTATATTAAATTTATCGTATGCCATTTTAATTTTTTATTTCAGATTTAAGAACTTAGATTTCAGATTTTCTTTCGAAGAAAATTAAATTTCCAATTCTTATTCTTTATTTTATAAATTCTTTTTTGAAATTGTTATTGCTTTTGAAATTGAATTCTATTACAATAAATCTCTTGGGTCAGTTAATTTTCCGGTAACTGCTGCTGCTGCTGCCATAATTGGAGAAGCTAACAAAGTTCTTGAACCAGGACCTTGACGACCTTCGAAATTTCTGTTAGAAGTACTTACTGCATATTTTCCAGCTGGTACTTTATCATCATTCATAGCTAAACAAGCTGAACAGCCTGGTTGACGCAATACGAATCCGGCTTCAGTAAGAATGTCTAAAATTCCTTCTTCTTTAATTTGAGCTTCTACAACGTGAGAACCTGGTACTAACCAAGCAGTAACGTTATCTGCTTTTTTACGACCTTTTACAATTTCAGCAAAAGCTCTAAAGTCTTCAATACGACCATTAGTACAACTTCCTAAGAATACATAATCAATTGTTTTACCAATCATTACATCATCTTCGTGGAAGCCCATGTAAGCTAAAGATTTTTTGTAAGTTTCCTCACCACCTTCTACTTCTTTTGCACTTGGGATATGTTTAGTGATACCAATTCCCATTCCAGGATTTGTACCATAAGTAATCATTGGTTCGATGTCTTCTGCGTTGATGTTTAATTCAGCATCAAATACAGCGTCAGCATCTGTTTTTAAAGTTTTCCAGTATTCAACTGCTTTAGTCCAAGCTTCACCTTTAGGAGCGTATAATCTTCCTTCTAAGAAATCGAATGTGGTTTGGTCAGGAGCAATCATACCTCCACGAGCACCCATTTCGATACTTAAGTTACATACAGTCATACGACCTTCCATAGTCATTTCTTCGAATACATTTCCTGCATATTCTACAAAATATCCTGTGCCTCCGGAAGTAGTTAATTTTGAAATAATGTATAATGCAACGTCTTTAGGAGTGACTCCTTTGCTTAGTTTTCCGTTTACATTAATACGCATTTTTTTAGGTTTTGGCTGCATGATACATTGAGTAGAAAGAACCATCTCTACCTCAGAAGTACCAATTCCAAAAGCAATAGCACCAAAAGCACCATGAGTAGAAGTATGCGAATCTCCACATACGATTGTAGCACCTGGTAAAGTAATTCCGTTTTCAGGACCTACTACGTGTACAATTCCATTTTTTTGATGACCTAACCCCCAGTGAGAAATTCCGTATTCAGCCGCGTTAGTTTCTAATGCTTTTAATTGATTAGCAGATAAAGCGTCTTCAACAGGCAAGTGTTGGTTAATGGTCGGTGTATTGTGATCGGCAGTTGCGAATGTACGTTCTGGATATAATACCGATACGCCTCTAGATTTTAGACCCAAGAAAGCTACTGGACTTGTAACTTCATGGATGAAATGACGATCAATAAAAAACACATCTGGTCCGTCTTCAATTTTACGCACAACATGCGAATCCCATACTTTGTCAAATAATGTCTTGCTCATTTTTTAATTTTTTTTAGTGTATTTCTGTGTTTTGTACTACCGTGTTTTTTTAATAAGGTGGTAACAAGGACGCAAAAGTATAAAAATGAAATCATGTATTCAATTAATATTATCGATTATATACGATACCCAAACTATATTATAAGATGGTGTTCTTTTGTTTTGCTTGCTTGTGTTTTAGGGAGTTAGTTTTTTTTGTTTCAATTTTGATAGTTAAACTTGTTTTTTATAACAGTAATTGAGGGGTTTTGTATTTGTGAATTTTTAAGTGTTTTTGCGTAATTGCAGAGTTTTGTTTAATAAATTGTTAAATGTGTGGTTGAAAATAAAAAAATCGTTAAGGTTTTGTTTGTTATGCTGTTTGATAAGGTGTATTTTTATTTCAAAATAAATAGAGAGAATTAAAACCTAAATAGGAAGTTTTTTTTAATTAAATATTACGACAACCAAAAAATAAGAAAATTAAATAGAAGGGCTGTTTTTTCCTTTTTTTAGCTCTTAATATTAAACTCTAAATTTGTTTTTGTAATACTATGTCTTTGTTTTTTAATTGATTAATTTTATAGTGAAGACTTTGGTTTGAACGCCATAAAGAGAAAAAAAGATTGTTTCTTGGTGCATAACATTAGGTGTTTTGGATATTGATTTTAAAATCATAACAGATGGATTAAAAAAGGAATAAAAGCTAAAGGAACTATCATGAAAAAGAGTGTTTTGATAATGTTGGTAATTATTTTAAATACGCTGAATTCTTATTATGGCTATGGTCAGATGCGTAAAATTTATACTAAAATTGAAACCAAAAATGTATTGTATTTTAAAGTAGAGGAGGTTGTAAAGATGACTTTTGGGGGGACAACTACGCGTTATACGGTGTCTGATTTGAGTTTGATTAGTAAGGTTGAGTTGGGGCCGGATAATATCAGGATTATTACGCCAATCTATAAAGATCAAAATTACAAGAAGCGTTATTACATAGAGACAAAAAATATAAATACAATTTCAGAAAAAAATAGAGAGCCTACTAATCTTCTTGAAATAAGTATTGAAAGTGGTAAGATTGAAATTTCAGATAATGCCGAGATTGATCAGGAAACATTAGCGTTAGTGATAGGGAAAATCGCTAAAGTAGATGCTGCTCCTGTTGTTAAAACAGAAACAGGCGGAGAGAAAAGAGATTTTATTTTAATAAATGTTGTGTATGTTTACGAACGGGTACTTGAAAAAGGTTATAAATCGGCTTTCATGTTTAAAAAAGTAGCGGATTACTATTATTTTAAAAACCAAATGGACAAAGCGGCCAAATGGTACGAAGAGTTGTTTTCTATGGGTGATAATACTATAGAGTCTATGTATTATTATCGTTTTGGAAATGCATTGTTAAAAATAGGAAAAACAGAAAGAGGAAATACTATGATTGAAAAATTCAATCAATTGGTTGAATAATCTTGCTTTTTTCGTGTCTATTTGTTGATAACTTCCCTTTATTTTACTCTAAAAAAAAACTAAATTTGAAACTCAATTTTTGTGATTTCACAGAATTTTAATTCCTTCATTTACAGCTATGTATTTAATATTTGATACCGAAACAACTGGATTGCCTAAAAATTGGAATGCTCCAATAACCGATTCTGATAACTGGCCAAGATGTATACAAATCGCCTGGCAGTTGCATGATGATATGGGGAATCTTATCGAACATCAGGATTATTTGGTCAAACCAGAAGGATTTAATATTCCTTATGATGCCGAGCGCATTCACGGAATTTCAACTGAATTAGCAGAAGCAGATGGGATTTCTTTGAGTGAAGTTTTAGAAAAATTTAATATTGCATTAGGTAAAGCCAAATTTATTGTGGGTCAGAACTTAGGTTTTGATGTTAATATTATGGGAGCGGAGTTTTACAGAATGGGAGTCGATTCGCCTATGGCTTCGATGCCGGTTTTGGATACCTGTACAGAGGTAACAGCTAATTTATTGAAATTGCCCGGAGGTCGTGGGGGAAAATTTAAGCTTCCCACTTTAACAGAGTTACACGAATATTTATTCAACGTTCCTTTTGCGGAAGCGCACAATGCCACTGCCGATGTGGAGGCAACTACGCGTTGTTTTTTAGAATTAATTAAAAGAGAAGTTTTTACTAAGGAAGAACTGGATGTTCCGGCTTCTTATTTTCAAGAGTTTCAAAATAAGAATCCGAAAGAGATTCAACTCATCGGATTAAAACATATCAATTTAAAAGCGGCTTCGGATAAAATACGGGAGCAGCTGAAAAAATCAGAGCAAAACGTTTCGCAAACTACTATTTCGGTAGCGGATAAAGAGGGTTTCTCTGCAGCTAAGTTTGCGCATTTGCACAATCACACGCAGTTTTCGGTTTTACAATCCACAATTGGAATAGGGCCGTTAGTTTCAGCTACCGCTAAAAATGGTTTTCCAGCCGTAGCAATGACCGATACAGGCAATATGATGGGCGCTTTTCATTTTGTGAGTGCAGTGATGAATCACAACAAAGGAGCTTCGGCTAAAAATAAAGCTTTGGTGGAAGCCGGAGAAGAGCCAACAGAAACTGAAATAAAACCTATTGTAGGTTGCGAGTTTAATATTTGTGAAAACCATACCGATAAGTCCAAAAAAGATAATGGATATCAAGTGGTTTTGTTGGCCAAAAATAAAAAAGGCTACCATAATTTGGCTAAAATGGCATCCATTGCTTATGTAGATGGTTTTTATTATGTTCCTCGAATTGACAGAACAGTAGTTGAAAAGTACAAGGAAGATATCATGGTTTTGTCGGGGAATTTATACGGAGAGATTCCGAGTAAAATTCTAAATATTGGAGAAAACCAAGCCGAAGAAGCTTTGATTTGGTGGAAAGAGCAGTTTGGAGATGATTTCTATCTTGAAATCATGCGCCATAATCAGGAAGATGAAAACAGGGTGAATAAAACCTTGATTGAATTTGCTAAAAAACATAACGTAAAGTTAGTTGCAACTAATAATACCTATTATTTAAATAAAGAGGATGCTAATGCGCACGATATTTTATTGTGTGTAAAAGATGGTGAAAAACAGGCAACGCCAATTGGTCGTGGACGTGGTTATCGCTATGGATTGCCTAATCAGGAATATTATTATAAGTCGGGTGATGAGATGAAAAACCTCTTTGCCGATTTACCTGAGGCTGTGATTAATATTCAGGATATTGTGGATAAGGTCGAAATTTACTCTTTGTACCGGGATGTATTGCTTCCTAAATATGATATTCCTCAGGAGTTTGTTGATCCTGAAGATGAAAAGGATAATGGTGTACGAGGAGAAAATGCTTATTTGAGGCATCTAACCATGGAAGGGGCTAAAAGGCGTTATGGCGATATTACTCCCGATATTCAGGAGCGATTGGATTTTGAATTACTTACAATTTCCAATTCGGGTTATCCGGGTTATTTCCTGATTGTACAGGATTTCATTGCCGAAGCCCGAAAAATGGATGTTTCGGTAGGTCCGGGTCGTGGATCGGCAGCGGGTTCGGCGGTTGCTTATTGTCTCGGAATTACAAATATTGACCCTATTAAGTACGATTTGCTTTTTGAGCGTTTCCTGAATCCGGATCGTGTGTCCATGCCCGATATCGATATTGATTTTGATGATGAAGGTCGTGGTCGTGTAATGGATTATGTAATTAAAAAATACGGAGCTAATCAGGTGGCGCAGATTATCACTTATGGTAAAATGGCAACCAAATCGGCAATTCGTGATACGGCACGTGTGCTGGATTTACCACTTTTTGAAGCGGATAGAATTGCCAAATTGATTCCGGCTATGATGCCAGGTAAATGGAATCTGGCTCGTTTCCTTTCTGAATCAGAAGATGAGGTTAAAAAAGCATTAAAAGGTGCCGATGAATTTGAACTTGTAAAACAATTAATCGGAATTGCCAATGAAGATGATTTGGCTGGAGAGACGATTCAGCAGGCGAAGATTTTGGAAGGTTCGATGCGAAATACGGGTATTCATGCCTGCGGAGTAATTATTACGCCTTCGGATATTACCAATTATGTTCCGGTAACTACAGCTAAAGATTCCGATTTATATGTTACCCAGTTTGATAACTCGGTTGCGGAAAGTGCTGGATTGCTGAAAATGGACTTCCTGGGGCTGAAGACCCTAACTTTGATAAAAGATACTGTAAAACTGGTTAAGTATAGAACAGGAATTGAATTAAATCCGGATACTTTTCCCATTGATGATGAAGCAACTTATGCGCTTTTCCAAAGAGGAGAAACTGTAGGTATATTCCAATACGAGTCACCCGGAATGCAGAAATACATGAAGGACCTAAAACCAACAGTTTTTGGGGATTTGATTGCCATGAATGCTTTGTATCGTCCAGGGCCTTTAGAGTATATTCCTTCTTTCGTTAGAAGGAAAAATGGTGAAGAAGAAATCAAATACGATTTAGATGCTTGCGCGGAATATTTGTCAGAAACTTATGGAATTACGGTTTACCAAGAGCAGGTAATGCTTTTGTCGCAATCGTTAGCAGGATTTACAAAAGGTGAAGCCGACGTTTTGCGTAAGGCGATGGGTAAGAAGCAAAAAGATGTCTTGGATAAAATGAAGCCTAAGTTTGTAGAACAGGCTTCGGCAAAAGGGCATGATGCTACAGTTTTAGAGAAAATTTGGAAAGACTGGGAAGCTTTTGCAAGTTATGCCTTTAATAAATCGCATTCTACTTGTTATGCTTGGATTGCGTATCAAACAGCTTATTTAAAAGCACATTATCCTGCTGAATATATGGCGGCGGTACTTTCAAATAATATGAATGATATCAAGCAAGTTTCCTTTTTTATGGAAGAATGTAAGCGAATGGGATTGCAGGTTCTAGGACCATGCGTGAATGAATCCTATTATAAATTTACGGTTAACGATGAATATGCAGTACGTTTTGGGATGGGAGCTATTAAAGGAGTAGGAGCTGGTGCGGTAGAAACTATTGTGGAGAACAGAAAAAACGGCAAGTACAAGTCAATTTTTGATTTAGCTAAACGAATAGATTTGCGTGCGGCTAATAAAAAAGCGATTGAAAACTTAGCCTTGGCTGGGGGGTTTGATGCTTTTGAAGGAACAACTCGAGCCCAATATTTTCATGATGAAGGAGATGGAATTACCTTTTATGAAAAAGCCATGCGTTATGGTTCAAAGTTTCAGGAAAATGAGAATTCTTCGCAAGTAAGTTTGTTTGGTGAAAGCAGTGAAGTCCAAATTGCTGAGCCAGTGGTGCCGCCATGTGAGGATTGGAGTACTATGGAAAAACTCGCTAAGGAGAAAGAAGTTGTTGGGATTTATATCTCCGGTCATCCGCTGGACGATTTTAGATTTGAGATGAAATATTTTTGTAACGCCAAGCTAGAAGCATTAAAAAATCTAGAAGCTTATGTGGGTAAAACGCTCACTTTTGGTGGAATTATTAATGATGTACAGCATCGTGTGGCTAAGAATGGAAAAGGGTGGGCGATGTTCTCGCTGGAAGGATATGATGAGAGTTTTGAATTTAGAATCTTTGGAGAAGAATATTTGAAGTTTCGTCATTTTCTGATACAGAACAATTTTACTTTTATGAAATTAACGGTAAAAGAGGGTTGGATGAATCAGGAAACGGGTAAAAAAGGAGATCCTAGGATGCAGTTTGTGGAATTAAAGCAGCTGCAGGATGTGTTAGAATCTTTTGCTAAAAAGCTAATTGTTTTGCTGAATATTAAAGATTTGCAACCAGAATTTATTCATAAACTAAGTGCTCTTTTTAATTCAAATAAAGGGGATCATCAGGTAACATTTGAAGTAATGGAGCTAGAAAGGATTAAGAAGCTGGTAGAAACCGTTGCGGTTCTTGATGATAATGAGGATGTAGTTTTTGAGGATGATAATGAGGATGCAGAAGCTTCAGACATGTCAGAAAACAAAGCTGTTCAGGTAACTGAGGTAGAAGAAGTAAAGGTTGTGACCAAGTTAAGTATGGTAAGCAGAAGGTTGAAAATTAAAATTTCGACAGAATTGCTACAGGAGTTAGAAAAGTTACAGGTGAATTTTAAGTTGAATTAATGCATGAAATCCCTAGCCCTGATGGAAGCGGTATCCTTTAATGCCAGGTTTTGGCATTAAAGATAAAGCGAACAGCAGGAATGGCTACTGATAATAATTAACAATACATTTATAGGTAAAACTAATTTTGGAATGGTGTTTTGTTGGTTTTTAATTTCTAAATTTGCATAGTGTTTAAGGAATTAGACGTTAGATTTATAAACTTTAAATAAAGAAATATGGCATTAGCAATAACAGACGCTACTTTTGAAGAAGTAGTTTTGAAATCAGATAAACCTGTAATGGTAGATTTTTGGGCAGCATGGTGTGGTCCTTGTAGAATGGTTGGTCCAATCATTGACGAATTGAGTACTGAATACGACGGAAAAGTTGTTGTAGGGAAAGTAGACGTTGATGCAAACCAAGAATTTGCTGCAAAATACGGAGTGAGAAACATACCTACGGTATTGGTTTTTCATAACGGAGAAGTCGTAGGGAAACAAGTAGGAGTTGCTCCAAAACAAACTTACTCAGATAGTTTAGACGCATTGTTGTAATCGAGAGATTATAATTTATATGAGAAAAAGGTTTGACGAAAGTCAGGCCTTTTTTTTTGGTTTAAATCGAATTTAAGGATTTTGTTCTCTTTTTTCTTGTTTCTTTTTTCTATTGTTTTCAATCTTTTAATACATTTGAGAGATGAAGATCGAATCGCAAATAGAAAAAATATCCAGTTTCCAGCATTTGGAATTGTTGGCTAATCAGGTGGTGGAAGGTTTTATTTCGGGTATGCACAAAAGTCCGTTTCATGGTTTTTCGGCCGAATTTGCCGAACATAAAGTGTATAATGTAGGTGAAAGTACTAAACATATTGATTGGAAACTTTTTGCTAAAACCGATCGTTTGTATACCAAGCAATTTGAGGAAGAAACTAATTTGCGTTGTCATATTGTTATTGATAATTCGTCGTCAATGCATTATCCGAAATTAAAAGGGAATCAAAATTTTTATGAAAATAAAATTGGTTTTTCGGTTTTGGCTTCGGCTGTTTTGATGAATCTTTTAAAGAAACAAAGAGATGCAGTAGGACTGAGTGTTTTTTCGGATACTTATGAATATTATGCTCCCGAAAAAGGAAGTGACAGGCATCATCGTATGATTTTGAACGCACTTGAAAATGTTTTAAAAGAATCAGTTGTTAAAAAAAGTACCGATACCATTACTTATTTGCATCAAATAGCAGAGAAAATGCACCGCCGTTCAATGATAATTTTGTTTACAGATATGTTTCAAACGGGCGATGAGGATAGGTTATTGAGTGCTTTGCAGCATTTAAAACACAATAAACATAAAGTAGTTTTGTTTCATGTTTTTGATGGTAAAACCGAATTTAGTTTTGATTTTGATAACTCGCCTCGCAAATTTATTGATGTTGAAACGGGAGAGGAGATTTCGGTTTTTGCTGAAAATGTAAAGTCAGCATATAAAAAACAAGCTTCGGAATACTTTAAAAAGTTAGCTTTGAGTTGTGCGCAAAATAAAATTAAGTACGTTCCGGTAAGTGTTAGAGAGGATTTTGAAAAAATAATCTTGACATATTTAACTGAAAAACAAAAATTTGGATAAAGACTAGGAATTTTTTTTGTATTTTTTAATAAAAACACTTGTGTAAACAGAAATCTATTGTATCTTTGCCACCGCAATAAAGCAGAGGTTTGGTAGTTCAGTTGGTTAGAATACATGCCTGTCACGCATGGGGTCGCGGGTTCGAGTCCCGTCCAGACCGCTAATATTGGGAAAGCCTTTCGTAACAGAAAGGCTTTTTTTTCCACTATACGGTATCGAAAGCTAGTTGTGTTGTTTGGTTAGCCTTTGTAACGCTAACCGTGGTTTAGTAGTTAGACCAATGAAAAGCTTTTCACTTAATTGTGAATGGCTTTTTTGATTTAAGAGCATGATTTATTGCTGAAATCTTTTTTTAAAATTTATCTTGTTTTTAAATAAAATTATATTGTATATTTGCACTCGCAATAAAGCAGAGGTTTGGTAGTTCAGTTGGTTAGAATACATGCCTGTCACGCATGGGGTCGCGGGTTCGAGTCCCGTCCAGACCGCAAATTTTGCAAGAAGCCTTTCTTAACGGAAAGGCTTTTTTTATTCCAATAATCTATTAGAAAGTCAAAAACTGTTTCCTGCTTTCTTTTTATTTTAGAAAAATCAAAAAATGATTGTATTTTTATAAAATATTAGTTCAATTCAAACACACAACCTTGAAGCACTATTACTTTTTATTACTTTTTATTCTAATCACTTCCTGTCAATACTTCGAGAAGCAGGTGCCGTCTGAGAAAGAATTATTGCAAAAGGAATTGAAATCGATTAATTGGAAAGAAGTAGATGAATATCCCTCTTTTATAGATTGTGACAAATTAGAAGATAAAACCAAGCGTCAACAATGCTTTTTTACTTTTCTAACCCAACTTATACAGGAAAAATTACAAGTAGACACGCTTTCTATTTTGTATCCTGAATTGGATACCATTGAGGTAAAAGTGACTGTTTTTCCAGATTCCAGAATGCAATTTGAACCGCAGTTCCCTAAAGATTCTGTTGCTTACGATACCATTAAAATTGATAGTATTTTGCATGCTCGATTGGTTGATTTTCCTAAAGTAAATCCAGCTATCAAACAAGGAATTCCTGTAAAAACCCAATTCATTCTTCCTGTAATTATTAAAGTAGAATAGTTGTTTTAGAAGCTATTCCTGCTGTCCACTGTATCTTTTATACCGAACACCGGCATAAAAGGATGCCGTTCCCATCAGGGCTAAAACCGTCTTCCTTTCCATTCATATTTTCCAAATAAAGAATACAAAGCGACTCCAACACTAAAAAAAGGATACAACAAACTGCTTAACAAAAAAGAAGGTGTTTTGGTTTTTAAAAATTGATTTGTTTTGAGAATCAGAATAAAGTCAACAGTTAATTTTGATGCTAAAAGCAAGAATAAATATTGATTTTGGTTTCCAAATAAGCAAAAATAAATAGCCAATAGAAAAGCAATATTGCCAGCAAAAACGAGCAATCCTAATGCTTTTCCGAAATTACTTTGATATGAAGCCGTTTTAGAAGCCCAGCGTACTCTTTGGTAAAATAAAGATTTCCAATCATCCAAAGGTTTTGTACTTACAATGTTATTTTCCGATTTTAGATAATGCACTTTCTCTGGAAATTGTTTAATAGCTTTTTGAAGCAGAAAAACATCATCTCCGCTGGCAATGTTGTTGTTCCCTTCAAATCCGTGAAGTGCATTAAAAAAAGATTTGGTGTAAGCAAAATTAGCTCCATTGCACATGAAAGCTTTTCCTATCCCGAAACTGCCGATGGTTGCTCCTTGCAAACTAGCCAGATCCAATTGTTGAAAATGATGTAAAAAAGAATTTTTGCAATCATAAGTCACAGCTCCCGCAATCATAGCCACTTCATGCGTTTGAATGTAATTATCTAAACTTAAAAGCCAGTTTTCAGGAACTACACAATCCGCATCGGTGGTAATAATCCATTCGGTATTTATTTGTTTTATGGCTGTGGTTATTGCATCTTTTTTAGGAGAATAGGAAAGTCGAATATTGTCGATTATGGAAATCTGAAATCTACAATCTGAAGTCTGAAATTTGAAATCTGAATCATCATCTACTAAAACCACTTCAAACAAATCCATTGGGTAATTCAGTCTCGAAATACTTTCTAAAAGAATAGGTAAATTCTCCGCTTCATTCCGGAAAGGTACTACAATTGTAAAAGTGGTCTTTGGTTTTAAACTAATAGTATCATAGTTTTTTACTTTGGTAAAACCATAAATTAAAAGCAAAATGCTCGCTACATATACGCTCAATATGATGGTTAGCAGAAACATCATGCAATTTTTTCGGATTTGAAATTCAACACATAATAACTCCCAATAATTACCGGAATAACGACATTAAGAAACCACATCAAGGTGGAAATGAAAACCACAATCCATTCGTTTACACCTAAAATTCCAAAGAAATAAATGGCTACACTTCCTTTTACGGCAAAGTCTAAAAACTGAAAAGTAGGCAAAGAAGAAGCTAAAAAGTAAACGCTGGCGATGGTCGCTATAAGCGTGAGATAAGGCAAATGAACATCAAAAGCTAAAAATAGGAAATAGTATTGATGTGAAAAAACAAGATAGCGGCAAGTCCCTAAAAGGATGTTTTTTCGGTGAATGCTTTTCGGTATTTCGTTAATTTTATGAATGAGTTTTTCTATCGAATAGCCTTTAATCGTTATTTTTTTTATCGAAAAAAGCAAAGCGATAACAGCAAGCAATATTCCAAAAAGCAGCAAAACAGTTCTTGGAGTAATCACATTAAAAAGAGAATTAAAATACAGTAAACCAAATAATCCAAAAATTATGGTTAAAACCATTTGGATTCCGTTGCAAATTAAGTTTAGGAAAACTACTTTTTTGGCCTCTGATTTTTTGAAAAACAATGCTTTTCCAGCATATTCACCCACGCCGTTGGGCGTAAATAATCCCGCTGTTAAGGCAGCCAGTACTTGTTGAGTCGATTCGGCTGTTGATATTTTACGAATATGCTGTGCCAGATTTTGCCATTTCAGAATTTCAAAATACCGATTCAAAACACTCAGCGACAGGATAAAAAGAATCCCTGAAGCCGATTGATTTTTTTTGAATAAAACGATGAACTTTTGCCAGTCCAGTTGGTCGTTATTCGCCAATTGGTTGTGAATAAAATAAAAGGCGCCACCTACAATCAGAATTTTGATTAGAAGTACGAGGAATTGCTTAGTTTTGTGAGGAATTGAAATCATTGTTGCAAAGAAACGAAAACTTTAATTTTTGTTCTTTAATCTTTAAATAAATCTTTTGGCTAACGAACGCATCATATTAGGAATTGACCCCGGAACGACCATTATGGGATTTGGTTTGATACGCATTATCAATAAAAAAATGGAGTTCGTTCAGTTGAACGAATTACAATTATCTAAATATGATAATCATTATCAAAAACTAAAAATCATTTTTGAGCGTACTATTGAGTTGATAGATACCCATTGTCCTGACGAAATTGCTATTGAAGCTCCTTTCTTTGGGAAAAATGTGCAATCGATGCTGAAATTAGGTCGTGCACAAGGAGTGGCTATGGCAGCAGGACTTTCGAGAGGAATTCCCATTACAGAATACGAACCGAAGAAGATAAAAATGGCGATTACTGGAAATGGAAACGCCAGTAAAGAGCAGGTGGCAAAAATGCTGCAACAGCTTTTAGGACTGAAAGAGTTACCTAAAAATCTGGATTCTACCGATGGTTTAGCCGCTGCAGTTTGTCATTTTTTCAATTCCGGAAAAGTGGTAGCTGGCAAAAGCTATTCCGGTTGGGATGCTTTTGTGAAACAAAACGAAGAACGAATTAAAAAATAGTGTTCGGTATTTGCTGTTCTGTTTGCAGAACTGATTACAGACCACTGACTACTATAAAATGAGCGGAATCTACATCCATATCCCTTTTTGCAAACAGGCTTGTCATTATTGTGACTTCCATTTTTCGACTTCGATGAAAAAGAAGAATGAAATGGTTTTGGCTTTAGCCAAAGAAATTATCATGCGTAAAAACGAGTTTGAAAATGAGGTTATAGAAACCATTTATTTTGGAGGAGGAACGCCAAGCAGGTTGCAAATTGAAGATTTGAGATTGCTGATGGATTCGATTTATGAGAATTATAAAGTTAGCGATAATCCTGAAATAACATTAGAAGCCAACCCGGATGATTTGTCTGAAGAATATTTAATTGCGTTAAAACAAATAGGAATTAATCGTCTTTCTATTGGAATTCAATCTTTCTATGAAGAGGATTTGAAAATGATGAATCGCGCGCATAATTCGGCGGAAGCCAAAAAATGTTTAGCATTAGCTACAAAATATTTTGATAATATTTCCCTGGATTTGATTTATGGAATTCCGGGAATGAGTAACGAAAAATGGTTGCAGAATATAGAAACGGCTTTGGGTTTTGGAATTCCACACATTTCCAGTTATGCCTTGACGGTGGAGCCTAAAACGGCTTTGAATAAACTGATTCAAACGGGAAAAATTGCCGAACCCAAAGACGAAGTAGCTTCGGAACATTTTATGATTTTGGTAGAAACATTAGAAAAAAACGGATTTGTGCATTATGAATTATCCAATTTTGGCAAACCGGATTACTTTTCAAAGAACAATTCGGCCTATTGGTTGGGTAAAAAATACATCGGAATTGGTCCTTCGGCACATACTTACGATGGGATTTCCAGAAGTTGGAATATTGCGAATAATTCGCTTTATATTAAATCTATTTTAGAAAATCAATTGCCCAATGAAACCGAAAAATTATCTGTAGAAGACCGTTATAATGAATATATTATGACGGGATTGCGAACGATTTGGGGTGTTTCATTAGACAGAATTCAGAATGAATTTGGACAAGATTATTTGGATTATTTGGTAAAACAATCCCAAAAATTCCTGAATGATGAGTTGCTTTTTATTGAAAATGATATTTTGAGACCTACTTCAAAAGGAAAGTTTTTGACAGATGGGATTGCAAGTGATTTGTTTTATTTAAATTTGGAATAGTTTTAATTTAACCACTAAGATCGCAAAGAAGGCGCAAAGCACACAAAGCTTTGTGAACTTAGTGTAAACTTCGTACCCTTTGTGGTTAAAAACAATGATAGCATCAATAAATAATTTCCAAGTCGATTTATCAAAACCCATTGATATTTCTATTCCGTTGACGAATACGGATGAGAATCCTATTGCTTGGTATTTAGAAAAACCAGAAATAAAACCAGTCGTTTTTGGAGATTGGACTGGAAGTGTTAAAGAAGGGGCGTCGACCAACTTTAATAATATCGTCTTTAATCCCCACGCTCACGGTACACATACTGAGTGTTTGGGTCATATTACTAAAGATTTTTTTAGTATCAACCAATGTTTGAAAGAGTTTTTCTTTTTGGCAGAATTGATTTCGATTCAACCAGAGATTCAAGGAGAAGATTTGGTGATTACTTTGGATGTTATTTTGACGGCACTCGATCTGACGTTAAAAACAGGTATTCCAAAAGAAGCTTTAATTATGCGTACTTTGCCAAACTTGGAATCTAAAAAGCATAAAAATTATTCCAATAGCAATCCGCCTTATTTGTCCGAAGAAGCAGCGATTTTCATTCGCGAAAGCGGCATTCAACATTTATTGATTGATTTGCCTAGTGTAGACAAAGAGCATGACGAAGGAAAATTATTGGCGCATAAAGCATTTTGGAATGTTAAAGATGTGAATGATTTGAATGTTGATGCCCGATTGAATTGTAGTATTACGGAAATGATTTTTGTACCTGATGAGTTGCAAGACGGAAGTTATTTGTTGAATTTACAAATCGCTTCTTTTGAAAATGATGCCAGTCCAAGTAAACCCATTTTGTACAAAATATGATTAGCATTTCTACCGATAAAAATAAATTAGATGTTGCTTTTATTCAAGATTTTTTGAAGGATATTTATTGGGCAGCAGGTCGTACTATTGAAGAAGTGAAAACGACAATTGAGCATTCTTTTTGTTTCGGAATTTACTTAGACAATCAACAAATAGGTTTTGCACGAGTGATTACCGATTATGTAGTTTTTGCTTATTTGATGGATGTTTTTATTGATGAAAAACATAGGGGAAATGGCTATTCGTCACTTTTAATAGATGCTATGATGAATGAACCGGAATTACAAAACATAAAAATCTGGCGATTAGCTACTACAGATGCTCATTTTTTATACGAAAAATTTGGATTCAAATTATTGGCACATCCGGAGAAATTAATGGAAAAAATAATACTATGAACTTAGAAACTTTTTATGAATATTGTCTTTCCAAAAAAGGGGTTACGGAGCATTTTCCTTTTGATCAGGATACTTTAGTTTTTAAGGTGGGAGGAAAGATGTTTGCACTTTCGTCGTTAAAACAATGGGAATCAGGGCAACCGTCAGTTAATTTGAAATGTGATCCTGAGGTTGCTGTCGAGTGGAGGTTGCAGTTTGAAGCTGTTGAACCCGGTTTTCATATGAATAAAAAGCACTGGAATACAGTGGCTATCAATACTGATGTTTCGGATTCATTTTTAAAAGAAATGATTGACTGTTCTTATGATTTGGTTTTTAGTTCTTTAACTAAAATTGTTCAGGAAAGCTTGTTGGGTTAAATAAGATTTTTTGTAGTTATTTAGTGTTTTTTTGCTATTTTATTAGAATAGAAAAACAATAGTTCGTAAAATTTGTTTTTTAAATTAAATATTTTGATATTTGTGGTGTAAACGTTTACATTCTATCAAATTGTCAAATCTAAAAGCAGTAGCAGAGCATTCTAAGGTTTCTATAGCCACAGTATCTAGAGTCATCAATAATGATCCTAAGGTAAGTAAAGAAACTGTGCTTAAAGTTCAGGCTTCTATTGCGGCGCTGGAATATAAACCCAATCGTGTTGCTCAAAGACTAAGAAGTTCTAATGGCAAGACTAAATTATTAGGTTTGATTATTCCAGATATTCAAAACCCTTTTTTCGTTGATGTGGTAAGAGGAGTTGAGGATTATGCTTATGAGAATAATTTTGCTGTTATGATTGGGAATTTTGGGCAGGATGAGAAAAAAGAAAAGTTGTATTTGGATATTTTTCAATCTGAAAATATTGACGGTTTGATTGTGGCTCCTATTCATGGAAAAGACAAAGGAATTGAAAATCTGGTTAAGAAAAACATTCCTGTTGTTTGCATTGATAGAGGGTTGACAGATATTGATGTAGATGTTGTAAAAGTAGATAATGAACAAGGCGCTTATAATGCCATTAATCATTTGTTGACTAATGGTCACAGACGAATTGCTTTTATTTCGGGTAATTTTAAAATTCCAACTTATATCGAACGTATGGCGGGCTATAAAAAAGCTCTTGAAGGACACGGTGTTCCTTTTGATGAAAGTTTAGTTTTTGCCAGAAATACAGATTATAAAAGTGGATTTGAAATTGCTAATAAAATTTTAGAATTGGAACAAAGACCAACAGCTATTTTTTCAGGAAATAATCTGTTGACTTTAGGAGCGCTAGAAGCCATTCATGCTCAAAATATTAGAATTCCGGAAGAGATTTCGATAATTGGTTTTGATGATATGCCTTGGTCTATTTCGTTAAATCCACCATTGACTGCTGTTCGTCAACCAGGTTTTGATATGGGAAGAAAAGCGGCTGAGATGCTATATGAAAGAATGGTAAATCCAATTAAGAAAAAAGAAAATATTATTTTGAAAACTGAATTGATGCTTAGGAAGTCTACTACTCGTATTGAGTAGTTTTTTTTAATTTAAAAATGTAAACGTTTACATTTTTAATTAAAGCTTTTTTTGAGGATAAGAAGTTGTTAGAGAGTGCTTGGTGTTAAAAGAGAAAGAATGAAAGAAATTGTAATTTTAAATCCTAATCGTGTCGTTTTCGGGGAGGGAAGTATGCAGCGATTTGTTGATGATTTTGTAGAAAAAGGTTTTAAGCGAATGTTTTTGCTGAGTATAGCAGAACTTAAAAATGCGTTAAGCCCTTTTTTAGATGCATTACAATCACAAGGAGTTGAAATTAGCATTAATGAATCGATTGTTGGTGAACCAACATTTGAAGATTTTAATAAAGTGTTGTTTGAAGCAAAAGCTTTTGGTGCGGATAGCATTGTAGGAATTGGAGGGGGAAGTGTTTTGGATGTAGCTAAATTAGTAGCAGCTCAATTAAAAAATAACCAAACCTTAGAGGAAATAAAAGGAATAGGAAATCTTAAAGAAAGACAAGTTTATGTAGCCTGTATCCCAACAACTTCCGGGACAGGAAGTGAGGTTTCGCCAAATGCTATTTTTGTAAACGAATTAGGGGAGAAAGTAGGGATTATTAGTCCGTATTTAGTGCCGGACGCTGCGTATATTGATCCTGTTTTAACCATTTCTTTGCCAAGAAGTATTACGGCTGCAACAGGAATTGATGCCTTAACGCATTGTTTAGAAGCATATACCAATAAATTTGCACATCCTTTTGTGGATTTGTATGCTTTAGAAGGGGTACGATTGATTGCTAAATACCTAAAAAGGGCTTGTGATAATGGAGCTGATTTAGAAGCCAGAGCGCAGGTTGCTTTGGGAAGTATGTATGGCGGAATGTGTTTGGGGCCTGTAAATACAGCGGCTGTTCATGCGTTGTCCTATCCCTTGGGGGTAGAATATCATATTCCACATGGATTGTCTAATGCCTTGTTGTTGCCTTATGTGATGGAATATAACATTGAAGCGGACGTTAGTAAATATGAGCGAATTGCGGAGGTTTTAGGTGCTGAAAAGAAAAGTACTTCAAGGGAAACAGCTTTAGAAGGGGTGAAGATTTTGAAACAATTAATTATCGATTGTGGTTTACCGATAACTTTAGGTCAAGCAGGAGTAAAAGAAGATTCTATTCCTCAGTTGGCAGAAGGAGCCATTAAAGTACAACGATTGTTGAAAAACAATATAAGAGAAATAGGGGTTGAAGACGCGGTTGCTATTTATAAAGCCGCTTTTTAGTACAATAAAAAATGAAAAATAATAAAAAATATAGTGGAGTAGTGGTACCAATGGTAACTCCATTGCGTACTGACAAAAGTATTGATTTAGAAGCTGTAAGTGTCTTAGTAAATCATTTAATTGAAGGGGATTGTCATCCTTTTGTTTTAGGAACTACAGGTGAATCGAGTTCAATTACTTTTGAAAGTAAAGTAGCCTTAGTAAAAAAAACAGTTGAAGTTGCTAAAGGAAAAGCAATGGTTTATGCTGGAATTTCAGGAAATTCATTCCAAGAATCTTTAGATCAGGCAGCTCAATATACAGCTTTGGGAGTTGATGTTTTAGTAGCGCACGTACCTTACTATTATCCGCTAAATCAAAATCATATTTTAAATTATTATCAGCAATTAGCTTCGGCAGTTGCATTGCCCTTGATTGTTTATAATATGCCGATGACAACAAATATGTCTATTGACCTTGAAACTGCAGATGAATTAAGTAAGCACCCAAATATTGTGGGTTACAAAGAATCAGAAAGAGGCGAAGAACGTATGGCTAAAGCTATTGGACTTTGGAAAGACCGTGAAGATTTCGCTTATTTATTAGGTTGGGCAGCCAAATCTTATGAAGGATTGTTGCTTGGTGCAGATGGATTAGTGCCAAGTACCGGAAACTTAACACCACAGTTGTACAGTACTATTTACAAGAGTGTTTTGGCTGGTGATAATGAATCAGCACAAAAAGCGCAGGAGAAAAGTGATGTGATTTCAAAAATTTACCAAGAAAATCAAATTTTGTGTAATGCCATTCCAATTCTAAAATGTTTGTTAGCTAAATATAGTCTTTGTACAAAAGAGGTATTGCTGCCAATGATTGCTGTAAGCGAAGAGAATGAAAGAATTGCATTTGAAAAAATAGATAATTACGGAACGGATTTAAAAAGTATAAACAGTATTGCATAATGGAGAGTAGAAAGCCAATATTAGGGATTACCATGGGAGATCCCGCTAGTATAGGACCTGAAGTAGCTGTAAAAGCTTTGTTAGATCCAAAAGTTTATGAAGTAAGCCAACCCGTTTTAGTTGGTGAAGCTGATGTGTTTGAGCAAGCTATTGCTTTTTGTGGTTTGGATTTAAAAGTGAATAGAATTTCAAAAATTGCCGATGCCAAATTCGAAAAAGGTACAGCTGATGTTTTTGATTTGAATTATATGAATATCGCCGATTTAAAAATGGGCGAAATCACTGCTGAAGCGGGTGATGTTGCTTTTAGAACAGTGGTTAAAAATATTGAATTGGCTTTAGCTGGAGAAATTGATGGAACCGTTACAGGACCAATCAATAAAGAGTCGATTCAAAAAGCAGGGCATGTATTTGCAGGGCATACTGAAATTTATGCGCATTATACAGATACCAAAAAATACGGAATGTTATTGGTAGAAGAAAACTTAAGAGTGATTCACGTTTCTACACACGTTTCGTTAAGACAAGCTTGCGATTTGGTTAAAAAAGACAGAATCCTTGATACTATTGCTCTTATTGATGATGCTTGTAAAAAGCTAGGAGTTAAGAATCCTAAAATTGGAGTTGCAGGATTAAATCCGCATGCCAGTGACGGAGGACTTTTTGGTTGGGAAGAAGAACAGGAAATTCTGCCAGCAGTTCAAGAGGCGTTAAAAAGAGGTTTTAATGTAGAAGGTCCAATTCCAGCCGATACCTTGTTTCCAAAGGCTATTGGCGGTGTTTATGATGGTTGTGTGGCTATGTACCACGATCAAGGACATATTCCATTTAAAACGGTTGGTTTCAACTGGGATCAGTCTAAAGGACAAATGAAAAGTGTAAGAGGAGTGAATATTACATTGGGATTGCCAATTATTAGAACTTCTGTAGATCATGGTACTGCAATGGAAATTGCAGGAAGAGGAATAGCTAGTCCTGATGCAATGGTTCTAGCGATAGAATATGCTGCACGATTACATAAAAATAAACAAGATAATCGATAGGAAGATGATAGCGGTTATATCAGATGATTTTACAGGTGCTGCCGAAATAGGTGGAATTGCTCTTCGTAACGGTTTTAGCGTTACGATAGATACAAGTGTAAACGTAAATTACAGCTGTGATGTTTTAGTTATCGCAACAAATACGAGGTCTTTGTGTAAAACAGATGCTCAAAAACAAATCAAAGAAGTTACAGAAGAATTACTTAAATTACATCCCGATTTTATATATAAAAAAACAGATTCTTTATTAAGAGGAAAGATTGGAGATGAGTTGGACGTTCAATTGTCAGTTTCAGGAAAGAAAAAAGTACTCTTAGTTCCTGCTAATCCAGCCATGAATAGAACCATTGTTGATGGTGTATATTATATCAATAAAATTCCATTGATGGAATCTAAATTTTTCGGAGAGGATTTCGATAAAGGAACTACTTCTAATGTGCTTGATATGATTGGGAATGAGTACAGAGACCAATCTTTTTCCATTTCTTTGGGACAAAAAATTCCTCAGCATGGTTTTATAATAGGCAATACACCTACAAATGAAGATTTGATGGGATGGGCAAATATTATAGATGATAGCATGTTGCCTGCTGGAGGTGCAAGTTTTTTTAATGCTATTCTAAAGAAAATTCAAAAAGAAAAACAACAAAATCCAGTTGCTTTAAATTTTGGTAAGAAAGCAATGTATGTATGCGGAAGTAATCATTTACCAAGTAGGGAGGTGGTTAGAAAAGTAAAAAATGCTGGTGGAAGTGTGTTGTATATGCCAAAGTCCATTTTTTGTAAAGAAAATTATAATGACATTATTCAGGATTGGGCTAGTCAGATTATCGTAGAAATAGAAAAAGCAGATAAGGTTATTATTGCCATTGATAGCTTAGATTGTAATGAAGTAGATAATCTTCCGTCTAGAATCAAAGCTGTATTTGCTACAGTAGTAAAAAAAGTGGTTTCAAAAGTAAAAGTGGAAGAATTATTGATAGAAGGAGGAGCAACAGCTTATGCTATAATTGAACATTTAGAATACAAAAAGTTTTTTCCTGAGCAAGAATTAGCCCAAGGAGTAATAAGAATGAAAATAGAGCAAGAAAAGGAAATGCATTTAACCCTAAAACCAGGAAGTTATCAATGGACTGAGTCTGTCTGGAAATTTTAATTTTTATAAATTATGAATGAAGCTTCGTTACATTTTATTGATTATCTCATTATTGTATTGTCGTTGGTGCTTACTTTTTGGGTAGGTGTTCGATTTTCAAAAAAAAATACCAATACACAACAATATTTTGCCGCAGGAGGCGATGTTCCTGCTTGGGCAATTGGAATGTCAATTTTTGCAACATTAATCAGTAGCGTTACATTCTTAGCTTATCCAGGTGAAGGATATAAATCCAATTGGATTCTTTTAGTACAGGGATTTATGGTCCCTATTGTGCTTATCTTTTCCATTCGGTTTATTGTGCCTTTATATCGTAATGTTATTGGCCTGAGTGCTTATGAATATTTCGAAAAGAGATTTGGTTATCTGGCTCGGGTTTACGGTTCTTTAGGTTTTATTTTTGCTCATTTCTCTAAAATGGGTTCAGTTTTGTTTCTTTTGGCTTTAGCCTTGTCTTCTATGACAGGTGTTGATGCCTTAGCCATAATTTGGGTCATAGGGATTGCTATTATCTTTATTACACTTTTTGGGGGAATGGAAGCAGTAATTTGGCTAGATGTAATTCAAGGGTTTTTATTGATTTTAGGAGGGATTTTAGCTATTGGAGTAATTCTTTTTAAAACCGATGGAGGTCTGGGAGAAATAGTAAATTATGCTGTAGATCACAACAAAATAGGTTTTGGTCCTTATGATTTTGATTTTGTAAACCTTACTTTTTGGGTTATGGTAATCAATGGTATTTTTTATGCCATTCAAAAATACGGTGCTGACCAAACTATTGTTCAGCGTTATCTAACTGCTAAATCAGATAAAGATGCCATCAGAGCATCTATAATGGGAATTGTAATAACAGTTCCTGTTTGGACCGTTTTTATGTTTATAGGTACGGCTTTGTTTTCTTTTTATGCTTTACATCCAAGTTTAGCTTTGCCTGAAGGAATTAAACCTGATGCTGTTTTTCCTTATTTTATAACTACGCAATTGCCTCCAGGTTTGGTTGGCTTAATTCTGTCAGCGTTGATTGCAGCGGCCATCTCTAGTTTAGATGCCGATTTGAACTGTTTAGCGGCAGTAGGAGTAGATGATTATTATAAAAGAATCAAGCCTAATAGTTCAGGAATGCAACAACTTCGAATGGGTAAAATTTTAGTAGTTGCAGCAGGATTAGCTTCTATTTTAGTGGCAACAGTTTACGTATATTCTGGAGAAAATGAAGGGATCCTATCTACAGTTTTTATGTTGTATGCTATTTTTTCAGGTGGAATTGCAGGGATGTTGCTACTGGGACTTTTTGTAAATAGAGCCAATAGACAAGGTTTGAATGTTGGAATTGTGGCCTGCATCCTATTTACAGGTTTTGCTTTATTGACATCTACTTCAACAGGTTCAGGTGAGAATAAGAAGCTGCTTTTAGATATGGGGGCTTACAATTTTACACAACACAAATATATGTTAGGAGTTTATAGCCATTTTGTATTGTTTTTTGTAGGCTGGATTGCTAGTTATTTCTTTCCAAAGGAAGCTGTGCCAACTAATTTAACTTATTACGGATATTTAGAGAAAAAAAGAAAGGGATTGATCTAATTTCATTTCTAAAAAAATAAAAAAAGTCTTAGTTCGTTTACCGAAAACAACTAAGACTTTTTTGTTTATTTTTATCTCAAAAAAATCACAAAGTAAAGCCTGAATAATTAACTCATATTTATGAAATTAGGTATTACTTTTGTATGGAATTTAAATCTCAATTCAACCAAAGCAAAAATAAACGGAGTCTACAATGAAAGAACAAATCAAGAAGTTTTTAAACGAGGAGCAAGATCCTAAAGCCATTGAAAAAATCACTTCAAAGCTGAATGATTTATTGATGAAAAATGAAGAAATAGGATATATAGGGGTACAAAAAAAACCAGCGATTACGGTTTTTCCAGATAGTATAGTTTTAACCAATAAAAGAATTATCATCTGTCAACCTAAAAACTTAGGACTTTCGATGGATTTTATTGATTATACTTGGGATCAAATTGAAGGGACTTTTGTGAAAGAAAATATCTTAGGTTCGGAGTTTTCTTTTTCTACCAAAGCAGATATGACAGTTTCTATTGATTATATTCCAAAAATTCAAGCCAGAAAGATTTATACTTTTGCTAAAGAGCAATTGGATATCTTAAAAAGTGGAGCCGCTCAAAATACGGCTGTAGCTCCAGAAGAAATAGTTACAGTTGAAGAGGAGATTGAAGAAATAGAAACCGAAGAAGTAACAAATTATGCTGAGATTATGCCAGCAGTTCCTACTTATGCAGAACCTACTCAAGAAAAAAACAATCATACTGCAGAAAAACCAACAAGCGAGTTGACGCAAGATGAGCTTTTTGCCAAACTACAGAATTATAAAAAATTATTAGATAACGGATTGATTCTTCAAGGAGAATACGATGCGCTTAAAAAAGAAATTTTGAGTTTGATGTAAATCGTTTTTTATTAAAATAATAGTACAAAGCCTTAAGAAGTCCTTTCTTAAGGCTTTGTTGTTTTAATTCCGTTTTTTAGTTTTTGTAGTGTTAACTTTTTGTAAAATAAGTAAGATTTATTGTGGCTAATGGTAACGGTATCTTAATTTTTATAAGAAGTTAGTTTAATACTATGAGGGTAGTTTTGCATCATAAAAATTAAAACAACGATGAAAAAAAATTATTTAGTAGTATTTCTTTTCTTAGTAACCCTGATGGGATATGCACAAAAAGGAATCGTTTCAGGAAAAATTTTGGACGCAGCAGATAAATTTCCTTTACCAGGAGCATTGATTCAAATTACGGGGCAAAATAAATATACTATTTCGGATAGTAATGGTAGATATGAATTTTTGAATGTTACGCCCGGTGCTTACCAAATTGAAATTAGATATATTGGATATACTCCAGCTGTTGATAAAGTTACTATTGTGGGAGGAAAAAATGCAGTAGTAAACTTTAATCTTAAAACTTCAGGAACAGAATTAAACGAAGTGGTTGTTGGAGATGTTTTAAAAGGGCAAGCCAAAGCATTGAATCAACAAAAAACCAATAGAAACATAGGTAATATTATTTCTGCGGATCAAGTTGGACGTTTTCCAGATGCTAATATTGGAGATGCTTTAAAAAGAGTTCCAGGGATTACGATGCAAAATGACCAAGGTGAAGCTAGAAATATTATCATTAGAGGTTTAGCGCCTTCGTTGAACTCTGTTACTTTAAATGGTGACCGAATTCCATCGGCTGAAGGAGACAATAGAAACGTACAAATGGACTTAATTCCATCGGATATGATTTCTACAATCGAGGTAAATAAAACTTTAACGCCTGATATGGATGCCGATGCTATTGGTGGTTCAGTAAACTTAGTAACAAGAGCCACTCCTAATAGAGAAAGAATTTCGGCTACGGTAGCAGGAGGTTATTTGCCTATTCGTGAGAAAGCGTCTTATACAGCAGGTTTAGTTTACGGAAATCGTTTTCTAGATAGCAAATTAGGAATGGTAGTAAGCGGTTCTTACAACAACAACGATTATGGTTCCGATAATATTGAAAACGTTTGGTCTAAAGACGAATTTGGAAACAATTATTTGAGTAAAGCAGAAATCAGACAATACGATGTACAACGTATCCGTAGAAGTGCTTCGGTAGCATTAGATTATAAATTTAATGATAACAACACCATTTTTGCCAATGCCATGTACAACTGGAGAGACGATAGAGAGAATCGTTACAGAGTAACTTATGATAATATTGAGCCTATTTATGCTGGCGAAAGTATTACGGGTTATACGGCTAGAGTAAAACGCCAAACAAAAGGTGGTTTAGATAACGATCGCAATAAAAACAGAAGGTTAGAAGACCAACGTGTGCAAAATTATGCATTACGTGGTGAGCATTTGATTAATTCAAAATTGGATTTAGATTGGTCTGTTAATTATTCTACAGCAAGAGAATACCGTCCAGGTGAGCGTTATGTAGAATACCGTCAAAAAGGAGTAGCAGCAGCTCAAGATTTGTCTGACGAAAGATTCCCATTGCTAACGACAACTGGAGAGGCTTTGGATAAATTCAAATTTGATTCGGTTACTGAAAACACCAATGATACTGACGAAAGTGAATTAGGAGCAAAAGTGAATATTCGTTTTCCATTTTCTATTATTCCTTCCCAAAAAGGACGTATTAGAACAGGTCTTCGTATGAGATTAAAAGAAAAATCAAGAGATAATATCTTTTATTCTTATGAGCCTATTAATGATGATATGGCTACTTTAGCTGATGTGCCAACCAAATCTTTTGATGGAAATGGTTTTAATCCAGGAAGCAAATATGTAGCGGGAACTTTTGCTTCGGCAGCATTCTTAGGAAGTTTAGATTTACATAATACGGCTTTGTTTGATGGACAAACAGAACCTTCAGAATATTTATCAGTAAATTATAATGCTAAGGAAAATATTTTTGCTACTTACCTAAGATGGGATCAGGATTTTAACGATAAGTTATCGATGATTTTTGGTTTCCGTGTCGAGAATACGCGTATTGATTACACCGGAAATCGTGTGTTAGACGAATCAGAATTAGAAACTAAAATTACTACTGACAACTCTTATACTAATGTAATGCCAGGGATTTCCTTTAAGTACAATGCAACTGACAATTTAATTTTTAGAGCAGCAGCAACTACAGCATTGGCACGTCCTAATTATTATGACTTAGCGCCTTATGTAAACAATATTGCTTCTGATAGAGAAATTTCTGCGGGTAATCCTGACTTGAAAGCGACTTATTCTTATAACTATGATTTGATGGTGGAGAATTATTTCAAATCGGTAGGATTGATTTCAGGAGGAGCTTTCTATAAAAACTTAAATGATTTTGTTTACAAATACAGTACAAATCAATTTTCGAATGCTGATTTTGCCTCTAATTTTCCAAACCAAATCAACCCAATTCCAGTGGGAGAAGAATGGAAATTTGTACAATCTAAAAATGGAAAGAAAGTAGATGTGTACGGTTTTGAAGTAGCCTTACAACGTCAATTGGATTTCTTACCAGGGAAATTCTTAAAAGGTTTTGGGGTGTATTTGAACTATACGTATACCAAATCAAAAGCAAAAGGAATTGCTGATGAAGATGGAAACGAAAGAAAAAATGTAAGTCTTCCAGGAACGGCGCCACACATGTTTAATGGTTCTTTGTCATGGGAAAACAAACGTTTCTCAGCTAGGGTTTCTACTAATTTTGCAGCTGATTATGTTGATGTTTTAGGTGCTGATGCATCAGAAGACAGTTATTATGACAAACAATTTTTTGTAGATGCTAATGCAGCATTCAAGATTACCAGAAACTTGCGTCTTTTTGCTGAGGCAAATAACATAACTAATCAACCGTTGCGTTATTACCAAGGTGAAGAAGCACACACGCAACAAGTAGAATATTACCAACCACGTTACAATTTCGGATTGAAATTTGACTTTTAATAATACATTATAATTTTAGATAAAGTTGGCAGGGTAATTTTACCCTGTCACTTTTTCGTTTACAAAATATGAGAAATACAATTTATAGTTTATTCTTTTTATTCCTTACTGTTATTGGAATTGCCCAGCAAAAAGAGGAAGCCGAATTATCAGGTTATCAAGGCGGATACATTCCGGAATTACAAACCTTAAGCAAGAGTTTGAATTTTCTATTAATGGGAGATTTTGGTCGTTACGGGCAGTTCTTCCAGAAAGATGTAGCGCTACAAATGGGAAAAGCAGCAGCCACCATCGAATCGGATTTTGTGGTTGCGGTAGGGGATAATTTTTATCCTAATGGCGTGCAAAGTACTCAGGATTATTCTTGGATTGCTTCTTTTGAGAATGTGTACACCGATTATAATTTGCAAAATCCTTGGTATGTAGCTTTAGGCAATCACGATTACCGTGGCAATATTCAAGCGGAGATAGATTATTCTAAAATCAGTCGTCGTTGGCACATGCCTTCGCCTTATTTTTCTAAAACTTTCGAATTAAAAAATGGGAATAAAGTATTGATGGTGGTTATGGATACTTCGCCATTTATTGATAGTTATCATGAAAAAGGATCGGATATGTATGAGAATATCATTGCTCAAGATACGCTTGCGCAGCGCAAATGGATTGAAAAAGAATTGGCTACAACTGATACTTCCATTAAATGGAAAATTGTAGTAGGGCATCATCCTTTGTACAGTGGTGGGAAACGAAAAAACAGTGCTGATACCAAAAATTTCGAAAACAAGTTTGCTAATTTATTTGACAAATATAAAGTAGATGCTTATTTCTGCGGACATGAACACGATTTGCAAATTATAAAACCAAAAGGACGCTATACCACACAATTCTTATCGGGAGCAGCCTGTGAAGTGCGACCAACAGGTAAAAGAGAAGGTACCTTGTTTGCGGCAGAAAAGGCAGGATTTATGACCTTTTCTTTAAATAACACTAGTTTATTGGCTCAGGTAGTTGATGCCAATGGCAAAATAATTTTTAGCACCACAATTGAAAAAAAATAACAATATGAAAAACAAATATATACTTATCACCTTAATTGGTCTTACCCTAGCTTCTTGCGGCAGTAAACTTGCTCCAGTACGTAAAGATGCTGTAAAACCTGTAAGTATTACCCAGAAAACAGCTCATGATACCGATGATCCTGCTATTTGGATCCATCCAACGGATGCTAGCAAAAGCATCATCATTGGTACCGATAAAGATACCGATGGTGGATTGTATGCCTTTGATTTGCAAGGAAAAATTATCAAGAAATCCATTCCTTTGCAAAGACCCAACAATGTGGATATTGCGTATGGATTGATGGTTAATGGCAAAAAAATTGACGTAGCCGTTACTACTGAAAGAGAAACTAACAGTATTCGTATTTTTAGTTTGCCTGATTTAGAGCCTATTGACAATGGCGGAATTGCTGTTTTTGAAGGCGAAGAAATGCGTGGACCAATGGGAATTGCGTTATACACTCGCCCAAGCGACCATAAAATTTTTGCCGTAGTAGGTAGAAAAAATGGGCCTTCGGGTAGTTATTTATGGCAATACGAATTGACCGATGCAGGCAATGGCACTGTTGGTGGAACCGTAGTACGTAAATTTGGCGCTTACAGCGGGAAAAAAGAAATTGAAGCTATTGCGGTGGATAACGAATTAGGAACTATTATTTATTGCGACGAGCAATTCGGAATTAGAAAGTACAAAGCCAATCCAGCAGACAATGATAATGCTGAACTAGCTCTTTTTGGTCAAGGCGATTTTAAATCAGATAATGAAGGGATTGCTATTTATAAAAAGTCGGCTACCGAAGGTTATATTTTGGTGTCCAATCAGCAAGCCAATACTTTTATGGTGTATCCAAGAGAAGGAGTGAATGGGAATCCAAATAGCTATCCGTTATTAGCCGAAATCCCAACATCAACGATAGAATGTGATGGTGCCGATGTAACGAATGTTAATTTAGGCGGTGCTTATAAAAACGGACTTTTTGTAGCCATGAGCAACGGCAGAACTTTTCATTATTACAACTGGGACAGTATTCAGCAATTGATTGATGCAGCTAAAAAATAATATGTTTAATCAACCCTATCAGGGTTTAAAACCCCGATAGGGTTCTGGAAATCTTTAAATCGCCTCTTTTAGCAATAAAAAGGCGATTTTTTTTGTTATCCCTGCCAGTATTACTGTTTAACACCTGCTTTATTGGTACGAAGTACTAATAGTATTGGTAGGTCGAACCAATAGACCATCTAGTTTGAACCAATAGTATATGTACTTCGAACCAATAGAACACCTACTTCGTACTAATAATAGAGGTAGTTAACATCAATAGTATTGGTAGGTCGAACCAATAGACTACCTACTTCGTACTAATAATAGAGTTACTTAACACCAATAGTATTGGTACTTCGAACCAATAGTATTAGTGTTTAGCACTAGTTTTTTAGGAAAATAGAATAGATTGCTAGTATAAAGTAAATAAAAGAGAATATCCGCTTCTATAAAAATCAATAGAAATGGCTTTTAAGCCATTTTAAAATTAAAGTTTTCAAAAGGCTTTAGCCAAAATCTAAATAAAGATTGGGCTAAAGCCTTTTTTGTTTTGCATAATCTAATCATCTGGCTAAAGCCAGACGCAATTGAAAAAAAACTTGAGTTTTTGTAAGATTTATTTATATATTTGAGAAAATAAAGTTTGATTGCCATCAAACTTGCATACTAGTTAAGATACATTTTAAAATTACAACATGGTAAGTTTCAAAAAACCAGAAGGAAAAGAACATCTTGATGAAGATTTTTTAAAAGAGCTTAAGCATAAAATTTGGTCAACGAAGGGAACTAGATTTGCTGCTGATAGTCGATTGAAATCACTTTCTAAAATGTCAAATATTTGCAACGGTGTACTTTCTGTATATCTAATTATTTTTGGATTATTGACAGTATACAAAGTTTACAATCCTGAAGAAAAGTTTGAAAATCTTTTTGCTTTTACTCTTACTGCGGTCTCAATATTCCAGCTTTTATTTTCATTCTTTGAAAGTTCACAAAACTATTCTTTATCAGCTCGCGACTTTCATGATTGTGCACTGGATCTTTCAGATTTGTATAATGAGTTACAAAATTTTAAAACTTACAAAACGAATAGTTCAGATGAAGAGAAATTTAAGTTTTGTGATGATCTTCAAAAACGTTATCAAACGGTTTTAAGAAAATATCAAAATCATTCTCCTATCGATAAAGAAAAGTTTATGGCTGATAATATGACTTATTACAAATATTTAAAGTGGCATTTTTGGTGGAGAGTCCAAATAAAGTACTTTTTCAAAA
Source organism: Flavobacterium sp. ST-158 (assembly GCF_058309975.1). Classification (NCBI taxonomy): domain Bacteria; kingdom Pseudomonadati; phylum Bacteroidota; class Flavobacteriia; order Flavobacteriales; family Flavobacteriaceae; genus Flavobacterium; species Flavobacterium sp. ST-158. Next base: position 218,719 of record NZ_JBZEEN010000006.1, on the reverse strand, counting down.
CTAAGGTTATTTATCTAATATCTATGATTGTTCCAGGGATAATTTTAATTTACTTAATTATTAATCCTTCTAAATAAAATGTGTTGCTTAATTATGTGTTGCTTAATTTCAAACCTTTGTAATTAAAAAAAGTTAGCTGAGATATCCTAGCACTATGGGAAAATATATTTTATCATTAATAATATTTACAATTTTGATTAGCTGTAACAATAAGCAGTCAGAAGAAATAAACATAAAATTCACGTACAGCGAAGAGGGTGCTAATAACTCATTCAAAAATATACGTGATAATGAAGTGGAATTTATTAGAACAAAAAATACAGAAAAGGGAATAGAGATAAGTGTTGATAAAATAGTAACTGGAATTCCTTATTATGGAAAGGCAAGAATTTCTAAAGACACTTTGTTTCTTGATTATTGGATTGATATTGATGAAGATCAAATCCCATCTGTGGCTGTCCCTTTAAGATTTAAATATGAAATTACCGAAGTTAAATATAAAACAATTAAATTTAATTTTTTAGGAAATAAATTTAAGTCGAATAAATGAGTAGTTAACAGCTACAACGGATTTCGACGATTGGCTTAATGAAAAGTTAGTTCTGTGTTTTATAAAGTTTTCTTTTGTTTTTCTAAGAAATTATTGGATTGTAATTCCAGTAAGTTGCTTGCGTTTTTTCGTTGTAATTCATACAATTGCTTGTCGTTAGCAATGTCAGCATATACTTTATCGTGCATGGCAGCACTGGTTTTTACTAATAATTCGCGTTGGTATTTATCCTGTTCTAAAGTGGTTTTTAAGGCGGTTTCTAAATCTTCCAGTTTAAAGTCGTATTCGCCTTTTGGAGATAAAAGCTTCGCAATAATAGGCGAAGTTTCGATGGCTAGAAATAGTAGCATGATAAAAAAGGACGGCAACCAAGGCAATTTGTCCAAAGCGTTAATTCTTGCCATCAAACCATCAAAACCATCAATGATGGGTTGGGTTTCGGTTACTTTTTTGTCTAAATCTGCCTGAAGCGTTTTGTTTAGTTTTTCTTTTTCGGCAATTTTTGCCAGATTGTTTTTTCTGATGGTGTCGAGTTCGGCGGAAGCCAAATTATGTTTGGCAATTTTTTCCTTAAAAACAGGTCCTTTGCCAAGTTTCATTGTGCCTTTTGTTCCTTCAGCTTCGGCAATATAGGTTTCATATAAGTTGTTGACTTCTTGCTCTTTTTGAGTGATTTCAGCTTTTAAAGAAGCAATCTCTGCCTTGTTTTTATCCAAATCTGATTTGAAATAATTAGCCACTTCTTTTTTGTTATTCAAAGCCATGGCATTTTTCTCTTTCAATAAAACAGTATTGATTTCTTTTTCGAATATTTTAATCTCCAAAGGTTTCGAAATAACAATAGCGATGATAATGGCTAAGATAATTCGGGGTGTTGCCTGTAGAAATTCACTTCCAAAACGATCCCTTTTTCGAATAGTCGAAACAATAAATCGGTCGAGATTGAAAATTAATAAACTCCACACTATTCCGAATGCAATAGCTGGATAGATATTATCAAATACGGTAAAAAGCGCATAAGCACTCGCTATAAAAGCCATGACCGCAGTAAAGAAAACCGTGGCGCCAATACCTACATATTTGGTTTGTTCCCCTTCAGAGCAACCTTCTAGCAGGTCTTTGTCAGCTCCAGAACAGAGGATGAAAAATGATTTTAACATGATTACTTTTTTTGATTGATTTACGAGCACATTTTAAGCTTCTGCTTTGCTTACAAATTTAACGCCAAAAAATGAATTTTGGTGTAAATAATTGATAGGTATTGTTTTAGAGTGATTTTTGAATAAAAAAAGCTGTTCGGAAGGAACAGCTTTTTTTATTTTTGAATTAATAGTTTAAAGTTAGACTAAAGGTGCACCAGCTAAAATTTCTGCATTCGCATAAATTTCAAACTGCGCAAAATTTGCTTTGAATTTTTGAGCTAATTCCACTGCTTTAGTATCATATAAACTTTGGTCTTCCCAGGTGTTTCTTGGATTTAAAATTTCTGTTGGCACTTCAGGACAAGAGTCTGGAATAGCCATTTTAAAAATGTCATGATTGTGATAGTTTACATGATCCAACTCGCCGTTTAAAGCTGCCATAATCATGGCTCGGGTGTATTTTAGTTTCATTCGGCTTCCTGTGCCATAAGGGCCGCCTGTCCATCCTGTATTTATTAACCAAACTTTTACATCTGCATCTTTCATTTTTTGACTTAGCATTTCGGCATATTTTGTGGGATGCAAAGGCATAAATGGCGCTCCAAAACAAGCCGAGAAATTCGGTTGAGGTTCGGTTACTCCAGCTTCGGTTCCGGCAATCTTTGCCGTATATCCTGAAATGAAGTGGTAAGCCGCCTGACCGGGTGTCAATCGGGCAATAGGAGGTAGGATTCCGAAAGAATCTGCGGTTAGGAAAAAGATATTTTTAGGATTGCTGCCAATCGAACCCGGTTGAATGTTGTGAATATGGTCAATAGGATAACTCACTCTGGTGTTTGGAGTAACGGAAATATCGGTATAATCGACTTCATTAGTTCCTTTTTTGAAAACAATATTTTCTAAGAGTGCGCCTCTTTTTATGGCATTAAAAATATCAGGCTCGTTCTCTTCGCTCAAGTTAACAACCTTGGCATAACAACCTCCTTCAAAATTAAAAACGGTGTTTTCGCTCGTCCAACCATGTTCGTCATCGCCAATTAATTTACGACTTGGGTCGGCAGAAAGTGTGGTTTTTCCGGTTCCGGAAAGTCCAAAGAAAATGGCGGTTTCACCATTTTCACCCACATTGGCGCTGCAATGCATCGAAAGGGCATTTTTAAAAACAGGCAGTATAAAATTCAAGGCTGAAAAAACTCCTTTTTTCATTTCGCCCGTATAAGCTGTTCCGCCAATGATGATGGTTTTTCGAGTGAAATTTAAGATGGCAAAATTCCCTTGACGCGTTCCATCAGTTTTAGGATCGGCTTGGAAACTAGGTGCGCAAATCAAGGTCCAGTCGGCAATGAAATTAGCTAATTCTTTTTCTTCGGGTCTCAGAAACATGTTGTAGGCAAATAAGTTTTCCCAAGGTGTTTCAGTAATCACGCGAACATTTAATCTATAATTAGGGTCGGCGCAAACGTAGGCATCTCTGACAAAGAGTTCCTTATTGGATAAGTATTTGGTTAGTTTGTTGAATAATGCATCAAATTTTGCAGCTTCAAAAGGAATATTGACATCACCCCACCACACTTCATTTTCAGTAATACTGTCCTTTACAATAAAACGATCCTGAGGTGAACGACCAGAAAATTTCCCAGTATTGATAGCTAAAGCTCCGGTGGAAGTTTCTGTTCCTTCGCGACGTTGCAGTGTCAAATCGTGCAGTTGTCCAGGGCTTAACTGATAATGTATGTTAGCGTTTTTTATTCCGATATTTTCGAGTAAAAGTAAAGTATTTGGGCTCATAAGAAAGCTTTTTTGTAGTTCTTAGGTTTCTATATAAAGATAAAACATATATTTTAGTTCCCCTTTTGAATCCCTAATTAATATCTGACTTTTTTGTTATATTTAAAAATAATACTGCCCAAGCACTAATAAGTAATAATCCACCTATTGGGGTTAGAAAACCAATTACTTTAAAGTCAAAAGGAGTAAGATTGTTTGTTGCTAATAAATAAATAGAACCAGAGAAGAGTAGTATTCCTGTAAGTACTAAGTTGTATATTATTTTTTTAGCTTTTGTGGTTAGATTTGGAATCAACCCAATAAATAATAAAAACAACGCATGATACATCTGATAACGAACTCCTGTTTCAAATGTGGCCAGTTGTTCAATGCTGAGTACTTTTTTTAGCGCATGAGCACCAAAAGCTCCTAAAATGATAGCAATCATTCCGAAAACAGCAGCTGTAGTAATTGTCTTTTTATCCATTTTTGTTCTATTAGAGTTTCATACAAAAGTATTTGAAATTCAAGGAATCCAAAAGTTTTTTAGAAGTTAGTTTGCGGCTTATTGTGCTAAAGTTTTGTGAATTTTATTCGGAAAAGTAGTTTTTAAGTATACTTAGATGTTTAATTATTTACCGCAAATTTGCAAATTAAGTTAGTTGGTAAAAAATTGCGAATTTGCGGTTATATTAACTTTTTTATTTAATGGCTAGTATTTGTGTTAGCACAAACATTTGCCTAATTTTGATTTATATTTTCCCCGCTATGAGACACATTTTAATTATTGGAGCAGGTCGTTCCGCTTCTTCATTGATACAGTATCTTTTGGATCAATCTGAAGAGGAACAATTGCATCTTGTAATTGCCGATTTGTCCTTAGAATTAGCTCAAAAGAAAACCAATAATCACCCTAATGCAACTCCTATAGCCTTAGATGTTTTTGACGAAAGTCAACGAAGATCGGCTATTGAAAAAGCGACTATTGTCATTTCGATGCTACCGGCGCATTTGCATATAGAGATTGCCAAAGACTGTGTGCTTTTCAGAAAAAATTTGGTTACTGCTTCCTATGTTAGTGATGCAATGCTAGCTTTGGGTAAAGAAGTGAAAGAGAACGGACTCATTTTTATGAACGAAATGGGCTTAGACCCCGGAATCGATCACATGAGCGCCATGAAAGTCATTGATGCTATCCGTGAAAAAGGAGGGAAGATGTTGTTGTTCGAATCTTTTTGTGGTGGATTAGTAGCTCCCGAATCGGATACGAATCTCTGGAATTATAAATTCACTTGGGCACCTCGCAATGTGGTTTTGGCGGGTCAGGGTGGCGTGGCCAAATTTATTCAGGAAGGAACTTATAAATACATTCCGTATACCAGTTTGTTTCGTCGCACCGAATTTCTGGAAGTAGACGATTATGGTAAATTTGAAGCTTATTCGAATAGAGATTCCTTAAAATACAGAAGTATTTATGGTTTAGAAAATATTCTTACGTTATACCGCGGAACGATTCGGAGAGTGGGTTTTTCAAAAGCCTGGAATATGTTTGTCCAACTGGGTATGACGGATGATTCTTATGTAATAGAACATTCCGAAAACATGAGTTACCGCCAGTTTATGAATTCCTTTTTGCCGTATCATCCCACGGATTCAGTGGAAATAAAAACCCGTTTACTTCTCAAAATCGATCAGGATGATATTATGTGGGATAAGTTATTGGAATTGGATTTGTTCAATGATAACAAAATCGTAGGATTAAAAAATGCCACTCCGGCGCATATTTTGGAAAAAATTCTTAGTGACAGTTGGACGCTACAACCTGATGACAAAGACATGATTGTGATGTATCATAAATTTGGTTATGAGTTGGACGGCAAAAAAGTCCAAATGGATTCCCAAATGGTGTGCATCGGTCAGGATCAAACCTATACTGCCATGGCCAAAACGGTTGGCTTGCCAGTTGCAATGGCTACTTTGTTAATCCTGAACGGAAAAATTAAAACACATGGAGTGCAAATCCCCATTCGCAAAGAAGTCTATGTACCCGTATTGAAGGAATTAGAACAATACGGTATTCACTTCAAAGAAAAGCCTATGCCATATTTGGGGTATAAGTATAGTTGAAAATATTTCTGAAAAAATCTGTTTACTCTTAAAGAATAAACGGATTTTTAAATTTTGTATTTTTTTAAAAGATTGTGGTTTTAGTTCCATTTATAGTTATCGCTAAAGGATTTAATACTCTGACTGGTTTTTGGTTTTGTAATCCGGGATTCCATTTAGGGCAGTTTTTAAGTATTCGAATGGCTTCTTCGCCTGTACCATATCCTAGATCCATTAAAGTTTTTATGTCTGATAAAGAACCGTCTTTTTCAACTACAAAAGTGATAAATACTTTACCTTTTGGACAGCCTGATGGTATTTTGTAATTTCGTTGAATGTATTCATTTAGTTTGTTCTCCCCTCCGACGAAATTAGGTTTTGTATCGATACCGGCCATACCGTAAATTTGTTCGTCACCGTTTTGTCTTTTTTGGGTATTGATTGATATCGGTAATGAATACAAAACTCTAACGGGTTTTCCGTTTTGAATTCCAGGATTCCATTTTGGACATTCTTTAAGTACGCGAACAGTTTCTTCACCGGTGCCGTATCCGATGTCTCTTAATATTTTTACATCTGATAAAGAACCATCTTTTTCGATAATAAAAGTTACATATACTTTTCCTTGTAGTCCTTCAACTTTAGGTATTTGGAAATTTTTACCAATGAATTGGTAGAATTCGTTTATTCCACCTGGAAAGCTTGGTTTTATTTCTATTCCGGCAGTATTGTATACTACATCGTCAGATTGTGCAATTGTGTTCTTAGAACTTAGCAAGATTGTGAGTACAAAAAAGATTTTTAAGAGATGTTTGCCTGCTCTCATAGTTGAAGTTTTAATTGATTTAAGAATTGCAATTTTAACAAATAAATCAATACAAAATGTTTTTCAAAGAAATAAAAAATCCGTTTACTCTTAAAAAAGAATAAACGGATTTTGAATTTAAGATGAATCTCGACTGCGCTTGATTTGGCAAACTTCTATTTCGATAACTCTACAAAATACTTATAAAACAACGGAATGGTTTCAATTCCTTTTAGGTAATTGAATACACCAAAATGTTCGTTAGGGGAATGAATCGCATCGCTGTCGAGGCCAAATCCCATTAGGATGGTTTTACTTTTGAGTTCTTTTTCAAACAGCGCTACAATAGGAATGCTTCCTCCGGAACGCACCGGAATGGCAGGAATACCAAAAGTTTCGGTATAGGCCATGTTGGCGGCTTTGTAACCAATGCTGTCAATAGGGGTTACATATCCTTGTCCGCCGTGGTGAGGAGTGACTTTTACTTTTACGCCTTTAGGAGTAATTGCCAGAAAGTGTTTGGTAAATAATTCAGTTATTTCCTCCCAGTCCTGATTAGGTACTAATCGCATGGAGATTTTAGCATAAGCTTTAGACGGGATTACGGTTTTGGCTCCTTCGCCGGTGTAACCACCCCAAATTCCGTTGACGTCTAAGGTCGGGCGTATGGAGTTTCTTTCATTGGTCACGTAACCTTCTTCGCCATATACATCATTTAAGTCTAATGCTTTTTTGTAGTCTTCGATATCAAATGGTGCTTTGGCCATTTCGGCTCTTTCTTCGAGGGATAATTCTTCTATTTTGTCATAGAATCCTGGAATGGTAATACGATTGTTTTCATCGTGTAAAGAAGCAATCATTTTGCTTAAAATATTAATAGGATTAGCTACCGCACCACCATATAATCCAGAATGTAAATCGCGATTAGGACCGGTCACTTCTACTTCAACATAACTTAAACCACGTAATCCTGTGGTAATAGAAGGTTGTTGATTAGAAATCATTCCGGTGTCAGAAATCAGGATGACGTCGTTTTTAAGTTTTGCTGCGTTGTTTTCTACGAATGCTTTCAGATTGACACTGCCCACTTCTTCTTCACCTTCAATCATGAATTTTACATTACAAGGCAGACAATTATTAGCAATCATGTATTCCACAGCTTTGACATGCATGTACATTTGGCCTTTATCATCACAGGCACCACGGGCAAAAATAGCACCTTCGGGATGAATGTCGGTTGTTTTGATTATGGGTTCAAATGGTGGTGAAGTCCAAAGTTCCATAGGATCTGGCGGTTGTACATCGTAATGTCCGTACACTAAGACGGTTGGTAAATTAGGATCAATGATTTTTTCGCCATAAACAATAGGGTAACCATCTGTTTCGCATATTTCAACTTTATCACAACCCGCTTGTGCTAAACTTGACTTGACAGCTTCAGAAGTATCTATAACATCTTGCGAATAAGCAGAGTCAGCACTTACCGAGGGTATTTTTAATAATTCAATTAATTCGTTTATAAATCGATTCTTGTTTTCTTGAATATAGGTTTTAATGTTTTCCATTTATTATGGGTTGTTTTTGATACTTTCAAAAATACAAAAAACAGAGTGAAAATTTTTTTAATTTTTTACTTTGAATATTGGAACTTATCCTTATATTTGCACCCACAATCGCGGATATGGCGAAATTGGTAGACGTGCCAGACTTAGGATCTGGTGCCGCAAGGCGTGTAGGTTCGAGTCCTATTATCCGCACTTTTAAAAAAGCTTCTCAATTGAGAAGCTTTTTTTGTTTTATATTGTTCTTTGTTAGTAAGATAGCTTTTTTTATTTTAAAAAAAGCGTTATGGTTTTAATCATAACGCTTTTTGATTTAGTGAAAAATATGATTTATTTAGTTGTCGTATCCCGGATTTTGTGTGTATAACCCTGGAGCTGTTAAAAATTCTGAGAGTGGTAATGGATACAATAAGGAGTTATTGTTAATAGTTCCAATATTGGTTCCATTTGGATCTTCAGTAGTTTTCCAACTATTCATTATAGTTACTGCATTTCCAGATCTAATTAGATCAAACCATCTGGTTCCTTCTCCAAAAAATTCCATTCTTCTTTCGTCAAATAAACGATCAAGAGTAACATTAGCAGCATCTTGAGATAATCCGGCTCTTCCTCTGACATCGTTAACAATTTTGTCAACATCAGCCTGTATTCCTCCGCCACCATGAAGTGTGCATTCTGCCATTAACATCAGTACATCAGTATATCTTATTACGATAAAATCAACACCCCAATCTTGTCGGCCTGCTGTTCCATATCTGGAAGCATCAATGTATTTTTTTATAACAGGACGGTCAGTGTAAGTGCCAATGTAAGTTCCCGAACTAACGGTGTATGTATCGGCAATACCAAATACTCTTCGGGCATCTGTAGTTGATAGCAAGTTGTTGAATCCTTGAGAAAATGGTCTGTATTCTAGAGAGCCTTGTTGTGATAAATTTAATGAGGCGAAGTAAGGTTCAAAACCTAATTCAACCATAAAGTTACCACCTACACCATTTCCGGTGCTTTGCGTGTAAGGAATTACCAAAACATTTTCTTTGTTAGCATTTCCTTCAGTTCTGAAAATTGTAGAATAGGTTGGAGAGAATACAAAAAGCCCACTGGTTTTAATATCATTTAATTGTTGGTAAGCTTTGTCCCATTCATTTAAACCTAGCATTGCGCCATTAATGTCGTAGGTTGGTGATGAACGTGTCATGTACACCTGCGCCAATATTCCTTTGGCTCCATATTTTGTAACTCTTCCAAAGTTTGCATTGTCGTAGGAAGGGTCAAGGTTTGCGATCGCAAACTCCAAATCAGAAATAATTAAATCATAAATATCGGTTACAGCTGTTCTAGGAATTTTTGTAGCTTCCTGTGGAGATATTGTTTTATCAACCAGTGGAACCGGTCCAAACCATCTGATTAAATCAAAATAACAAAAAGCTCTTAAAAAACGTGCTTCTGCCTCCATTTTTGTTCTGTCTGATTCCAATGGGATGATGTCAGGGCCTTTACTGGATAGATTTTCTAATAATTCGTTTGCTTTGTAGATAGCGTTGTAATTAGAAGCATAGGCTTCAGAAATCAAGGTATTTGAGCTTAAAGAGGTGAAGAAATTGTTTATCCCTTCCCAGTCTCTGGCTGCTTGTGTTGTAGCGTAAAAATTATCAGATCGTGTTTCGCTTAAGTTTAATAAACGATTGGCATAGCCGTAGGTTCCTGCTCCATGAAAAGCTACTGAGTAGGTGGCGTTTCGAGCTTGAATAAAGCCATTAGGTGTTGTGTAGAGAGTTTCTGCGGTGGGTTGCGACAATGGAATTTGGTTCAAGTCGCTTTCGCAGGAATTTAATGCTAGGATTCCTATTATTGCAGCAATTTTATATATGTACTTTTTCATTTTTTTTTAATTAAAATTAACATTAAGTCCTAAAACTATTGAGCGGGAAAGCGGTGCTCCTCCATAGTCGCCAGGGACTGGGAATCTACTGTCATTACTTCCGGCTGTGTTAGTTGCTTCCGGATTGAATCCCCCTTTATATTTATCTTTGTAAAACCAGTTTTCAAGGCTTAAATAAATTCTAGCGTTATCTACTCGGTTTAAAGATTGTAAAGTTTTAGATAAATCATAACCCAAAGTGATATTTCTAACACTGATATAGTCTGATTTGTATAACCAGTCAGTGTTTGGTACAAAACCAAAGTTAGTTTTCCAATTCCCTCTTACTGCTGGATTGACATCAAGGGTGTTTTCTACTGCTCCCTGACCAGTACGGTTGATAGCTCTACTTAGCAAACTGTATATATAACCGCCGTTTTGTCCTTCAACTAAAATGTTAAGATCAAAATTTTTGTATTTGAAGGTATTGGTGATTCCCCAGTTGTATTTTGGTGTAGGGTTTCCTACATTCACACGGTCTTCTGCGGTTATTTTTTTGTCGCCATTTTGATCTACATATCTAGGGTCTCCTAATACTAAAGGTTTTCCTCCCCAAGTTGTTCCTCCATTGTCAATATCAGCCTGAGTGATAACTCCATCTTGTTTAATAGCAAAGATGGTATACATTGGTTTTCCTACTTCCAATTTATAGAAAGGTATGTTTCCTCCCCAGCTCGAATTGATTTCAATTTTGTTTTGATCAGGCCCCAGAGCTAATACTTTGTTAGTGTTGTGGCTAATGTTTGCCGTGGTTTTCCATTGGAAGTCATTGGTTTTAACATTGAGGGTGTTCAATTCGATTTCCCATCCCTGATTACGTACACTACCAATATTGGCTAAGTAACTAGGTTGACCTACTACTAATAAAGCCGGAACTTCCAATAACAATTCGCTGTTCGTTTTTCTGTAATAATCAAAGGATCCATAAATCCTGCCTTTTAGAAAGCCATAATCTAAACCAAAATTGTTAGATTTTGATTCTTCCCAGTGTAAAAGCGGGTTTGAAATTCCTGAGACACCCATTCCAAAACCAGTTCCCCCTCCTAAAGCATAATTATAAGTAGATAGTACAGCCTGAGGGTAGTTTCCAATATTGTTGTTTCCATTGATACCTGTGCTATATCTTAATTTTAAATCATTAATCCAGCTAATATTTTTCATGAAGTTTTCATCGCTGATTCTCCATCCAAGTGAAATAGATTTAAAAGTTCCCCATTTGTTATCTGCACCAAATCTTGAAGAACCATCACGTCTTAAACTCGCACTAAGTATATATTTCTCTTTATAATCATATAAAAGTCTTCCAAAGTAAGAAATTAAAACGTTTTTCTCTGAATTAGTACTTCCTGTTGATCCAGAAGGCAGGGTTTCGATTGAGTAATCCTGATAAAGTCCTCCGGAAGAAAGATTGGCTCTGGTAATTTGGTAAGAATTATAAGCATGACCGGCAAGTAAAGTGAAATTGTGGTTGTCTTTTATGGTCTTAGCGTAAGTTAAAGTATTTTCGTTTACTATATTTTGTCTTCTGTAAGTATTGTATGTCCCTCTAATACTTGCTAAAACATCATTTGGATAATATGTTTCAGTTACATTGTCTGAATTATCAAAATTTATAGAACTTTTTGCTGTTAAACCTGGAATGATTTGATAGCTAACATAGCCAGACAATAAGTTTCTAAACATAGTGTTTTTTCCTTTTCTGCTTAAAAGGGGAAGCATATTTGTAGTACTGCTACCCCATGCATAACGAGTAGTGTATTTTTCTCCATTGGCATTCGGTGCGCTTTCAAAAACAGGTGTGGCTCCAAGTGCTTTGTGTAAAATATTGTCTTTACCTTCTACACCAGGATCATTTTTGATGGAGTAGGTAGGTGTAAGATTGACACCGATTTTTAAGTTTTCTGATAAATTGATATCTATATTTGCCTTAGCAGAATATAGGGTGTAGTCAGTTCCAATAATATATCCTTTGTTTTTTTGGTAATTTCCGGAAACGTAATAATTTACTTTATCGGTAGATCCGGAAGCAGAAATCTGGTAATTGTTGAACAGTCCAGTTCGGAAGATAATATCCTGCCAATTGATATAGTCTAGTCCTGGGTGTCCAGGTATGTCCCATCTTGGATCATACATATAGCTCGTGTTGAATTCTGTTGGACCAAGGTCAGCAGCACTGGCAGCATTACCGGCATTATAGGTTGTTCTTCTTTCGTCCACCGTTTGATCAGCAGTTGCACCTGCAATTCCTGAGTTAACCCATTGGTAATCTATCATTATCTTGGCTCTGTCTATCCATTGTTCTGCATTAAGCATGTCTACTCTTTTTACCTCTTTTGAAATTCCTGAATAAGTGTTAAAGGTAAATTTGGGTTTACCTGCTTTTCCTTTTTTAGTGGTGATTATAACAACTCCATTGGAGGCTCTGGAGCCATAAATAGCAGCTGCAGCCGCATCTTTTAATACTTCTATCGATGCAATGTCGTTAGGGTTCATATTGTCCAAGGGGCTTCCGTTTGAGAAACTCCCGTTACTGTTTACTCCTTCGGTCACAAGAGGGAAGCCGTCAATTACATATAGAGGTTCATTGCCGGCTGAAATAGAACCTGTACCGCGAATATTGATACTGAATGGTTGTCCAGGGATTCCGGTAGTTTGTTTAACTCTGACACCGGCAATTTGTCCAATAAGTCCTTGGTCAACTCTTGAAATAGGTCTTTCAGTGAAATTTTCGGTTTTGATAGATGATAGTGATCCTGAAGTCATTTTTTTCTTTTGTGTTCCGTATCCAATTACAACAACTTCTTCAAGTTCAGAATTGCTAGGTTGTAAAGAGATATTGTAGTTACTTGAAGAACCTATTTTTTGTTCTATGGAAGTATAACCTAAATAGGAAAAAATAATAATGTCACCAATCTTGGCGGAAATAGTATAATTACCTTCCATGTCAGTAGTGCTTCCTTTTGTGGTTCCTTTAATGAGTAAAGATGCTCCCGGGATTGGCAGTCCCGATTCGTCACTAACTTTTCCTTTGATTAGTTTTTCTTGTGCATAAGTAGTGACGCATAGGAAAATGGTCAAAATTAAGCACAACAATTGGTTGGTCTTTTGTTTCATAATTTGTTGTGATTAAGGTTAAAAATTAACTCTAATTTAACAAATGTGTGTCAGGAACTGTCCTTTACTGTGCTGTAGTTTGTTTTGCATATATGTTAAGTTATTGTTTTTTAGTTAGTTATGTTTTCTTTGAGATTTGGGTTTGGTTTGAAAAATTCTAATATAAACCAGTAGATTGTTTATATAATCTTATTTTAAAGCCTTTTTTTGTTGTTATTGATAAAAAAAAATCAATATTTTTGCATTTAATAAAAAAAATGAATAAAAATATTATGAATAAAATAAAGTACTTGTTTGTGGGGCTTTTGGTGGTTTTGTTTTCTTGTAAAACGAAGCAAAATTTAACTGCTAATGTGAAAGAAAATACAATTCCTGTCATGCAAACCAGCAAAGAAAGCTCTCTTTTAGGACTTTGGATTGATGATGTTACAGGGCATAAAGTGGAAAAATTAGTTCAGAGATCTGGAATGAATTCCAGTTTTTATTTTCATAATAATCCTTTTGTTATGTCCAAAGACGGGAAAAGTTGGTTGATGATTTTCTATGGAAGTACGTTAAGTGGGAATCAAATATTTTCTGTTGATTTAGCTACTAAAGCCATTGAGCAAATAACGGATATGCCAGGAAATAAAGCAGGAGAGATCGTAGGGAAGAGAACACGAAAAGTTTATTTTAGAGTCAAAGACAGTATTTTTGCTACTCATATCGATACGCATAAAACGGAGTTTGTCTATAAATTTCCCGAAGGTATGATTGGTTCATTGGCTACTTTGAATGCCGATGAGACTTTGTTGGGAGGTGTTTTGTCTTCTAAGGAAGAGCAGGATATTTTTAAGAATAATCCACAAAAAGGAGATTATTTTAATAAAATTTATGAGGCTAAACTCAAACGTACTTTAATAACTGTTACTGTTGAAACGGGAAAGTTGACACAGTTGTATTCTGAAAACGCCTGGTTGAATCATGAGCAATTTTCGCCTACTGATCCTAATTTGTTTATGTATTGTCACGAAGGACCCTGGCATAAAGTAGATCGTATTTGGAATATTGATATTCAAACTCAAAAGACAACTTTAATTCATAAACGTACTGTAGAAAGGGAAATTGCAGGTCATGAATTTTTTAGTCCTGATGGAAAAACAATCTGGTTTGATTTGCAAGTCCCTAGAAGTGAAACTTTTTATTTAGCAGGAAAAAATTTGGAAACAGCTCGAGAAACTCGTTATGGATTAAAGAGAGACGAATGGTCTATTCATTATAACATAGCTCCAGATATGAAATCATTTGCAGGCGATGGGGGAGATGAAGGTCAGGTAGCTCATGCTAAGGATGGTATGTGGTTGTATCATTTTGTGCCTAAAGGCGATAGCTTAGTTTCGGAGAAATTAGTGAATATGAAAAATCACAATTACCATTTAGAACCTAATGTCCATTTTTCCCCTGATGGAAAATATATCATTTTCAGAGCTAATTTTGAAGGTAGTACTCAGATTTATGCAGTTGAAATCAAGAAGAGAGTACCATAATGAGGTTTTTGTGGTATTGTTTTTAAAAAAAAGCAGTACGAAATAAAAAAAATGCTATCTATTAAATGTTGGTTTATGAGTAATGAAAATTATTAGCAGGACTGGGCAGGATAGTTACTAAGCTTAGGTTTAATAATTTTAGGAGCTAAATTAATTGTATAACTAATAGCTGTATTTACTTTAAAATAAAGTAATATTTATATCATTTTTAAAAAAAAATCAATGAAAATTAAATTTAATTCTCTTCCGTTTTTTATCGGGATTCTATTTTCTTTACATGCTCTAGGCCAGTCAAATAAATCGGATTTGGCTTGGCCACAAACTAAAAACGTAAACAAACCTTGGGCACGTTGGTGGTGGATGGGTAATGCAGTAGATAAACCTAATTTGAAATCCATTTTAATTGATTTTCAAAAAGTTGGGATAGGTGGGGTAGAAATTACACCTATCTATGGGGTAAAAGGAGAAGAAAATAATTTTATTGATTATTTATCGCCTAAATACATGGAAATGTTGGGCTATACGGTTAAAATTGCCGATAGTTTAGGACTGCAAGTGGATATGGTTTTAGGTACGGGTTGGCCTTACGGAGGGCCTCAGGTTACTTTGCCTTATGCTGCAACTAAATTAGTAGTTGAGAAATACGAAGTTCAAAAAAAGGAAGTTTTTGATAAAGAAATTAAAGTAGATCCAGCCAAAGAAAAAATCCCAGGAAAACTATTAGCTGTTGCTGCCTATGGAGCTGATGGTTCTTATTTAGATTTAACCAATCAATTAAATGGAAATGTACTGAAATGGAAGGCTAAAAAAACAGCTTATACGCTTTATGCTATTTTTGCTGGAAAAACAGGGCAACAGGTAAAACGTGCTGCGCCAGGTGGAAAAGGCTATACATTAGACCATTATTCTGAAGAAGCTCTTAATGCTTATGTAGTTCCTTTTGATAAAGCATTAGTAGGATTTGAAGGTAAATTGCGTGCTATTTTTAATGATAGTTACGAAGTGTATGGAACGGATTTTACACCTCATTTTTTAGAAGAATTTGAAAAACGCCGAGGATATGATTTAAAAAAATACCTTCCTCAGTTGTTGGATAAAGAAGAATCTGAAATTGGGAATCGAGTAAAAAGTGATTACCGCGAAACCATTTCGGATTTGTTGTTGAATAGATTCGATTTGCCTTGGACAAAATGGGCTAACTCAAAACAGTTTAAAACTAAGTTACAAGCGCATGGTTCACCAGGGAATTTAATTGATTTGTACGCTTCGGCTGATATTCCTGAATGTGAAACTTTTGGGTCTATGCCTTACGATATTCCAGGATTCAGAAGAGAACAAGATGATATTCGTGATGGAGATGCCGATCCCGTAATGCTGAAATTTTCGTCTTCGGCGGCGCATATTTCTGGAAAACCATTAACTTCTTCAGAAACCTTTACATGGTTGAGAGACCATTTTAAAACCGCTTTGTCACAATGTAAACCAGAAGTAGAAGATTTAATGCTAAACGGAATTAATCATGTTTTCCTTCATGGGTCGACTTATTCTCCTAAAAGAGCCGAATGGCCAGGATGGAAGTTTTATGCTTCTGTAAATTTTAATGCTAACAATTCCATTTGGGAAGATGCTTCAGGTTTGTTCTCTTATATAGCTAATTGTCAATCGTTGTTGCAAGCAGGAAAACCGGATAATGAAACTCTTTTATATTATCCAATTTATGATACTTGGGGTAAAAACTTAGAAGGAAATTTATTTTTTCAATTTAAGATTCACTCTTTAAAAGAGTGGTTGCATGGAACTCCTTTTTATGAAACTACTAAAAAGTTAATGGAAAATGGGTATGGTGTAGATTTCGTTTCAGATCGTTTTATTGCTCAGGCTACAGTAAAAGATGGTTTGTTGGTTTTGCCTGGAAATACATACAAGTCTTTAGTGGTTCCTAATTGCGATAAAATGCCTTTAGGGACTTTAGAAAAATTAATTGCGTTAAAGAAAGAGGGAGCGCATATTATTTTTGAAGGCTTGCCAAAATCGGTTCCAGGACTTAATGATTATGAAGCTCAGAATAAAAAATTAGCAGCAATTCTTTCTGAAAATAAAGCCAATGTGACTCCGGTTACTAATTTGTTTGCTGCTTTGGCGGATGCCAATGAAAAACCAGAAACCTTAGTAGGAACAGGTTTGAAATTCATTAGAAGGGATTTTAATGGAGAGAAAATCTATTATTTAGTCAATCATACTGCTAAGACAATTGAAGGATTTATTCCTTTGGCTGTTGCCAATAAAGAAGTGTTGATTTTAGATCCGTTGACAAGAAATGTTGGGAATGCAATAGTTCAAAAAAATGGTGAAAATACCTCGGTAAAACTTCGCATCGAATCTGGAAAGTCATTATTGTTAAAAACTGAAAATAAAGCTTCTGAAAAACCATGGAAATACTATGATGCTTCGGCTGAGCCAATTGTATTAAAAGGAGAATGGCAATTGACTTTTGAGAAAGGTGGGCCAAGTTTACCTACTCCAGCAAAAGTGACCACTTTAGGTTCTTGGACTAAAATAAGTCCTGAAGCGGAAGCCTTTTCAGGATCAGCTGTGTATACTTTGCAATTTGATGCGCCAAAAGTGGCTGCTGATAATTGGCAATTAAATTTAGGCGATGTGAGAGAAAGTGCTAAAGTTTGGTTGAATAATCAATATATTGGAGAAGCTTGGTCAGTTCCTTTTGAAATCAATTTAGGCCAACTTAAAAAAGGTAAAAACGAATTGAAAATCCAAGTAACGAATCTATCTGCTAATAGAGTTCGTGATATGGAAATGAAAGGCAAAGAGTGGAAAATTTTCTATGAAATCAACATGGTTGATATTGATTATGAAAAATTTGATGCTACAAGATGGGCACCAATGCCTTCAGGATTGTTAGGTCCTGTATCTATAACTCCTTTAAAAGAAAATAAATAATAGTAAAAACCTTGATAATGAATAAGAGTATTTTGTTTTTAGGCTTAAGTTTGGTTTTAAGCACAATCACTTTTGCCCAGCAAGCTTTTGATAAAAAAGCGGTTCTATCTCAGATGGAATTGGCTAATAAGTATTTTATGGACAAATGGCCAGATACTGGTAAAACAATTGTAACTAATAAAGAGCGTCCAAGTAATATTTGGACTCGTGGGGTTTATTATGAAGGATTAATGGCTTTACACGAAATTTATCCTAAGCAAGCCTATTATGATTATGCGTATTCTTGGTCCGAATTCCATAATTGGGGATTTAGAAACGGAAATGCTAATCGTAATGCCGATGATTATTGTGCGGCACAGACATATATTGATTTGTACAACATTGAGCCAGATGCTAAAAAACTTAAAAACACAAGGCAATGTATCAATATGTTGTTGAATACGCCTCAACTTGATGATTGGTCTTGGATTGATGCTATTCAAATGGGAATGCCAGTATTTGCCAAAATGGGGGTTTTAGATAAAGACAATCGTTATTTTGAAAAAATGTACGAGATGTATATGTATTCAAGAAACAATCATGGTGACCACGGATTGTATAATCCAAAAGATGGTTTGTGGTGGCGTGATGCCGATTTTGATCCGCCCTACAAAGAGCCTAATGGAGAAGATTGTTACTGGAGTCGTGGAAATGGATGGGTAATTGCAGCGTTGGCTAAAGTCTTGACTATTATTCCAGAAGATGCACCACATAGAGGACAATATGTAAGCGATTTAAAAGCAATGGCTAAAGCTTTAGTGCCTATTCAAAGAGCAGATGGTTTCTGGAATGCAAGTTTACACGATCCAACAAATTATGGTGGAAAAGAAGCTTCAGGAACTGCTTTGTTTGTTTATGGAATAACTTACGGAATCAATAGTGGTATTTTAGATAAAAAAACCTATTTACCAGTTGTAGAAAAAGCATGGAAAGCATTAGTTTCTGAAAGTTTACACAAAGATGGCTTTTTAGGGTTTCTACAATCTACTGGAAAAGAACCAAAAGATGGACAGCCATTGAACTATGATAAAATTCCTGATTTTGAGGATTATGGATTGGGGTGTTTCTTGTTAGCAGGATCTGAAATCTACAAGATGAAATAAATAAATGGCTATTTTGATTCTCTTTTTTGAAGTAAATAAAAATAGAAAATATCAAAAGGGGAGTTGGAAAGCTTCCCTTTTTTAAATGTCAATTGTTGCAATACTCGAGAATAATCCAAACGAATTATATTTTTCATGAAACACAAAATGGTGATAGCTGTAATTTTTTTAAACAGCTTTTTTTCTTTTGCAAAAGAAATTTATGTTGCTCCTACCGGTAGTGATGCCAATAAAGGAACAATAACAGCTCCTGTTGAATCCATACAAAAGGCACAGGAATTAGCTAATTCTGGTGACACTGTTTTTATTAGAGGTGGTTTGTATACCATGCGAGAAGATCAAATTGCGCAATCAAGAAAAATTTGGGCTTATGTAACCACATTAGATAAAAACGGAATTTCCTATTTGGCTTATAAAAATGAAAAGCCAGTTTTTGATTACAAAGAGGTAAAACCAGCTAATCAGCGTGTGGTTGCATTTTTAGTAAGTGGAGATAATATTCATATTAAAGGATTGGAAATTATAGGTGTTCAGGTTACTATAAAAACACATACTCAATCTGAATGTTTTGAAGTTCGTGGAAGTAATAACACCTTGGAACAACTAAATATGCACGATAATATGGCTATTGGAGTGTATATGATTAGCGGTTCAAACAATTTGATTTTAAATTGCGATGCATACAATAGTTGGGATTCGGTTTCAGAAGGCGGAAAAGGTGGAAATACGGATGGTTTTGGATGTCATTTGCAAAAAGGTAGTGTAAATAATGTGTTTAGAGGTTGTCGAGCCTGGTTTAATAGTGACGATGGATTCGATTTGATCAACAATGCCGAGCCGGTTTTGATTGAAAATTGTTGGGCATTTTATAATGGTTATTCCCAGGGATTTATCAGTCGTGCCGATGGAAATGGTTTTAAAGCTGGTGGTTATGGTAAAGGAAATCGTCCGTATCAGGATATTTTAGAAAACGATGCTCCCATTCCGCGAAATACCATTCGTTTTTGTCTGGCAGTTAAGAATAAGCAAAGTGGTTTTTATGCTAATCATCATTTGGAAGGAAATTATTGGTATAATAATACAGCATATAAAAACCGACGCAATTATAATATGGTAAATTGTCTGGCTTTGAACCCAACGGATTTTGGTACGGATGGTCCGGGTTGGAATCATGAATTAATAAATAATTTAGGTTTAGGAGCACTTTCTGATGAATTAACAAATATTGATAAATCACGTTGTGTATTAAAAAACAATTATTTTGATTTGAATTTTAAAGTAAGTACTGTTGATTTTGAAAGTCTTGACGAAGAATTGTTGATGGCTCCAAGACAGGTTGATGGAAGTTTACCGGATACTAGATTTTTAAAGTTAAAATCAGGCAGTAAGTTAATTGATGCAGGAACAGATTTAGGATTTCCTTATAAAGGTAAAGCACCTGATTTGGGATGTTTTGAGAAAGAATAATGTTTGTTAGCAATCTGGTGTTATTGAATTCAATTTATATATTAGTAAATTACAATTTTAAAATAGGTTAAAAAGAAAATGATGATTAACAGTTATAAAACGAAAATTTTAGGATTATTCTTTTTTTTAGGAATGATTACCAATGGTTTTTCTCAAGAAAATGCAGTTATGGCATTATGGGAAAAAATACCAGGAGCCATTAATAATAATCAAGTAGTGGAAAAATACAGATTAGATGCTTCAGGAAAAGTTACAGGAGTTGATAAAGTAACGGTTCCAACATTGACAGTTTTTTTAGCTCCAAATAATGATAATAAGAAGAATGCCGCTGTAATTGTTTGTCCAGGAGGAGGATATTCACATCTGTCTATAGATAAAGAAGGGATCAAGGTAGCAAAGTGGTTTAATTCCATCGGTATTTCGGCTTTTGTGTTGAAATACCGTCTGCCTTCTGATTTAATTATGGAAGATAAAACGATAGGGCCATTGCAGGATGCGCAGGAAGCAATAAGAACATTGCGTAGAAATGCAGTGAAATGGAATTTGGATGCCAATAAAATTGGAATTATGGGATTCTCCGCTGGAGGGCATTTGGCTTCAACAGCATCTACACATTATATGGATAAAGTGTATGATGACAAAGGAGGGATTAGCGCACGTCCTGATTTTTCGATGTTAATCTATCCAGTAATTTCAATGGAAAAAGGAATTACACATAATGGTTCTAAAGAAAGTCTCTTAGGAAAAACGGCTTCTGATGAATTGATTGCCAAATATTCGAATGAGAAATTAGTGAATGCTAATACGCCGCCTACTTTTTTGGCTCATGCTACTGATGATCATGCGGTTCCTGTAGAAAATAGTATCAATTACTACTTAGCTTTAAAAGAAAATAAAGTTCCAGCCGAGATGCATTTGTATCAAAGTGGAGGTCATGGTTTTGGTTTAGGAAATAAAGGAACCAATACATATTGGCCAGATGCCTGCGAACATTGGTTACAAGCAAATAATATTATTCCTGAAAAATCAGTTTATCTCTTCTCGTATTTTAAAGGAAATGGAGAAGATGGTTTGCATTTAGCTTATAGTGAGGATGGTTATAAATGGGAGACTTTAAAAAATGATACTTCTTTTTTAACTCCCGAGGTTGGAAAAGACAAGCTAATGCGTGATCCTTGTGTTATAAAAGGAGGAGATGGGTTATATCACATGGTTTGGACGGTAAGTTGGACCGATAAAGGAATTGGGTATGCTTCATCTAAAGATTTAATCCATTGGTCTAAACAAGAGTTTATACCTGTAATGGAATACGAAAAAGAAACTCGTAATACTTGGGCTCCTGAAATTACTTATGACGAAGTAAATAAGGAATACATGATTTATTGGGCGAGTACCATAGTAGGTAAATTTAAAGAAACGCAAACTACTGAAGATAGTGGGTACAATCACAGGATTTATTATACAACTACTAAAGATTTTAAAAATTATGCTCCAACCAAATTACTTTATGAACCAGGTTTTAATGTAATTGATGCTACAATTTTGAAAGATGACAAAGGCTATGTAATGTTTTTAAAAGACGAAACGAAAGCACCGGTACAAAAAAATCTTAAAGTAGCTTATAGTGATAAATTAACAGGTCCTTATTCTAAAGCATCAAAACCTATTACAGGGAATTATTGGGCAGAAGGTCCAACTGCTGTTAAAATAAATGGAAAATGGACAGTGTATTTTGATAAATACCGTGACCATAAATACGGAGCTATCCAACAAACAGAAAATGGATGGGAAAATATTTCAGCGAAGATGATTTTTCCTTCCGGAATTCGTCATGGAAGTGTTTTTGAAGTACCAAAATCAACCCTTTTGCAATTGATGAAAGAATAGTTAGAGAGACTTTTTTGCTAAATTGATATAGTTGTTATCTTACTAAGCCTCAGTGAAATCAAGGATTTTACTGAGGCTTTTGTTATTTCTATATATTTTACAGGTTACGGCAGGACGGTGCTGTTAAAATATTGTTATTATTTGCAAAGGCTTTTTAAGTGTTATTTATACATTAAAATTATTCGATGTTTAAAAAATGGGAGTTTTTAAAGTTACATCAATAAAAAAGGAATTTTTTAATGCTATGAATAATATATAAAGGCCTAAATGACTAACCAAAAAATCATAGCCAATGAAAACCAATTTTACTTTTATCAAAATGAGATTCGCATTTTTTGCAATTTTATTTTTTTTATTTAGCCATTTTTCGAATGCTCAGACCTATACCTGGGTAGGAGGTGTAGATTCTGATTTTTATAATGTGAATAACTGGGATAACAACACAATTAATTTTGCTAGTTTGAATTCTGCAAATATTGTTATTGTCGCAGGAAATCCTAATAACCCAACAAATATTGGGCATTCGGGAAACGATGTGTCAGCAAAGAGGCCTTCCACATTTACAACCAATGTTGGTGCTAATGTTATTGTGACAGGTACTTTTTATCCTAACAATGTTTCTACAATGAATGGAATTGTGACTGTAAATGGATCAGCTGATTTTAATAATCGAAATTATGTTTATATTGGAAGGACAGCAACAGGAGTAGTAAATCTTAATTCAGGTAAGGTTTCAAGTAAATATACTTTTTTTGTAGGTAAGGATGCAGGGGGTAACGGTACAGTTAATGTAAATGGGGGGACATTGTATGCGGGTTCTACCGGGTTTAATTTAGAAATAGGAACAGGTACAGGAAATCCAATTGGAAATTTGAATATTACCGGAGGAACTGTTGATGTGGCAAGTACTGTAAATATTGGAACTAATGGACAAATATTTATAAGTGGTATTGGGCAATTGCTTGTAACGGGAGATAAAAAAACGGTTTTAGAGGACTATATTCTTAATGGAAAAATTACTTGTCCTAGTGGTCAATCATTAGCAGTGGTCTATAATGGGACTAAAACCTCTGTGTCCATTTCGCAGGATCTTAACCGAATGATTCAGGAATTTACAGATTATATTATTCTTAAAAACGGGAAAATTGAAGCTAAAATCGAAAAAAGAACGAGTAATGTTCAGTCGTTGAAAATTAACGGGGTTGAGACTCTACTTCAAAATAATGCAGCAAATCCAACTAGAGTTGGTACTTATTATGATTTAACTACTTCTGCAGGCTTTGAAACCGTTGGAGGAGCTACTTTTTCTATAAAAGAAGAAACAGCTAATTATATTGATGTCAACTTTAGTCGTCCCTATATTTCTGGTGTTAATGCTACTCCAGTTGATGTCGAGATTCATTATGTACTTAAAAAAGACGATTTTGGCTTGTATACCTACTCTATTTTGCGCCATAAAGCGGCCTATCCAAGTTTTGATTTAGGTTCTTGGAGACAGGTAATGTGGATTAATAATACAGTTACTGATAAAATTTGTGTAAATGATTTAAAAACCTGGGAAATGCCCCAACCTGGTGATAGCTGGGAGCCAACTTCTATCGCGGAGATTATTAAAATTACATCGGGAGTTCGTGCAGGTAAATACGATGGTAAATACGAGTTTAGCGAAAACTTAATTGGTTTGAAAGCTTATGGCCATTCCAGTGATAAAAATAATATAGGAATTTGGGCGGTTATGGGTAATCATGAATATTTTAACGGAGGACCAACACATCATGATTTGAATGCTGCTTCAGGAATTATTCATGTTTGTATGAACGGAGTACATTATAATGATGCAGGTTTTGTAGTGCCTCAAGGTGAAGAATGGTCAAAAATTTATGGCCCTTATTTAATGTACGCCAATCAAAAATCTACTGCAAATGCTAATTGGGACGAAGCTAAAGCTAGAGCGGCCCAAGACGCAAACGAATGGCCTTTTTCTTGGTTAACCAATACGCCAGAATATCCTTTAGCTAGTGGGCGTGGTAATATAACGGGTAAATTTTCAATTGTTGACCCATCTAAGTCTGAAGTTAATGGTGGTGATGCTTGGATTGGCGTTACCCAATTGAGTTCTGATTCAGGGGGTAATTGGCAATTTGAGGAAAAAAATTATCAATATTGGGTAAAAACAGATGCTTCAGGAAATTTTGATATTAAGAATGTCCGTCCAGGGACTTATACTTTGTTTGCTTTTAAAGACGGAACTACAGGAGAATATAGACAAGAAACGGTTGTGGTTACAGCTGCAGGAACTACTAACATTGGAAATGTCAATTGGGCAATTCCTCGTGTAAATGGAAATATAGTTTTTGAAGTAGGTGTTCCTAATAGAACGGCTGAAGAATATAAGTTTGGAGATTTTGATTATTGTGAAGGGTTTGTTGAAAAAAAATTTCCAACAACTTTTACCAATCCTATCGAGTATAATGTCGATAGTAGAAATTGGAAAACGGCATTACCGTATGTGCATTCCTCTTATTTTGATGCGGATGGGAATAGATCTCTTTGGGATTGGAATATTAATTTTACTTTAACGGGTACAATTCCAACAACAGGTAATGCAAAGTTAACAATAGCTTATGCTAGTTCAGACCACGCACAAAACTGGATTTTTGTAAATGGTAGCCGTATTACTCCTTCTTCAGGCTATTACCCTCCTAATGGTGGTGGTAATGCTTTTTTAAGACAATCTAATCATGCGAAATATGGCTTAGCCACTTTTGAGATTCCTTATAGTAAATTAAAAGTTGGTTTGAATACGCTTAAATTACAAATGCCATCTACGTCGGCAGGATCCAATCATGTTATGTATGATTATATAAGTTTAGAAGGAGATTTAACTTCTACTTTTAATGAAATTGACACGGATGGTGATGGAGTAATAGATACTTTGGATTTGTGTTCAGCAACTCCAACTGGAGAAATAGTTAATGATTCTGGTTGTTCTGCTAGTCAATTAGATGATGATAATGATGGTGTTAAAAATAATGCAGATAGTTGTTCGAATACTCCGTCAGGAGAAGGGGTGAACGCTTCGGGTTGTTCAGCTAGTCAATTAGACGATGATAATGACGGGGTGATGAATGATAAAGATTTGTGTACTAATACTAAAACAGGATCAATAGTAGATGCTAATGGCTGTTTTACTTTGTCATCAGATAATTTTAGTATTGAGGTTGTGGGTGAAAGCTGTGTAGGGAAAAAGAACGGAACCATAATTATTACGGCTAAAAAAGCAATGGATTATAGTACGGTAATTAATGGATTGACTCATACTTTTACAACCACTAAAACAATATCAAATTTAGAACCTGGTACCTATGATTTTTGTATTTCAGTTGTAGATGAGTTGTTTACTCAATGTTATACTGCTAAAGTAGAAAGCGGAATAAGTGTATCAGGAAAAACTACAGTTGTTTCAGATAAGTTTTCGGTTGATATCGATCAAGGCACGGCTCCTTATACTGTTTTAGTGAATGGTAAAACGGTATTAGAAACTAGTGCAGCTTCATTTTCTGTGGCCATTAATCCTGGTGATTTAGTTCAGGTGCAAACAGATGTAGCTTGTGAAGGGATTCTTAATGCTAAAATTGATACCAATCAAATACTTGCTTTTCCAAATCCAACAGATGGAATTTTTAATATAGCAGTGCCAATTACTGAAAATAATGTAAAAGTAGATATGTTAGATGCTAACGGACAGTTGATTTCGTCTGGTACATACAAAGTAAATAATGGTAAAATTCAAATGAATATTGAAAATAAAACCGTTGGAGTGTATTACGTAAAAGTATATCTGGAGGAGTTAACGATTGTAAAAATTATAAAACAATAGTAAAATGAAAAAGTATTTACTAACAGCATTAATAGGTTTGTTATTATGCTCTTGTGGAGGTGGAAGTGATGACGGAGCGGATGAGGTTGTGGATGAAAACAATGCTCCTTCTGTGCCAGTTCTAGTTGCGCCAGCAAATAATTTATTGTGTATTGATAATGCATTGTCATTTCAATGGAATGCATCCTCTGATCCTGATTCGGATGCGGTAAGTTATCAAATCCAGATTTCAAAGGATAATCAATTTAGTCAGATAGCTTACACGAATTCAAGCCAAATTCCAAATAAAGCAATTTCTCTAGAAAAAGGAGTACGTTATTATTGGAGAGTAAAAGCTATAGATTCTAAAAATTTATCTAGTGAGTATTCATCAGTGTTTCAGTTTTATACTGAAGGTGTTGGATTAACGAACCACTTACCTTTTGCTCCATCATTGGTCAAGCCAGGTTTGTCTTCAGTTGCTAATGAAAGTTCGGTAGTTTTAGAGTGGAATGCATCTGATGTGGATGCGAATGATATTCTTTCTTATGATGTGTATTTTGGTACAACAAATCCACCTACTTTAAAAGTTGCCTCGGCTCAAAGTTTAAAAACCTATACGCAAGGTTTGAATGAGACCGCTACTTATTACTGGCGAGTGGATGTGAAAGATAATAAGGGGGGAGTTGCAAAAGGGCAGGTGTGGAATTTTGTTAAAAATTAAACCCGCAGTAAATAATTTTAAATAATGCATTGCTTATAAAGCCTGATTATTTAATTTGTATTTAATTAATCAGGTTTTTATATATATGATATATTTTATGCTAAATTATAATGCATTTTGTTTTATTTCTGGTTTTTTTATTTATAATGGTAAAATTATTTTTATATTTGGTAATCGATTACATGATTTTTGTATAGAAATATTGTTTATTTTTAAATAAAATAAAGATTTAACTGATGTTGATGAGTGAAATTTAATTTACTAGGAAGATGGAAAAGTTTTTGACAAAAGAGATGATAGATGAAGGAGTTTCATTTTCAATGAGTTTAAGTGAAAACTCAAGAATCCCAAAATACAAGCAAATAGTTGATTCTATAATTGATAGTATTGCTACCGGTAAATTGCAAATGGATCAAAAGCTGCCTTCCATCAATATGCTTAGTGAAGAGTTTTATCTTTCTAGGGATACAGTAGAAAAAGCCTATAATATTTTAAAGAAAAGAAAAATAATAACTCCAATTAGAGGAAAAGGCTATTATGTAACGCGTACTAAACTTATTGCTAAAGTCAATGTTCTTTTTTTGATTAATAAGTTGAGTTCGTATAAAATGAGAATTTATAATTCCTTTATTAATAACATTGGAGGGAATTCTCAAACAGATTTACACATTTATCATTGCGACCAAACTCTCTTTCTTAACTTAATAGATAAATATTTGGGTGCTTATGATTATTATGTAATTATGCCGCATTTTAAAACCGATAATCTAACACATTTTAGTTCCGGTGAAAGTGTTTTACAAGCAATTAACAAGATTCCAAAAGATAAATTAGTTATTTTAGATAATAATAAAGGGATTGAAGATTCTGTTATTGAGGTTTGTCAAGATTATGAGAATGATATCTATGGTGCATTAAAGCAAGGCTTAGAGAAGATTTCTAGATATAACAAACTAATCTTAATCTATCCAGAAAGTTCCGTTTATCCTTATCCAAAACGAATTTTAAATGGTTTTAAACGTTTTTGTGTGGATTCTGGACTTGAATATGAAGTTTTAAGAGAGGTTTATGATGATACCGTTTTGAAAAAAGGGGATTTGTTTATTACAATTGAAGAGTCAGATTTAGTGAGTTTGGTAAAACAAATTCGAGACAAAGATTTTGAGCTAGGTAGAGAGATAGGGGTGATATCCTATAATGATACCCCTTTGAAAGAATTACTTGGAATCACAGTAATCTCAACTGATTTTAAAATGATGGGAGCTACTGCTGCGAGTATGATTTTGAATAAGGAAACGGGAAAAATTAAAAACCCATTCAACTTTATTGATAGAAATTCGATTTAAAAAATAAATTCACAGTGATTTTAAGAGAGCTATTTTGTAAAAGGAATAGCTCTTTTGTTTTTAAATTGCTTTTCTGGAGAAGTTTTTGTTGAAAGAAATTGGTAGTTATTAATCTATTCAGAGTAGTTATTAGGAAGGAGAAATAAGGGCTTAATTTAGGTATTGCATAACAGTGCAGGATACTGAATTATTTTGAAAAAACTACTTTAGTCAATTATTTTAAAAATGTATAGTGATTATTATGATTCAAATAAAAAAGTTGTTTCTTTTGTTTTTTGTGGCAGGTGTTTTTAATATTTCTTGTTCGGCTTCGGCATCAGCAAGGTTAACATCTAAAGAGAAAGCAGAGCAAACATTGAAATTAGATGAGAAAAAAGTTTTTTACTTTGGTAAAAAAGCAAAAAAATCAGAAGGAACCATAGTTGTCAATCAATCGTTAAGTTATGATGCAGCAGTTGGTTATGGTTTTGATTTTAATTCCGAGGCTAATGTTTCAATGAATGCAAATTCCTTTGCATCAAAGGTACCTACTTATTTTTCGGTAAAACTTCCTGAAGGAAATTATCAGGTTTCAGTAGTTTTTGGGAGCGAAACTAGAAGCACTAATACTACAATTAAAGCAGAATCAAGAAGATTAATGCTCGATCAGCAAGTTCTTAAAAAGGGAGAATCTGCAATCAAAAAATTCAATGTAAATGTAAGAACGCCTAAAATTGACAATCACTCAAAAATCAGTTTGAAAGATCGTGATTTAGGACAACTCAACTGGGATGATAAATTAACTCTAGAGTTTCTGGGTGATGTTGAAATCAAAAGTATAACTATTACTCCAATAACGGATGTGAAAACAGTTTATTTAGCTGGAGATTCTACTGTAACCGATCAGGATTTAGAGCCTTGGGCTTCCTGGGGACAGTTTATTACCAATTATTTTGATGAGAATGTAGTCGTGGCGAATTATGCTGTTTCAGGAGGTACGTTGCGTTCTTTTAAAGCTGCTTTACGATTGAAAAAAGTCTTGTCAGTGATTAAACCCGGAGATTATTTAATCGTTGAATATGCGCATAATGACGAGAAAGAAAAAGGAGAAGGGATAGGGCCTTGGGAATCGTATTCAGCTTCTTTGCGTGAATTTGTGCAGGCAGCCAGAGATAAAGGTGCAAATCCTATCTTGATTACTCCGGTGCAACGTCGTGCTTTTAATACCGACGGGACTTTAAAACTTACTCATGGAGATTATCCAGATGCGATGCGCAAAGTAGCTCAGGAAATGAATGTTCCTTTAGTTGATCTTACTAAATTAACAACCACCTTATACGAAAGCTGGGGCGATGAACCATCCCGAAAAGCTTTTGTGCAATATCCAGCCAATACTTTTCCAGGGCAAAATAAAAAGTTAGAAGACAATACGCATTTTAACTCTTTTGGAGCCAATGAGATTGCGTTGTGTGTGATAAAAGGACTCCGCGATTTGAACAGCCCTTTGGCTAATTATTTTATAAAAGATTTGCCTTCATACAATCCTAATCAACCAAATGCTTTTGCAAAATGGACATTGCCTATGAGCCTTCGTTTTGAAACTGTAAAACCAGATGGTAACTAATTCTTATATTTAAAATTATGTTTTTTAAAAAATCATTACAAGCGGCAGTTGCATTATGTCTTCCTTTTTTAGGAGCTATACATGTAAATGCACAAGAAACTACTAAGGTCTTTCTTTCTGGAACTGACTTTGAACATCCCGTAAAGTGGGATTTTATGTGTACTGACGGAGCAAATAGTAAACAATGGTCCAAAATAAATGTGCCTTCCAACTGGGAGTTGCAAGGTTTTGGAGAATACACATATGGTCGTTGGTATAAAGAATTGAATCAAAAAGAACCAAGTAAAGAAGAAGGTTTTTATAAACACGAATTTAAAATAGCTGCTGCTGATAAAGGCAAAACTATTTATATCGTTTTTGGCGCAGCCATGACGGATACGGAAGTTAAGATCAATGGTAAATCTGCAGGACCAATTCATCAGGGAGGTTTTTATGAATTCAAATACGATATTTCAGCATTAATCAATTACGGAGGAACAAATGTTCTAGAAGCACATGTTTCCAAACATTCAGCTAATAATTCGGTAAATGCAGCAGAGAGAAAGGCGGATTGGTGGCTTTTTGGTGGGATTTATCGTCCTGTTTGGTTAGAAATAAAACCTAACCAAAATATTGCCCATGTAGCAGTAGATGCTAAAATGGACGGAACTTTAAATGCGGAATTGGATTTGCAGAATATTGCTCAAAAAAGTACTGTTATAGCTTCCGTTACAGCGGATGGAAGTGATAAGGTTTTAGGTAGTTTTTCTTTTGATGTAAATGCTAAAGAGATTAAAAAAGCCATTAGCATGAAGTTTTCGAATATCAAAGCTTGGAGTCCAGAAACGCCTAATTTGTATTATCTAAAATTAGAGTTGAAACAAAACGGAAAATCGATTCATGAGATTACAGAACGAATTGGTTTTAGAACGCTGGAGTTTATCAAAAAAGATGGTATTTATGTGAATGGCAAAAAGATTATCATGAAAGGGATTAACCGTCATGAGATTTGGCCAGAATCGGGTAGAAGTACCAGCAAGCGTATAAGCATCATGGATGTGAATTTGTTGAAAGATATGAACATGAATGCCGTTCGTGGACATTATCCAGCCGATAGTCATTTTTTACAGGTTTGTGATTCCTTAGGGATTTTTGTGTTAGATGAATTAGCAGGTTGGCAAAATTCTTATGATACTGAAACAGGAAGTAAATTAGTAAAAGAAATGGTCACTCGTGATGTGAATCACGCATCTGTTATTATTTGGGACAATGGAAACGAAGGCGGATGGAATTATAAAGTAGATAGTATTTTTAGAGATTTAGATCCACAAAAACGTATTGTAATTCATCCTTGGTCTGACTTTAACGGTTGGGATGCACATCATTATCCAGCCTATCAAACTGGAGTTCATCGTTTTGTAAATGGTGAAAATGTTTTCTTTCCAACAGAGTTTATGCACGCCACTTACGATAATGGAGGAGGAGCAGGATTAGAAGATTTTTGGAATCACTTTAAAGAAAGTCCATTGTTTGCGGGTGGATTTATTTGGGTTTTTTGTGACGAAGCTGTAAAAAGAGTTGATTGGAAAGGAAAAGAACAATTTGATTCTAAAGGTTCTTTGGCAGCTGATGGAGTTCTAGGGCCACATCGAGAAAAAGAAGGAAGTTTTTATGCTATTAAAGAAATTTGGGCTCCTATTCAATTTGCGCCTTTAAGTATTACTTCTAAATTTGATGGTGCATTTTTTATTAGCAACGATTATATCTATAGCAATTTGAATTCTTGTACCATGGAATACAAAGTGGTTAAAGGGGATAAAGAGGCTTTTTATACAAAGAATTCTTCAAGCATTTTAGATAAAGGAAAAATCGAAATCCCAAGTATTGAACCAGGCGAAACTTCGAAAATAAAAATCCCTGTTGCTGCTAACTTTTTTGAAGGGGATTGGGTTGAAATTACGGCTCATGATCAACATGGAAGAGAAATTTATACTTGGACTTGGGCCATTCATAAAGCCAATTATTTTGCTGATAAATTTTTGTTGAAAAAAGAAACAAAAGCTAAAGTTAGTATTAAGGATGAAGCAGTATCAGTGGCTTTAATTAGCAAAGATGTTCAGGTTACTTTTGATAAAAAAACAGGAAAAATTATCTCAGTTAAAAACAAAAACGGAATTGTGCCTTTAACTAATGGACCAACACCAATTGGGATGATTGCTGAGGCAAAAAGCCTTACAACTTCTATCGAACATAATGAAGCTATTTGTACAGTAAATTATGTAGGTGGGATAAAAACGATCAAATGGACGATGACTGCTGATGGTCGTTTAAAAATGGAAATGTTAGCGCTTAAAGACGCAGGAGCAAGCAGTGGTTTTGATGGAGCTTTTGTTCAAGATAAGGTAGATACTTTTGGTATCACTTTTGATTTCCCTGAAGAAGGAGTGGAAAGCATGAAATGGTTTGGAAAAGGACCTTATCACGTTTGGAAAAACAGAATTAAAGGGACTACTTTTGGAATTTGGGAGAAAGACTACAATCAAACTATTCCTGGAGAAAGTTTTGAAGATATGGTTTTGCCTGAGTTTAAAGGTTATCATGCTGATTTATTTGCAGCATCTTTAAAAGCAAAAGGAAATAATAGTTTTAAAATGTTTTCTGCTTCGGATAAAGTGTTTTTACGATTATTTACACCGGATTTACCTAAAAATGCTTTTGAAGGGACTCATCCTCAACCAGCTTTTCCAGAAGGAAATATTTCTTTTATGTATGAAATTGCAGCTATGCGTTCGTTCAAGCCGTTAGAGCATCACGGGCCACACAGTCAACCAGCAAGCATCCGAATTAAAAGTGGGGACGAAGGAATTCAAATGAATTTATGGTTTGATTTCAGGTAAAAAAAATAATAATTTATTCTGCTACGAATGCTCGAATGAGTTTTTTAAATAGTATTACTGGATTTTACTTATTACTATTGACAAAGTCGAATTGTATTTGTGAAACTAAAATGCACCAAGATTGATAAGGAAAAATTAGTGCATTCGTGGAAAAAAAATGAGAAAAAACAATAAAAAATAACTAAAAAATGAAAATTAATAAATTAATGCTATTTGCTTTTTTTGCACTTTTTTTAGTGCAATTTCAAGCAGAAGCACAACAAAAAATTACAGTATATACCGTTGGTGATTCTACGGTTAAAAATGGTCGTGGTGATGGGACAGGAGGTCTTTGGGGCTGGGGCGATTACATCGGACAGTTTTTAGATAGTACTAAAGTAAAAGTAGAAAACCATGCCTTAGGAGGAACAAGTAGCAGAACCTATCAAAATTTAGGTTTGTGGGATGCCGTATACAAAAAATTAAAAAAAGGCGATTATGTCCTGATTCAGTGGGGACACAATGATGATGGTCCGCTTAATGATACTATAAGAGCAAGAGGAACTATAAAAGGAATCTCTGATAAGTCTGAAAAAATTGTGAATATGATTACCAAAAAGCCAGAAGTGGTTCATTCTTATGGTTGGTATATTCGCAAAGTAGTAAAAGAAGCGAAAGAAAAAGGAGCTATTCCGGTAGTCATGTCGCCAATTCCTAGAAATACTTGGAAAGATGGAAAATTACCAAGAAATAACACTTCTTATGGATTGTGGGCGAAACAAATTGCTGACCAAGAAAAAGTGACTTTCATTGATTTGAATGATAGAATGGCTTCTAAATTGGAGAAATTTGGAGAAGCTAATGTAACTGGAACGTATTTTTATCAAAAAGATCATACACATCCATCTGCTAAAGGGGCAGTGCTGGCAGCGACTTCCATTATTGAAGGATTGAAAGTTTCGACCAATTCTTTGAAGAATTATATCTTAGAAAATCCAGTAATTAAATTGCCTAGAAAGATTAATGTATTCCTTATAGGTGATTCTACTATGGCTGAAAATAACAATGAAAATGCAGTAGGTTGGGGCGTGATGGTTTCTCGTTATTTTGATACTACTCGTGTAAATATTGTTAATAAAGCAAGAGGAGGAAGGAGTTCACGTACTTTTGATTTTGAAGGGCTTTGGGATAAAGCTAAAAAAGAGTTTTTACCAGGTGATTTTGTTATTATTCAATTTGGTCATAACGACGCCGGTAAAATTGACAGCGAAAAATTTAGAGGTTCTATTAACGGAATTGGTGATGAAACACAACAAGTAAATCGTGGTGACACTTTAACAGAAACCGTGCATACTTATGGTTGGTATTTAAAGAAGTTTATTCGCGAAACTAAAGAAAAAGGCGCGACTCCAATTGTGATGAGCTTAACGCCAAGAAACGAATGGCCAAATGGAAAAGTTGAGCAAAGAAGTACTACTTATGTAAAATGGGCTCAGGAAGTAGCAACAGAGGAAAAAGCAGATTATATTGATTTGAGTGATAAAGTAGCTCAAAAATACCAAGCTTTAGGACAGGAAGCTGTAAAAGCATTTTTCCCAAAAGATCATACGCATACAGGTAGAGCAGGAGCAAATACTGTTGCAGAAACCGCTGCTGAAGAACTAAGAAATTTAAAAGGAAGTAAGATTAGAGATTTAGTTTTAAGTAAAAAAGAAATTGAAAATTTGCCTCCTGTGCAGTTGGTTAAATAAATAAAGTATTCTATGTCAGTCTGAGCTTGTCGAAGACCTTAGTACATTTCGACAGGCTCAAGGTGACAATAATAAAAATATGAGATACCGTTATTCAAATGGTATCTCATATTTTTTTTGCCCTTTAGGGTAAATTGCCAATTGATCAATGATAATTCCAGTTTGATTTACTTCAATGGTGACGCTATGTTTTCCAGCTTTTTCTATTTTGATAGGTAAAGTAAAAATAGCTGCATTTCGCAACACATTGGCTTTCCAGTTGGCATCCCTGTCATAACTGTTTAACTTGAAAGTTTTATTGGTATTTGAATCAAATGAAATGGTTGCTTGATGGTTGGAATCGTTAGAGTGTGTCGGAATAAAACGGACTTCCACTTCATAATCTCCGGTTTGATCAGTTTCAAAAGTATAAGTTACCGAAGGTTTTTCGGCTTCAAAATAAGCCGATTTTAAAGGGAATAAGGTTAGGGCAGCGTTGCTATATCCTAAACCGTCAATCGCTTTCCAGTTGTAGTTTTTTGCTCCTTTTTTAGAGGTAAATTCATTTGCTTGAATAGCAATAGCTTCATTTTTTGGATTTAGACCTTTATTTTCGTCCACTTTTGGTAAGTTGGCATAATAGATAGGCTGATAAACCGGTAAGTTTCGGGGAGCCATATTCATGAAGTGATTCCATTTGCCATTACTTAATTTCGTATTGTAAAAATGGGTCAAAGTTTCGATTTGGCTATAGGCATCTTTAGATAAATTCAGGTATTTTTCTTTGGTAAGCTGATCGGTTGTTGCTAAAGCCAAATTCCAGTACAAGAATTTACGATTCATATAGGCAGCACTTTTTACAGGATATGCTACCAATTGAAACCAGGCGTCTTTTCGTTCTTCCGGAATGGAAGCCGATAGCAGATCTACTTTCTGCATTAAAGTGTCATAAAGCGTTATTCTCCTTAAGGCCTCGTCTGTTGTAAAATCAGAAGGTTTAATCTGGGTTGTGGGTTCTGTTTGACTCCATCCCATGAATTCCGGTTTGCGTAACATCGCTAATCGGTAATATTCGCTCATTACTGAACTTACTTCATTGGCAACTTTATCGTTAAATTCTCTGGCTGCCCAGTTTTTTAAATGTTGGTTTATTCCATCTGATGGAATCGAATTAATATCCCAGGCAAGATCCATGAAAAACTCCAAATCATACTCGGCTGGTTTGATGTCGCCCACATTTACAATCCACATTTTTTGATCGCCATTAGCATAAGCTCGTGACATTTCTTCCCAAATTAATCCGGGTTGGGTAGTACATAACCAAAGGTAATCATGAGGTCTTCCCCAGTAACTTATATGGTAATACACCCCGCCGCCGGCTGCTCTTTTTTGTTCTTTTTCATCGCTGAAACGTCTGATGTAACCGTAATTATCGTCGGTCCACATCAGGGTCACGTCTTCGGGAATTTTCATGCCTTTGTTGTATTGTTCCAAAACTTCTTTGTACGGAATCATTACCTGCGGAATGGATGTAATGGGTTTTTTGAAAGTCGAAGTCAGCATTTCGCGTTGCGTAGCGATGATTTTTTCAACCATATTTTTGGCGTCTTCGGCATTTTTAGCCCCTTCCATCTGGCTGTCGTGAGCACCACGCATGCCCAGAGTCATGATGGTTTCGGCTTTGCTGTCTTTGATTTCATCCAGCCTGTCCTGCCAGTATTGATTGATAGTCGCAGCATTAGTGAAATAATTAAAATCGCCCATGGTTTCCTTTTTCCACTCATCCACATTGTTGCGCATCATGGGTTCGGCATGGGAAGTTCCTAAAAGGATATGGTATTTTTGTGCCATTTCTTTATTGCCTTCTATTTTAAAAAAGGCTTTAGTTGAAGGATGCATAGCTGGCCAAATCGTGTTGGCTTTCAGACGCAACAGCAATTGAAATATTTTCTCATAGGTTTTTGGACCAATATCTCCAGTTTCTTTTTCAAAAGTTTTTGCCGCCCAAGGTTGTAATCCCCAGTCTTCATCGTTCAAAAAGATACCGCGAAATTGTACCGAAGGACTTTCAGTAATACCTTCTTTTGGAAGTTCTAATGCTAGTTTTTCTTTTTTAATATTGTTGACATCAGCCCACCATTTCCATGGCGAAACTCCCAGTCTTTCGGCGACTTCAAAGATTCCGTAAACGGTTCCTCGGACATCGCTACCTACAATATATAAGTTGTTTTTTTTGTTACGAATAGTAAATTTTTCCCAAGCACCTACTATGTCGTTTTTTGACTTCGTATCATTTTTAAACAGCTTATCTTTGATTTGACCAATGTAAATTCCGTTTCCAGCAGTTGCTTTTTGGGTCGAAATAATTTGTGGTTTCTGCCCTGTAATTTCCTCAATATCGGTAGCCAATTCGTTTACGGCCCATAGAACGAGTTCATCGGCTTTGGTATCGATATAAATCGAGACTACTTTGTTTTTATCGGCAATTAGGAACGAATTTTGTTTTTGCTGACTATAAAAAAGTTGCGTTGAAAAAAGAACGATCAGTATTAAAGAGTATTGAATTTTGCTGGACATTTAGACTGGTTTTAATAGCTGTCTAAAATACTATAATATGTTCAAAATAAGAAGTGATTTTCTGTTTTTTGTAAAATGCAATCGATTACTATAAATCGGCTTTTTTTCTGTATTTTTGAAGTTTATAAGTTTTTAAAGTACAATTTTTTATTAGTCATGATGAGGAAATTTTTAGTGTTATTGTTTGCTGTTTTTGTGAATTCGATGTTTGCCCAGAACCCAACCAAAATTACGGTGGCTCCGGATGGAAGCGGTGATTATAAAACCGTGGGAGAAGCCATTGAAGCCGCAAATACAGATACTCAGGCAGTTTTGATTTTCATCAAAAATGGAATTTATAAGGAGAAATTGGTGATTCCTTCGTCTAAACCGCGATTGACTTTAGTAGGGGAGGATAAAGAGAAAACCATTATTACTAATGATGATTATTCCGGAAAACCGAATCCCAATTCGAGACGAAACTTTGGAACTTCCGATTCTTATACCCTTTTGGTTCGTGCCGATGATGTTCGAATAGAAAATCTAACCATTGAAAATAGTTGGTGCGAAAAAGGACAGGCGGTTTCCTTGTGTGCAAAAGGAGAACGTTTTATCATTAAAAATTCGAGAATTTTAGGTTGTCAGGACACTTTGCTTACCGATGGAGATGGCTATTATCAGTATTATGAAAATTGCTATATCGAGGGAACGACCGATTTTATTTTTGGTTCGGCAGTGGCCGTTTTTGAAAACTGTGTCATCAAAAGCAAGATGAATTCTTATATCACTGCAGCCTCCACACCCGAAAATCAGGCGTTTGGTTATGTTTTTAGGAATTGCAAATTGATTGCAGATGCTGGGGTGACGAAAGTTTTCTTAGGTCGTCCGTGGCGCCCTTTTGCGCAAACGGTTTTTATGAATTGTGATTTAGGAAAACACATTTTGCCGGAAGGTTGGAATCCTTGGAAAGACGAACGTTATCCAGACAAGGACAAAACCGCTTTTTATGCGGAATACAACAACAAAGGAAAAGGAGCCAAAACGAATAAAAGAGTGGCTTGGTCACACCAATTAACTAAACAAGAAGCAGCTAAATATACTTTACAAAATATATTTCCTAAGGATGATTTTTGGAAAACTGTTGGTGGGAAATAGAAATTTAGCTCCGCAAAGTCTGTGACTTTGAGGAAGCGTTAATCTGTCTTTGACAGATATAAAAAAAGCACGCAGATTTTGCAGATTTCAGCAGATAATTATTCAGTAATCTGCGGAAATCTGCAAAATCTGCGTGAAAATTGAATATTTGAACTGGAAAAATTTAAAAAGAACCGCGTTGCAAACTCTTTGGTTAGTTCTTAAAAGTAAGTAGGTACTCTTTGTGAACGAGCACCAGATGAAATTTCTATTAAAAAAAAACATAAATACCAGTCAATATAATCAATTCTATTAGTGTTATTACCCAGTAATTGTTTATAAATTTTTGAAATAAAAAATCTATCAATATTAAAATTCCGCATAATAAAATTAAGCCGATTCCAGCAAATAATCCCCAACCTTCGGGACCAGAATTTATCATAAAATAAACGGAGAAACATAAAATGGCGACTGAAGAAATATTACCAATCGTTGGGCGGTAATTATATGTTTTTTTGGTTATGTTCATTTTGCAATAGGTTTTTTCGAGTTTTTCATTAGCCTTAATGTTCTGAGGCTACAACGGTGGATGTTTTTTTGAAAGACCGCGTTATAAACGCTTTGCTTAGTTCTTAAAAGTAAGTAGGTACTCGTTGCAAACGAGCACCAGATGGGTTAGTTTAGTTTAGTTTCGTATCATTATTCCGTCCTTTTCATTTTGGTCCAAATTTGTTCCCATTTTACTTTTTTTGTAATATTTTAATCCTGCAATTTGATAGTTTACTTTAGATTTCTTTTTTGTTGTAATAAACACGCATCCATTTATTCCGTTTTTTCCAAATAGAGAACAACAAGAATTATTTTCTGAAATACTTATCGTTTCTATTTTTTTAATATCTAAAATTTCATTTGCAAAATTTTTTACTTTTTCATTATCAATAATGTCAAGTCGGTAAATATATTTCATATCGACTAAATAAATTTTAGAATATTTTTTAGTGTTTTCTGTTTGACCATTTAAAGCAATTAAATCTTTTTCATCAAATTTTAAGGTGTCATTTAGTATTTCACTTTTGAGGTTTACGACGAATATATTTAAACTATCGTTATTAATTTTAATCAAATTTGTTTTCTGTAAAATCGGCTCATTTTTCTGTCCATTTGCATTTACAAAACTCAAAAATGACAATAAGATTAAAATGTATTTTTTCATAAATATTCTTATTTCTCCATTTTCGGTTACAATTACCGCCAAATTGCGTATAACCGCTATAAAGTAGCGCTAACACACCCAAATTAAGGTAGATTGGCGCTATTCTATGGTTTATTTGCTAAGATAAATAAAAAAATAATTTCTTACAAAAAAAGCACGGCTTACACCGTGCTTTTTGGAAATATATTTAAGATAACCGTTTTAAGGAACCAATTTAATATTGGGTTTTGGAGCGGGTTTCATGCCGGTTCCCATATAAAAACTGGTATGTGGTGGCTGGTTGTAACCTACGTTTTGCCAGGCAATGGCAAGTCGGTATTGTGAATCGTGCATCAGGGTGTATTGCCGGATGTCTGTTGGAATTGTTGTAGAATAGATACGCAATTCGCTGTTGTCATTGCTTCGCAAAATCAATTCTTCTCTCCAGTCGCCTAGAATATCGGCAGAAAGAGCAGGTGTGGATTTTGAGCCATTATTAGAACGGGCACCTTCGGCCGTGAATAGGCGTCCTTTGCCATATTTGTCAATATAGTTTCCATTTAAAATTTCTCTCGAAGTATCGCCATCCCAATAAATTAAGAAATTGGTAGAGCTTGGAGATTCACCAATTTTATTTCCTTTGATATCATATAAGCCACGAGAACCGGACCACCACATTTGGGCACCCACTCTTGTCGCATCGATATTATCGGCAACGCCTCTTCCCACATCTTCATCATCCATGGCGGTAAATAAAACTTTGCCATTGGCAGCCGAAAACAAAGCCACACCCGGACCTTTAGTGCCTTCTTCTATTTCGTGAACGCCAAAAACTTCCTGACCCGGAATTTCAGGATCTAAATCGCTCACGTGTAGGGCATCGCCATGTCTAAATCCTGTAGTGTATAAACCTTTGCCATTGTCATCAACCACCATAGAACCAAAAATGATTTCGTCTTTGCCATCATTATCCACGTCGGCAATAGAGAGTCCGTGATTTCCCATTCCCGAAAAAGGATTGTTTCCGTCTTTAGTATCGAAAACCCATCTGGAGGTCAGTTTTTTATCTTTAAAATCAAAAGCAGCTATCACAATACGGCCGTAATACCCACGACACATCACTACGCTGGGGTGAATTCCATCCAGGTACGCCACGCAGGCCGTAAAACGATCGACCCTGTTTCCGGTGTTGTCGTTTTTTCCGTTGCCGCCTTTTCCGCCCCATTTTCCAATGTCGCCTCTTTCAGGAATGTATGGAACTGTATTGACAATTTTTCCCGTCTTTCCGTCAAAAACAGTCAGGTATTCCGGACCTTGCAATATTTTTCCAAAAGTAGCCGATTTTGGATTCAAATCTCTCCAGTCTTTTGAAGTATCTCCTACCACATTATTAGTGCTGTCAGTAGTTCCATCGGCGGTTTTGCAAACCAGTTCGGCTATGCCATCACCGTCTAAATCATAGACCATAAATTGGGTATAGTGAGCGCCTTCGCGAATGTTTTTACCCAAATTGATTTCCCATAGAAATTTTCCGTCTAAAGTATAGGCTTGAAAAACGGGAGGGTCTGTTAATCCTTTAAAAGAGTTATCAGCTCCCTTTCCAGTCATGTGGACCACCAAATCATAACGGCCATCGCCATCCAAATCGCCAACAGAGCAATCGTTTGGAATATAACCTTCTTTTGCTTTAAGAGGAATAGACAAATAATTTTTATCAGGACTATTGGCGGCTATGCTAAAACTGCCTTTTGCTTCTTGTTCAACTCCGTTTAAAACGGTTTTTACAAACCAACTATTGTCCTCGGTAGGATTGGCTTTATCATCAATAAGATTAGTTGCTCCGCTAATGGGTTTGTCGTTTACTCGAATGGCTGCTTTTGTACCACTTTTTCGATACAAATTGAAAGCTAAATTATCGGCATCGGTACCCAGAACGCGCCAGCTTACATAAAAATGGTCGTTTTCTTTTACAGCAATGAGCCCTCGGTCTAAGGATTCCATTTGTCTTTGACTAAATGCAGCAAGAGATAAATGGAAAACGAGTATTGCTAAGAGGAATTTTTTCATTATGGTTTAGGGTTTGGTTAATTGGTTAAAGAGGATTAGACTGTGAATAAGCAAAAAAGTTTAAAGAGTTGAAGTCTTTTTTGTAAAAAATGTTTTTTCAGATTCCAATGTCCTTAACTTTCGCAGTCGAGTGTCAAATGTTTGAAGAATACGTAGAAAGAAAAGCTGTTTGAGCGAAGCGAGTTCTTTTCTTTCAGTATTCGAAAACTAATTTGACCGACGAGGAAGTGTAAGACTTGAAATCGAAGATTCATGAATACCGAAAAACAATTTTAATGCATGAATATTTTTTTGTTTCTTTTTTGATCAAGCAAAAAAGAAATTTAAAAAAAATCCTGAGAATTAAAAACTCTCAGGATTTAGCTTATTAAAACATTTTTTCAAGACCTTCCCATCGTACATTCCATTTTCCATCTTTGGGGAAACCAGGATTTTTTTCGGTTGTTCCATCCCAACCCGCACACATCATAGCAACAGCGGTAAGCAATCCACCGTTTCCAGGCAAGTAAAGAGGTAAGCGGTCTTCCTGATAATTGTGTCCGTTAGCTAAATAAGTGTTTTTTTGAACATCCATAAATAGCGCATCGACAGCTTTGTTAGGTATTCCTAAACGAGCGGCAGTCATAGCTGTCATAGGGAAATCCCAAC
The DNA here is from genome assembly GCF_058309975.1 of Flavobacterium sp. ST-158. Taxonomy (NCBI): domain Bacteria; kingdom Pseudomonadati; phylum Bacteroidota; class Flavobacteriia; order Flavobacteriales; family Flavobacteriaceae; genus Flavobacterium; species Flavobacterium sp. ST-158. Next base: position 177,058 of record NZ_JBZEEN010000006.1, on the reverse strand, counting down.
CCCAGGTTTCGTTCCATGACCATGTTTTCCAAATCAAATCAAAAGTATTTTTCATGATTTTTTTATCTAATAGAGTTGTTTCAGGTAACATTCCATAAGTACCAAAAACAGAAGGGTGATCGGTTTTGTATTCCGGATTCGTATAGGAATCAGTGGCACTTTCAGTGGCTAAATACACATTTTCCTGTACAGGCAATGGCGATAATTGGGCAATAACTTGTTTCCATTTGGCTACTTCCGGTTCGCCTAAACGTTTTTTCCATTCTAAAGCCGTATTTAAAGCCCAATTCCAATAGGCTAATTCGTAAGTTGGATTAAAGGTTTCGGTTGCTTTAAAACGCTCTTGCGCAGGAATAACACCAGGTCCCAATATGTATCGCTTTTTGGCTTGGTCATAGTAAGCAAAAGAGGCCATAAAATCAGCAGTTGCAAACACGCGTTTTTTGTATAAATCTAAAGTTGCTTTATCCTTGTGATCACGATACATTAACTCGGCATAGGTGATAAAATGGGGCTGTTGCCAAATTAATAAAGCACCAATAGACGATGGCGCTTCGTTGCCATCTGGATCGGTCATTTTTTGCCATCTTACCCCATCAAAACCTTGTCTCTCGGCAATTTTTTTAGCATTATCATATACTTTGTTGTACCAAGGCAGGCTTTTTTCCAACAAACCAGCTCTTCCCCATAATGGGAAATGTACGCCATGCCACCAGTGCATTTCTAAGTGCGGTTTTCCGTACCAGCTGTTGTAAGTTAAACCAGTTTCCTGTGGTGGTTCATTTCCTGTACATTGTAGTTTAGTTAAATATTGTGATAAAACGACACGACGTTCTAATTCAAATGCGCGTTCATCAGTACATTGTGAAAAATCAACTGCACCTCCGCTTTTCCAGAACTTTTCCCATCCCGAAATACTGCTGGATTGAACAGCTGCAACATCCGGAATTGCCATTTTTCCTTTGTGAGCCGGAGCAAATTCGCAACTGAATTCAAATTCACTGTTTTTAGAAGGAGTCAGCAGGTAATAATGCGCTTCTTTTTGAGCGACTGCGGCTGTTCCTTTCCATTTTAATCCCACATTATAGGTAATCGAGTCCATTTTATGGGTAATGATGGCTTCGTTTTTTCCGTTGTTTGAAAGTGTGCTGGTATAGGCAAAATCAGCTTTCCATAAATTCCCATTATCACCCCATTTCATGGTTGGGAAAGGAATACGCATACGAATTTTTAATTGTCCTTTTTTTATTAAATCAGAGGCAACTTTCACCCCAATAACATTTTTTTCTTGGTGTGAAGCCGTCCATACTTTTACGGGAGTACCTTCCAATGTAAAACTACTTTCTATTTCTCCCGTCCAAACATTTAGTGTTTGTTTGATGTTTTTTATATCCGATGGTTGCGCTAAAGTTCCGTCTTTTTTGTAAAATTCAAAACCTAAATTTCCCAGTTGCAATCGGTGGGCATTGGCACGGAAATATTCCACGGCTTTTACAGCATGATCAGGTGTTTTTATTTGTACCGAATAAGGGATTTGTCTGCCGTTTTGGTCGTAATCTCTTAATGTTTCTTCAAACTTGTAATTTTCCGTATTGGGTAAAGCATCCCATCCCCATTCTGATTGCGTTCCTAACGGAAGACCTGCCTGATAATAATCCGGGAATGTCTGTAATCCGGTAGCATCAACGGTAAAGGCAAAAGTTCCGTTTCCGACTGATAACGAATTCAATGTATCAATTTTAGTGATGTTAACATTATGTCTGGTTACAACTGCTTTTCGGTCAATTTTATCCTGTGCTTTTGCTGTGGTTAGTAACAAACACAGGGAAACTGCGATGAATACTTTTTTCATATATTATAATTTTTGATTGATTTTAAAGATAAATGCGGAAGCGGTTTCATATTTTCCGCCTTGCGAAGCGGTAAACAGATAAGTAGGTTTTCCGTTTTGAAATAAGAGTTGTGGTCTTTCGATTCTGCCGTATCGGTTTAAATGTTTTGGAGCTGGAGGTTGGTTGATATATTTACTGAGCTCCTGATAGCCTATTAAAGGTTCTGACCAGTGTTTCCCATCTTTGGATTCCATATACAAACCTTTGTCCATTCCAAAAACGCCCATGTCGCGGGCAATCATTTTGAATTTGCCGTTTTCATACCATACATAGGCATCTTCGCATTGCTGATTATTGCCCATATTGTGAAAATCAACCACGGGATTTCCTGTATATTTTGTATAAGGTCCCTGTAGTGATTTGGCTGTAGCCAAACCATATTTTCGGTTTCCTTTGATTTCAAATTTGGGATGTACATAACCTTCGGTATCTAGTGATTTGTAATATAGCCAGTATTCTCCATTATGTTTTATGAAGGAAGGATTAGTAGTTAATAAATCGTCCCATTCTTCTTCTTTTCCCGGTAATAGTAAAGGTTCATCCGGTCTTGTCCATGGTCCGTACAAAGAATCTGCGGTGGCCAGACCAATGCGTTTGGTATTCATTTTTCCATTAGAATTCCCTAAAAAGAATAAAGCATATTTTCCATCTACAAAGTGAATACTCGGATTGTGGCAAGTGGTTGCATCCCAATAGCCAGTTCCTCTTGGCGAAAGCACTGTACTTACATATTCATAAGGACCTTCGGGTTTATCAGCAACAGCATGGGCTATTTCAGAACTGCTGATCCAGCCTCCCATACCTTTGGCTTTAGGCCAACGGGAAAAAAACACATGAATTTTTCCGTCAGGACCTTCTATCGGGCTGTTGCACCACACATAGTAATCTTCAAATTCTAAGGCACGCCCCACAGGAGTTAAGCTTTTGGCAAAATCAGAAAGTTTGGGTTCTTTCTCCATAGTTAAAAAATCATGAGCATGCACAGGTAGAAAGGCTGCTAATGAAGCCAAGAATGTGGTGCCTAAAAATTCTTTTCTATTCATACTTAGTCTCTGTTTAACGTTAAACTCATAATTCCAATAATGACTTCATTGGCAATGGCTTTAATTTCTATATTTTTCAGCGTTTTATTTTTGTTCAGCGGTATGTCAATAATTGTTCCAGCTCCGCCTTCAACGCCAAAATCACTGAATCCTTTTATCGATTTGAAATCTGTAAAATCGCGTGTAATCTTTCCTGATTTTAAATATACTCGGGGTGGTTTTTGCGCATTGGTGGTAAAAGCATAACCATCTGTATAATAATCCTGCTCAATAGGCCACCAATTTTCAGGGTTTTTCAGTTCTAGTTTTTCAGTACTTCCATCCGAGTAAGTTACCACAATTTCTCCATTAGTAAAACGGCTTTGCATGTGGTTGGTACTTCCTGCCATCATTAAATACGCCTGAGATGCTTTTCCCGAAAGGGGAATAGAAAGCGCATTAGGAAAATTATCCCATTGCGATACAAAAGCAATGTTTTTATCAGCAGAAGGCGTTGCAAAAGGAATTCCTTGCGGACTGATAATCTGGTTGTTTGTACCTGCTTTAGCTCTTAAGCCAGAGTCGTCAATGATTGGTTTTATAAAAGGGTAACACCAGTTTCCAATACCTTGAGTTGGGATTTGTAAACTAGGCGATTGCGCTCTTGGACTTAGGTATTTATTCTCAAAAATGTTGGTAATTTTGTCGTTAAATACGCTGCCTAAAGATACCGTTTCCCATTTTGTTTTTGGATTACTGGCAATGTCCCAATTGGTAAAACTCAAATTGGTTTTAGTTCCATCTTCAAAATTCATTTCCACTTGATTGGTTCCCGAAACCAATTGGTCTGTAGGAATTGCAATGCTGTTTTCTGAATTGGCTTGTAAACTAAATTTCGTTTTACTTCCTTTTTGATTCGGAATAAAGAAACCGTTTACCGCTTTTTTAGTATTGTTTTTGATAGCTACTACAGCATTTTCTCCTTTCACGGTATTTGAAACAATTTCAAGATTAGATTTGATATTGATATCAATGGCTTGCCACCAAATCATTTCTTTTTGTTTCAGTTTGACAAAAAATGATTTGTTACCAATAGTATTGGCAATTGCAGTAATTTCATTGTTGTTTACAACGGCATTTTTAAGAGCGTTTTGAGGATCTTTTAGCTCTAAAATTGTTGCTTTAGCGGTTGTGATTTTTATGTTTTCGCCTTCGCAAATGGGCGAAGGATTTTCAAGTTGTTCCAGTGACGAATCACTCCAGGAAATTTCTATTTGGTACAAATCAGCATAAGCGATTTCGATACTGATTTTTGGACTTCCAATAGTTCCATCAATCATTTTCCATTGCACTTCTTTTCCATTAACAATCACTTTGCTAATGGTTGAATGAGTAGCGTTAACTATTAAATTTAAATTCATTTTTGCCGAAAAATGAGGTGTAATTTGGTAAATGTCAGTATTGTTTTTTCTTTCGAAAGAAAAAGCTACATCAGGAATTTCAAGAGCTGCATGATTCCATGATTTTGGTAATCCCGGTTGGATAGTTAAAGTATTTTTAAGCGCATCAGGCTGAATTCCGAATAAACCTTCTACTAATGTTCTTCCTGCCATTCCTACGGGGTCGGCAAAATCACGATATAATTCGCCACGAATGGCATCCTGAAATAATAATTGTTCAAAGCCACCCGGACAAGCGCCAAGGTACATGCTTTCGATTAAACCACTTTCCCAAAGTTGGTATGCTTTTTCTGATTGTCCACCTTGCCAGTACGCCAGCGCTGTGTGTAGAATTTCAGCAAGTGCCACGTTATTCACAGACCAGGTATACGGTTGCCAGTTTGTTGTGGAAATTAATTCCAGATGGTCTTTGTCTAATCCTTCAGCCGCTACCGGAATATGAGGGATTTCGTTGTCTACAAAACGCAATGCCTGATAAGCCTGAAACGGATTGGCAATTTCGCTGTCCAAAGCGTGATATATCGTCCAGATTCCCGGAGTGTCATGTGTCAATTGGTAGCCTAAAAGGTCTTTGTATTCTGCAAAAGTCCCTTTGTTATTTTTCCATAATTTTTCCTGTATAGCCTGATAAATGTGAGCCGCTTCTTTGGCATAAGAAGAACCGTCTTTACCCACAATTCGAGCTAAATCAGCAGCCATTTTATTGGCATAATAATTATATGCTGAAGTATAAGTGACTCCGCCACCGCTGTAGCCCAATCCGTCACTTGCCCAGATGGCTGCATAGGCATCATACAATCCATCGCCATCTACGTCGTAATTTCTTTTTTCCCAAGCCAGATGTCTTTTGATAACAGGCCACATTTTTTTTAGAAATTCTACATCGCCTGTCCATTTAAAATGACGAATTAATTGGTCAATAAAAACCAAATTCATGTCATAATGATGGGCTATGTCATTCCTGTTTGGATTGCGACTAATATATCCGCTACTGAACATAGAAGTGCCTATTTTTTCTAATTGGCGGGCATAATTTCTGGTAGTATCTGGAACAACTGGACCTGTTTCTGGAGTTATTACTTGCGAATTTCCATAGCTTTCAAAATGTGTTTTTGCTCGGTCGTGCCATCCTAATGGGTCAGCAACATACGCACCACGCCAGGCATTGAGATACATTCGCCAGGCAATGGCACCGTGAAGATAGGCTGGATTTTCCCAAATAGCATCGGCAGCCATCGCCAGAGCGCCACCTAAAGTATTGATGTAAGGATCAGGAGTGTTTACTTTTATTCGGTTGGCCATTTGTTCGCTTTGAGCAATGGCTTTTTGGAATTTTTCGGCTATTGATTTTTGAGTTGTATTATCAATTTTTGTGGTATTTTCAAATAACCAATAATCTCCTTCTTTGGAAAATTGGTTTAATTGTCCAATTATCATCGGAACCGAATCGGCTTTTGAAGTATAATTTTCTAAAGGTGTTTTTTGAAAATTAGCACTACCTAAATGAACCTTTGAATTAGGGAAAACAGCATTAATTACTTGAGTGTTTTCGGTTACTTTTTTACTGCTTTCGGAACCATAAGAAAGTGCAAAACTGTTTTTATTAATTTGGTATTGATTGTTGATACAATATTCAGGATGTAAATAAAACACGGATTCTGGGTCGCCACCAATATCTCCATTTCTAGAGAATTTTTTACCACTAGCACCTCCAAAAGCCCAAAAAAGTACGCTGTTTTTAGGAACCGTATTTCCATTTACTTTAATAATATAACCTTCGCTATCCACCATGGCTACAATTTGAACACTTAAAGTTCCGTTACCTAGTAAGGTATCTTTAATTTGGTATTCAACAGTTCCTGGGGTGTATTTTGTATCTATTTTATCGGCTTCGGTAATCCATTTGCTGTTTTTTCCATTGCTAATCCCCAATTTTAAATTACCGCCCATGCCAGGCATGTAAGTGGCAAATTCAGGTAAATCGCCAGCTTCGACTCTAAAAGCGGTATTGCTCCCGTATAAAGCGCGATTGAATTTACGGGTTCCGTTTTTTAGAACAAAACTTTTACCTTGAGGAGCGTAATGGATTTTTCGGTTTTCTCCATGCCAAACATTTTGACTTTGTGCCGTTACATTTGGAACAGCAAAAGACAGACAGAGAAGTGAAATGGATACTTTAAATTTCATTATAAAGGGTTATTTTGATATTATTTACTGCTAGATTTTGAAAAATCTACTTGTTTGCTATTTTCTATTTTTATAGTCGAATGATCTAAAGCATTGATCGTAACATCGTCTAAAATCCAATTATTGCTATAGCTAATATTACCAGCAGTTTGGGCAGTTATGTGAACATTTTTTAAGGTTACATTTTCTACAATAGACTCCTCTAATCCTGAAACTGAGATGGCTTTTTTAGCAGCTTTAATGTCAATGTTTTTTAAGTAAATGTTTTTAAAACTAGGAATACCTTTGGATTCAGGTTCAACCTTAGTTAGCATTTTTTTCCAATGTGGGGGAAGGGTTTCTTCTGTATAACCATCAGGCAGTTTAGAGTAACTATAAGCCGGATTCCAGTTCATTGAAATGGTGATAAAAGTACCCACACTTTCCATTTTTATGTTTTCAAGATAGACATCTTCTACCGTTCCGCCACGATTTGTTGCCGATTTGATGTTTAAACCATTTTTAGTTCCATATCCTTGAATATTTGAGGCGTACACGTGACGAATGCTACCTGAAGTTTCACTACCCAAGGTAAGTAAACCTGCTCCCTGACGGGCAATGCAATTGCGTACTACTACATATTCCGTAGGGCGATTGACTCTTAGTCCGTCCCAATCGCGACCTGCTTTTAGACAAAAATTATCATCATTGCAATCAATGTCACAGTTTTGAACTAATATCCATCTTGAAGAATCGATATCTACTCCATCCGTACTTGGGCCATGTCCGCCAATATTGTTTCTTATTTTGACACCGTCAACAGTTATGTATTCTGAATACAATACCTGAACCGTCCAAAAACCGGCTCTTTGGATGTTGAGGTCTTTAAGGAATACGTTTTTAGAATTGGATATTAAGATTGTTCTGGGACGTTTGGCATCATAATCTACAATCCATCGTAAATCTTTGGTTTCGTATTCTTTGCGTAAATTCCAGTAGTAATCCCAATAGATTTTTCCTTGTCCGTCGATGATTCCGTCGCCATCTAGAGTGACGTTTTTTTGGTCTAAAACATTGATTAAAGCTGCTGGCCATTTCATTTCAATACCCGCAACTCGTGTATCAATTTCGAGATAATCGGCTATATTTTCGCTGCCCAAAATAGTCACTCCGCTGGGAACATTAAAATGAACGCCTTCTTTGATAAATAATGATCCCGTTAGGTAATTTCCTGGTTTGAAAGTAAGGGTTCCACCGCCATTTTTACTACATTCATCTATAGCTTTCTGTATGTTTTGTGTAGTAAGTGTTTTGCCATCACTAACAGCTCCATAATCATTTGCATAGTATATTTTACTTTTAAAAGTATTTTCTTTAGCTCCCACTTTGTTAATCCAATCTGGTTCAAAATTGGTAGAACCCTTGCTAACTTGAGCAGTTTCTTTGCATGAAAAAAGCAAAAAAAGAAACGAACTTAAAAGGATAGATATTTTTTTCATTACAATTGATTTTAACTTCGAAAATCCCTTTTTTAAATGAAAAAGCTATCCTGTACTTGCCTGATTTTAATTTTAAATAGTATGAATAGATAAAAATGAGATAGTTTTGGATAATTTAGTTTTGATTTTCGAATCGTTTAACGCTGGTTTGTTTTATTCGATGCCTAAATTTACTTCTTTAGCATCTTTGTTAAATTGAACTTCTAAATCTTGTTTTAGTTTATGGGCTACATTTGGATGACTTTGTAACAGATTTTCTTTTTCTTCAGCATCTTTTTCGATGTTGAAAAGTTCAAAAACCGTTGGGCTATTTTTATGTCTGGTACGTATTAATTTCCAAGGTTTTTCAATAATACTTTCTTGCAAATGTCCTCGAATATAAATGGCTTGATTGGGTATAGAATCATTGTTTTTAATGGCATTCCAAATGTTTTTTCCTTCTACAGTTGCCGGAATTGATTTGGCTCCAGCCAATGATAAAATGGTAGGCATTAAGTCAGTTACCGAATAGTAATTATTATTTAAAGAATGGCCTATTTTGTTTTTCCAATAAACGATAGCAGGGACTCTTACGGCACCTTCATAGTTTGTAGTTTTCCAATCGCGCAAAGGATAATTACTCCCTAATACGTCATTTGGTCCGTGTTTTCCTTTGTATTGGTTGGTTGGAAACCAATTTTTCATTGCGCCGTTATCGCTCATGAAAATGATAATAGTATTGTTATCTAAATGCTGTTTTTTTAAGGCTTTTAATATTTGCCCAATGCTATAATCTAAATGCGACATTGCAGCTGCAAAATCTCTACGAGAGTTGTTTTTGATGGTTTTTAAATAAGGTTTTTTCCATTTGTCTTCTTCTTGTAGAGGAAAATGAGGAGCGCTATAACTCAATTGAATATAAAAGTTTTTAGAAGGATCTCTTTTGGTTTTAAGCCAAGTAATGGCTTCGTTTTCTACTAAATCAGTTACGTGTCCTTTTTCGGTGATGAATACACCATTTCGGTGCCAACTAGGATCACCATTTTTGTATTCATGACTGTATTGGTCTATTTGTCCGTGCAAAAAACCATAGGAATAATCAAATCCATAGGCTTTAGGGCCACTACTTGGCTTTAATCCCAAATGCCATTTTCCAAACAAAGCGGTTTGATAATTTTGTTGGTGTAAAGCTTGTGGTAATGTGGTAACATCATCGGGAAGAGCCAATTCACTTTTGTCACTTATAGGAGCTACAATCCCCATACGGCTAGAAGGTCTTCCTGTAAAAAAACTTGCTCTCGAAGGAGAACATGTAGGAGCGGCATACAAACGATTTAGCTGAGCTCCATTTTTGGCTAACCAATCGATATTAGGTGTGTGAATCTCAGAACCATTGTAGCTTACATCATCCCAACCCGCATCATCAGCAACAATAATCACAAAGTTAGGTGTAGTAGGAGGATTGGTTTTCTTTTCTATTGGTTGTCCAAAAGATAAAAAACATGTTGAAAATGCTACTACGCTGTTGATGAAAATACTGTTCATGAGTGTTTTTTTATTTACTTGGTTTTAGTTGTAACGAGCTATCGTTTATTTCAAATTCATTGTTTTTAAGCATTAAAATAATTTCAGAACCCGCTAAAATTACTGGTCCATAACCATGTGCGGCAAATGTATTTATAGGACGGTAGTAATAAAATGCAGGGTCAAATCCCATACCTGTTCCTACACAGGTTCCTTCTACTTGTCCTTTGTCATTTACCTTAGTAGATACAGCATTCCAAGCCAATAAAGCAGTAGGTGCATATGCGGCTTTGTCAATATAACCACGGTTGATTGCTCTTGCTATAGAGTAGGTATAAATAGCTGTTGCTGAGGTTTCTAAATAAGTATCGTTACGGTCTATTAATTGATGCCAAAAACCGGTTCCGTCTTGATAAGAAACCAAGCCTTTGATATGTGCTCTTAATTGGTTTAAAACAGTATTATAACCAGGATGCTCTTTAGGTAGTGTTTCTAATAATTCAACTAAAGTCATCACTGCCCAACCGTTGGCGCGAGCCCAATGAAATTGAGGGTGTTCTTCCATTGATTGTACCCAGCCGTGCATGTACAAGCCTTTTTGGCTGTTAAACATACGTTCCGAAAATTGTTTTACTTGTTTAACAGCATCATCATAGTATTTTACGTCTCCAGTTAATTTTCCCATTTGGGCTAATGCTGGAACCCCCATAAACATATCGTCTAGCCATAAAGTATTGGGTTGCGGTCTATTTCTAGCTAAAGTTCCATCAGTAAGACGAAATTCTTGGTTGCTGATATAGTCCATAAAATGGTCGATTAAAGGTCTTAAATTGGCTTTTAATCCCGCTCTTTGCGCTTTAATCATTGCAGCAGTAACGGCACCTCCGTCATCTAAAGCATGAGGCATTAAAAAGCCATGTATTGGTGAAGGAAATTTATTGTTTTTTTGCAGCTCTTTTTTGTAATAAGGAGCAATATCAGCAATTAGTTTTAATCTTTTGTTAGTATAATCGGCATATTTTGGATCACCAGTTGCCTCGGTTGCAAGAAGCATTCCGGCATAAGTTACTCCCCATTCATAGCTAGTTAGTCTAAAAGCTCCAGGAGAAAAGATGGTGTTTTCGTCTAGATTTTTGAGATCTGTAATTTCTTGTTTTGTTTTGCTGTTTATTAAGCTTGCAGGAGTTGTTTTTTCAAGAAAAGTATATACTTTATCTATTGTTGCTTTGATTTCTTGGGTTGATTTTGGCCCATAAGGAGTTGGGTAATCGGGTTGCAAAAGATGCAAAGGTGTGGTTGCGTCATTTACGGGTTGTTGCGCAATTGCATTGTATGGAATGGCCATTAATGTAGCAGCAACTCCTATTTTTTTTATTGTTTTAAATCCTGTTGTTAATTGGTTTGTTTTCATCTTGGTTGGTTTTTGGTGATTAGTTTTTTATTTTACCGCTACATCCCAAACTTTAGATAGTTTAGATTCGCCTTTAGGTCCGCGAATTTTTAAAATTACAACATATTTTCCAGCTTCTTTATACTGGTGAATTGGATTTTGAGTGGTAGCAGTAGTTCCGTCTCCAAAATCCCAAATCCAAGTATCAATATCGCCAATCGATTCATCAAAGAAGGCCACTTCTCTTAAGTTCATATTTAGTATTTTATGAGACCATTTAGCCTCGATTTCTTTCATAAATTGAGGTTCTAAAGGCATCAGTTTAAAAGGTAGCGCAAAAGAGGCATTTCCATACATGGTGTGTTCTTTTGAAAGATTCCAAAATCCATTGTTTTCCGTTTTATTAACATCGTCATAATCAATTATTGCCCAGCAAAGACCAACGTTTTTGTTTTCTGTTAAGATAGATTCTACTGCTCTTGATGGTTCATTTCCAGCATAATCAAAAGGAGTAATCCAAAATTCCAATGTTAGTTTTCCACCTTGTCCAGGTTTGAAATCATAATGATAAGATGAATTGGCATAAGGTAAGTCTTTAATCCAAGGTTGGCTTCCCCAAACCATAGTCCAATCTTTTTCTAGGGCAGGAGTAAAAATATGATAGTTTTGTGCATGAACACCATGGTATGAAAAGTAGGCGTCCATTGTATTGGTTAGGCTTGGATTAGGATGAAAACGATCAATAAATGGCCCTCCAGATTGGTCGGCATCTACAATCAATTCAAAGGTGTCGTTGTGTAATCCAGGTAGAGAAAAATCCCAATAATCATCATAGGCTTCATAAAGAAAATACAAACGATTGAGTCCTTTTACCCAGCCTACTTTTACGCTAACATCTAGGTTTTTTGGGTCGGCTTTGTGTTGTTTTCCGCTGTCATCCCATAATTGATCCATTCCTACGATATAATTTTTAGGAACGATTTTCCAATCTTCGCTATTTCCGTCAATGGTTGGAATTTTATTGGCTGGAAATTGAAAAACCTGAAAACTTCTATTGTCCTGAGATTTAGCTTGTCCGCTAATCAATAAGATTACAATTAATAATAAACGTAGTTTTTGATTTGTTTTACAAAAAAAAGCTGTCTTATAGGTTGCAATCATTTGAGTTGATTAAGTTGTTTTTTATAAAAATAGCTTTGTTTTGACTATATTTTTTTATGTTTAAAAGCCCCAACAAATGTTAGGGCTTAAAACTAAAAACTCACTCTAAAACTAAACTAAAAACTAAATTGTTATTATCCTAAATGGATTGATTTTTTCTTTTTTTATAATATTCAATACATTAAATCGAATTAATTTTAGATAGTATTGATACATCAATATTAAACTTTTAATTCTATATTAGAATCCTGTACTGTCCTGTTCTTTAAAAAAAACAATAAGATAAACGTAAAAAAAAACAGCCAACAGTATAAAAATGTACTGTTGGCTGTTGTGGAAAATCAACTTATTATATTGAAAATAAGTTGTTTTTTAGATATACTGATTGATAATGTTTTCAAAAAGCTCTTGTTTTCCGCTTTTTAAATCCAATTCTCCGTTTTCTAAAGCAATTTTATATAGGTCGTTCAAGTCTAATTTTCCGTTTTCAAAATCTTTCCCTTTTCCAGAATCAAAAGAACTGTATCTTTCTGTTCTTAATTTGTCATAAGGAGAAGAAGTAATGATTTTATCAGCAGTCAATAAGGCTCTAGCAAAAGTATCTGCCCCACCAATGTGAGCTAAGAATACATCTTCCATATCCGTTGAGTTTCTTCTGATTTTTGCATCAAAATTAACTCCACCACCTTGTAACCCACCTGCTTTTAAGAAAACTAACATCGCTTCGGTAGTTTCTTGAATGTTGTTAGGGAATTGGTCTGTATCCCATCCGTTTTGGTAATCACCACGGTTTGCATCTAAACTTCCAAGCATTCCAGCGTTAGCAGCTACTTCAATTTCATGTTGGAACGTGTGTTGTGCTAATGTTGCATGGTTTACTTCGATATTGATTTTGAAATCTTTCTCTAAACCGTATTTGTGTAAGAAACCAATAGCAGTAGCCGAATCAAAATCATATTGATGTTTCATCGGTTCCATTGGCTTTGGCTCAATAAAGAAGTTTCCTTTAAAACCTTGCGCACGAGCATAATCTCTAGCTTTTACTAAAAATTGTCCCATGTGGTCTAATTCACGTCCCATATCTGTGTTCAGTAAAGACATATAACCTTCACGTCCTCCCCAGAATACATAGTTTTCTCCACCTAAAGCAATCGTAGCATCTAAAGCTAATTTTACTTGTCCACCAGCTCTAGCCAATACATTAAAATCAGGATTGGTAGCAGCTCCATTCATGTAACGTGGATTTGAAAAACAGTTGGCTGTTCCCCAAAGTAATTTGATACCTGATTCGGCTTTCTTTTGTTTTAAATATTCAGTGATAGTAGCTAATCTACTTTCTGATTCAGCTAAAGTTGCTCCTTCTTGAATCAAGTCATAATCGTGGAAACAGAAATAATCAAATCCCATTTTGCTGATGAATTCAAAAGCAGCATCTGCTTTGTCTTTAGCTGCTTGGATTGGATCGTTAGATTGATCCCAAGCAAAATTTTGTGTTCCAGGACCAAACGGGTCAGAACCTTGTCCGCAGAAAGTATGCCAATACGCTATTGCAAATTTAAAATGCTCACGCATGGTTTTTCCAGCTACAACCTGATCCGGATTGTAATATTTGAAAGCTAACGGATTGTCAGATTCTTTTCCTTCAAATTTAATTTCGCTAATGCCTTTAAAGTATTCTTTGTTACCTATAATTGCCATTTTGTTTTTAATTTACTTGTTTATAATGAGTTCTAGTTCTTTTTTCCAATTTTGATATGCTTCTAAATAAGGTTTGCTGTTTTTTAGAGGCATATACGTCATTACGTGATCGTTTTTGATAATATTGTCACCAAAAGTTTCGTAGTCGCCATCAATCAAGCCAACAGCTCTTGCGGCACCAACAGCTCCTGTGGTGTTGTAAATTTCTATTTCGTGACCAATTAATGTGGCTACGGTATTCGAAAAGATTTCTGAGCGGAACAAATTGTCGTTTCCAGCACGAATCACATTAATTTGAGCATTATCAGCTTTCATGATTTCCATTCCGTACACAAAAGCAAAAGCAATACCTTCTAGAGTGGCGCGGTACAAATGTCCGTGACCGTGTTTGTTTAGGTTTAAATTCAAGAAATGACTTCCAATGTTTTTATTGTTTAACATTCTCTCAGCTCCATTTCCAAAAGGAATTACCACTACACCATCTGAACCTACCGCAATTTCTTCGGCTTTTACGTTCATATTTTCGTAAGAATCCATTCCGCAATGATTGCGCAACCAGCGGTATTGAATTCCAGCGCCATTAATACACAATAATTTCCCTACTGTTGGTTTTTCATTGCTGTAATTAACGTGTACGAAGCTATTAATTCGGGAGGTTTCTTTTGATTTTAATTGATCGGTAACTGCATAAATTACACCTGATGTTCCACCGGTTGCAGCAACTTCACCTGGTTTTAAAATGTTTAGTGATAAGGCGTTATTGGGTTGGTCACCAGCGCGATAAACAACTGGAATTCCAACAGGAAGCCCTGATGCTGCAGCTCCTTTTTCGTTTAAGTAACTTTGATGGGTAAAATTATCTACAATTGTTGGAGTTAATGATGGGTCGATTCCATAGTATTTTAACAACCATTCGGCAACCTCATTTTCTTTGTAGTCCCAAAGCATACCTTCAGAAAGACCGTTTTTTGTGGTGTTAATTTCTCCTGTTAATTTAAAGGCTATAAAGTCACCAGGCAACATGTATTTGTATACTTGTTCGTATATTTCAGGTTCGTTTTCTTTTACCCAAGTCAGTTTAGAAGCGGTAAAATTTCCTGGTGAATTCAGTAGGTGAGTAGCGCATTGGTCTTCGCCTAAATCTTCAAAGGCTTTATCCCCAATTTCTACAGCACGACTGTCGCACCAAATAATAGAATTTCTTAGTGATTTTCCGTCTTTGTCTACTACCACTAATCCGTGCATTTGGTATGAAATTCCCACACCTGCAATTTTAGAAGCATCGATGTTAGCTTCTTGTATGGCTCTTTTGGTAGCGATACAGCTGTATTCCCACCACATTTCTGGATCCTGTTCCGCCCAGTCTTTATGATAGGCTGTAATAGTCATTTCGTTTGCAGGTTCATGCAAACTGATAATTTTTTTTCCAGTTGCAGCTTCAACAATGGCAACTTTTACAGAGGAACTTCCTATGTCGTATCCGATATAATACATAATTTATAATGATTCTCTTATGGTTAATTTTGTAGGTATATAATATTGCATGGGTTCTTCGTTGGTGATAAACTCAGCTGCTTTGATTCCTAATTCTTCAAAATCAGTAGTTACAACTGAAATTCCTTTGTAAATGAATTTTTTCATAGGAGTTTCGTTGTAAGACAAGAAACCAACGTCTTTTCCGGGTTCTAGGTTTTTTTGTCGGCATTGTTCGAGAAACATTCCTAGAATTCGATCGCTAACACTAATATATGCTTTGTTTTCCTGAATGATAAATTCATTTGGATTGGTAATAACTTTGTGTTTGAAATTCAAATCGGTACAAAACTTTTTAAAATAAGTCACTGTTTCTTTTGGGTGAAAAGTAAATTTTGGATAGACAAATACAATTTCGTTGTATTTTCTAAACAAGGCTTCACCATCTTTTAATGCGCTATAAAAAGCCTTTCCGAAATCTTGAAATACATAATTGCTTTTCGTTTTTGAATGAATATTCCAGTCAATTAGCAAGAGTTTTTCATTTGGAATTACCGATAGAGTAGGGCTGATTTCTTTGTTGTCAAAATTCATTACCACATATTTGATATACTTTCCAATGCTATTATTAATAATGGTTTTGAAATTATCAATGTTGTAATGATGAAATTGAACATCAACAATGATATTGTCGGTTAAGTTGTTGATAAATGAATGGTAAAGTACTTCTTTGTACGCCTTGAAAGTATCCAGTACTAACAGTACTTTTCTAGTTTCTCCAGCTATAAAATAACCTTTGTTAGGTACAGAATCGATTATTTTTTGTTCTTTTAAAATAGAGTAAGCTTTAAAAACGGTGTCCCTAGAGAGCTGGTTTTTTTTGCAAATGCTATTCACCGAAGGCAGTTGATCTCCTTTAGCTAAGATGTTTTCCGAAATAGCATTTTGTATGGTGTTAACCATTTGCTGGTATTTTGGAATATCGCTTTCGTGATTGATTTGAAATGTAAAATTATCTCCCATTTTAACGTACTGTTCTGTTCCGGTATGCAAATATAGATTTAATTTTTATATAAAAAATAATTTTGGGTTTTTTGTATAAAAAAAACTCTCATCTGCTTGGTTGTCAAATGAGAGTTTTTAAATGAAAGATAAAGCGAATTAGTTTTGTTCTAGTTTGTATTTTAGTCCAATTTCTAAGCCTCTTAATTCGGCTAGGCCTTTCATTCTGCCGATTAAGGAATAGCCGGGATATTGTTCTTTGCCTTCTTCTAAGGTGTGAAGAAAACCATGATCTGGACGCATTGGTAAACTTATTTTTCTTTCATTCATTAGAAGAATTAGTTTTTCCATAACGGCTTCCATTGGGTTATCGCCATTAAGATGTTCCGATTCTCTAAAAATATTTTCGTCACTACGAATTACGTTTCGAAGATGTAAAAAATGAATTCGATCACCAAAATCTTCAATTATTTGTACTAATTTATTGTTCGGATCGGCGCCAAGTGAACCTGTGCAATAACATAATCCATTTGCATTAACGGGTACTGCTTCTGTTATTTTTTTTATATCATCGGCTGTGCAAACTACTCGTGGTAGTCCCATTACTGGAAATGGAGGGTCGTCAGGATGTATGGCTAATTTTAAACCTAATTCTTCTGCAACTGGAGCGACTTCAGAAAGGAAATAAATTAGATTTTCTCTTAATTTGTTGTCGTCAATATCTTTGTAATTGCCTAATAAGGATAAAATTTGTTCAGCAGTAAAATTGATTTTGCTTCCCGGTAATCCTAAAAGGACATTTTTAAACAAAAGCTCTTTTTCTTCTGTTGAAAGATTTGCGCCAAAAGCAAGTGCTTGTTGTTTTTGTTCAGCAGTGTATTCGTTTTCAGCATTTGGTCTTTTTAATAAATGAATGTCAAAATAGACAAATGCAATGTGGTTATATAATAATGCTTTTGTACCATCTGGATTCTCGAAATTATGATTGGTACGAACCCAGTCTAAAATTGGCATAAAGTTATAAGTAATCACTTTGATACCACATTGTGCAATGTTTCTTAGACTCGTTTTGTAATTTTCGATGTATAATTTAAAATCCCCGCAGGCTCTTTTGATTTCTTCGTGAACAGGTAAGCTTTCAATTACGGTCCATTCCATTCCTGCTTCCTGAATAAGTTTTTGTCTTTCCTGTATGGCTTCAACTGTCCAGATTTCTCCAACAGGGATTTGGTGTAAAGCCGTTACAATTCCTGTAACACCACATTGGCGGATGTCTTGTAATGCGATAGCGTCAGTAGGTCCAAACCAGCGCATTGTTTGTTGCATTTGTATCATAAATGATGAGTTTTAAAATCCGATACTGTTTCCTCCATCCACCGGAAGTACAGTTCCTGTTACATACTTAGATTCTGATGTGGCATAAAAGTAAGCAGCATCTGCAATATCATCTGGTTCTCCTAAGAATCCCATTGGAGTTCTTCCTAAAACTTTATTTTTTCTTTCTGGATCATTATCTAATGCTTTTGCTGACATTTTAGTTTTTATAAATCCTGGAGCGATACAATTGACACGGATTCCAAATTGTGCTAACTCAACCGCCATAGCTCGAGTCATGGATTCAATAGCTCCTTTACTAGCAGAATAAGCAATTACTTTTGGAATTCCATATTGAGACGCCATTGAGCTAATGTTTACAATACTTCCGTTTTTGTTTTCTTTCATGTTTTTAACAACTTCGCGGCTTACGGTAAAAACACTTAAGAGATTTGTGTGTATAACTGAAAGGAAATCTTCATCGGTTACATCGGTAAATTCTTTTTTCAGATTTATTCCTGCGTTGTTTACTAAGATGTCAATTGGAGCTTCTTTAGTAAGTTCTGCAATCATAGCAGGAATTCCGTCTAAATTGTTAAGGTCAAAAATTATAGGAATGGCGTTTGTGCCAATTTCGGCACAAGCTTCTTCGGTTTTTTCTTTCGAGCGCCCTATTATATAAGTCTTAATTCCGTTATCGCATAATTTTTTTGCCGTAGCAAAACCTAATCCTGAATTTCCTCCAGTAACAATAGCTGTTTTAGTATTCATAATAATTTATGTTTTTATAAAGTCAAAAGTAATTTATTTTTTAAATATTGATTAGTTAAATATGTGTATTGTTTTTTTTGTAATTATCAAGGGAAATTGATAAAAATATTTTCTTATAAATATGTATAGCTTTTAGTAGAAAAGTTCTCGAGCTCTATTTTAATAAAAATTTTTTTTTATGTTTTTTTGTTGTGAAAATCTTAATAAAATTTTTGGTTTTGTTGCTTTCTTAAAATTAAGACTTCTTATTGTCTTCAATAATCTTTTGTATAGTTGTTAATTCAAAAATATATGTTAAATTAATATACATATATTTTTTCTTTTTGATAGACTTCAGTGAATTGGGTGTGGTTTCAATAAATTCAATAGCTTTCGATTGTTAAAAAATTTTCAAAATGATTATGATATGTTTATAAAATCCTACTTTTTTTTAATATATATATAAAAAAAACAGGATACAGCAGGATGGATGTATTAAGTTGAACGCATAAATTTGAAAAGTTAAAAAATAACAAAAAAGAGTTAAAAAAAACACAAATAATTTATTCACCACTTTATAAGCTAACCAAATAATGAAGAGAAAATTTAACTATTATTTATTAATTCTACCTCTTCTGGCTTTCTTTGCCAGTTGTAGTCGAGACGTATTTGACGAATACTACGGACGTCCAGATTATCTTGAAGATCCAATCTATCAACAATTAGATGCTAGAGGGAATTTTAAAAATTTCACAGCCTTAATTGAAAAAGCAGGTTACAAAGATATTTTGAGTAAATCAGGATACTGGACCTTATTTGCGCCTAATGATGCTGCTTTTACAAAATACTTTCAAGAAAACGGAATTTCTGATGTAAGTAAGATTGATGAAACTACTGCAGGTAAAATAGTAAAACATGCATTGGTTTATAATGCCTTTAGAGAAGATCAACTTTCAGATTTTCAAGGTTCAAAAGGATGGGAAATTGATAATTCTTTTAGAAGAAGAACGGCTTACTATGACGGGTTTTTGAACAAAACAATTAATGGTCAGCCCATGGTAATTGCTAGTTCAAATCGAAATGGAGCAAACAATTATGTTTCAGGTGATAATAATAATAAGTACATTACTTATTTTACTGAAGAATATTTTTTAGCAAAAGGATTAACAGCAACTGATTTTAATTATTTTTATCCAAGTGATACTTATTCTGGTTTTAATGTGTTCAGTTCAAAAGTAACAGAATCTAATATTATTGCTGAAAACGGTATTATACATGAAGTAGATAAGGTTAATCTGCCATTGCTAAACTTAGATCAATATTTAGAAGCAGATGCAACAAGTGATAACAGTAAATTCAGTGTTTTTCGTAATATTTTAGAGAAGTATTTGGTAAGTTATGTGTTTAATCAAAATGCAACAAATACATATAGAAATTATTCAGGAAAAACAGATGATGTTTTTGTGAAGACTTATGATTCGGGATTGTTATTTGCTCCTAATAATGAAAA
This sequence comes from Flavobacterium sp. ST-158, assembly GCF_058309975.1. Classification (NCBI taxonomy): domain Bacteria; kingdom Pseudomonadati; phylum Bacteroidota; class Flavobacteriia; order Flavobacteriales; family Flavobacteriaceae; genus Flavobacterium; species Flavobacterium sp. ST-158. The sequence continues at coordinate 157,218 of NZ_JBZEEN010000006.1, read as the reverse complement.
TTATTTAAAAGAAAGTGATAACGATGGTCAATCGGATGCTTATACATTATTGGTTCCTGAAAATACAAAATTACAGGAATTTGTAGATGGTGTTTTGTTAAAACATTACACCTCTTTGGATAAACTTCCAAAGTATGTGTTTCAAGATTTTGTGAATGCACACATGGTTCAAAATGCAGTTTGGCCAACAAAGGCTTCCTCTTTTGATAATGGTATTGGAGAAGATTTAAGATTTGATTTTAATACTGATATTGTTGACAAAAAAATATTAAGTAATGGTTTTTTTTACGGGACAAATAAAGTTCAAAAATCTAATTTATTTTACAGTGTTTATACTTCGGCCTATTTAGACCCATCATTTTCTCTAGCCACTTTGTTGTATAAAGATGGTTCTGGTATAAAAGAAATGATTAGTAATGTTAATAATAAATTTGTAATCTTTTTACCATCTGATAGTTTGCTCCAACAAATGGGATTCCGTTATGATGCAAATTATTCCCAATGGGTTTATACTGATCCTATAACAAATGTGAGCATAAGTGGTGGTGGTGCTAGAAGTGCTTTATATCGTATACTTTACAACAGTGTTATTTATACTCCAAATGGAGAATTAGATAATATAGCAACCTCTTCAGGGATAATTCGTTCAGGAGATTATGATCTTCCAGGAGAATACATTAAATGGGATAATAACAAATTGTATGCAGCTGGTAACGAATATTATGGTAACGTTGTAAATATTATTGGTAAAGACGTACAAGCAAATGGAGTTGCTTATTATGTAGATAATTTACTATTATATTCTCCAGAGCCACAAGGTAAAAGACTAGAACGTTTAGCAACTGCTCCAGGATCTGAATTTTTAATGTTTTTTAATTATCTAAAAAATTCAACAATTTATAATTCTGCTACAGGAGCAATTCAGGGTGTTAGTTTAGGTACTTCATATACTTTTATAGTTCCTAACAATGCAGCAATGACTAAGGCTATTACTGATGGTCTTTTGCCTAGTTCTAATAATCCTGGTTTACAAGGAGATAAAGACAAGGTGTCGGATTTTATTAGCTACCATATTTTAGTAAACAAAACAGTTTCTAATGATGGTCTTACTACTGGTCAGTTTGAAACTTTATTAAAAGATGATTTAGGTGATAAAACATATGTAACCGTATCAAGTACTGCTGGGACTTCAACTACACCAGGAACTTTGTCTTTTAAAGATGAAACAACTGAAGGTAGTGAAGGAGGTCTTAATCCTAAAGCAAATATTATTTTACCAAACAGTAATAACTTGGCAGATAGGTCTTTGATACATTTAGTAGATAACTATCTTGAATTCCCTAAAAAACCACAGCAATAAGATGAAACAACATATTATAAAAATATTCTATAGCTTTACTTTTGCCTTATTTATTCTGGCAACTTTACCAGCGTTAGCACAGCAACCTGCAGCCTCGTTATTAGTGCGTGGACAGGTTATTGATGCTGCTGATAATCAAACCATTCCTGGTGCTACAATTGCAGAGCAAGATTCAGAAAATCGTACCGTAGGTGGTGTGATTACTGATTTTGATGGTAATTTTGCTATCCGTGTTAAAAATCCAAACAATAAATTAGTGATATCTACTATTGGTTATAAATCAAAAGTTGTATCAATTAATGGTAAAACATCGATTAAAGTTTCTTTAGTTTCAAGTGTTGAATCACTTAGGGAAATTGTAGTAAAATCAGAAAAAATGTCTGATAATGGTTTGTTGAGTATTGCAGACCGTAATAGAACAACGAGTGCGGTTTCCATTAATGCGGCTGACTTAGAAAATACTCAGGCAGCTTCCATCGATGAGGCCTTACAAGGGCGTATGCCAGGGGTTGATATTACTGCTGTGAGTGGTGATCCCGGTGCAGGAATGCAAATTCGTATCCGTGGAACTTCTTCCATTACGGGATCTTCAGATCCTCTTGTCGTTGTTGATGGGATGCCTTATGAAACTTCTATTCCTGAAGACTTTAATTTTGGTTCTGCTGATACACAGGGATATGCAGCATTATTGAATATTGCTCCTTCAGATATTGAAACGATTACAATTTTGAAAGATGCTGCAGCTACGGCAGTTTGGGGTGCACGTGCTGCCAGTGGTGTTTTATTAATTACTACAAAACGTGGAGGTGTTAGTGCTCCAAAGATTACTTATACTTTTAGAGGGACTTATTCTAAATTACCTCCTACAATTCCTATGTTAAGTGGAGATCAATATTCACAATTAATTCCTGAAGAGTTCATGAATAGAAATGGTGTGCCATTGAACACGCTTACAGTTAAAGAATTTCAATATGATCCTCAAGAAGTATATTATTATAAAAATTACGGTCAAAATACCAATTGGATTGATGCGATTACTCAGACAGGTTTAGTAGGTGACCATAACCTTTCTTTACAAGGAGGGGGAGAGAAAGCCAGATATTATAGTTCTGTTGGGTACTACAAACAAACTGGGGTAACTATTGGTACTGGATTAGAAAGATTGAATACTAGGTTAAACTTAGATTATGTTGTTTCTGATCGTATTCGTTTTAGAACAGATATATCTTATACGCATACAGATACACAACGTAACTATGTTAATGGTACTAGTGATAGTGCAGATCGTTTAAGAGGTGTTGCTTATACTAAAATGCCAAACATGAGTATTTACGAGTATGATGAAATGGGGAATTTAACACCTAATTATTTTACACCAATTTCAAATGTACAAGGCACGTATTCAGGTACTTATAATCCTGTGGCAATGGCTGAATTTGCCAAAAATGATCAAGCAAGTGATCGTATCGTACCTCACTTTAATTTAAAAGTTGATATTGTTCCAAATAAATTGATTTCTACATTTGATCTTCAATTTGATTATAATAGTACAAAAACAAAATCATTTTTACCTCAGAATGCTACAGGAAGACCTTCGACAGAAACTGTTGTGAATAGAGCTGCAGATGCTGATTTTGATTCCTCTAATATTATTACTAAAACGAATGTTATCTATACACCAGATATTGGTAAAGATCAAACATTTCAGGCTTTACTGTCATTACAATCTAATGATTACAGATATGTTTCGCATCAAGCAATGACTTCTAATACGGCTTCTTCTTTGTTTACTGATCCTTCTAATCCATCTAGAACACAAAATTCTGAATTACAATTATATACTAATAATAGTCAATCTAGAAGTGTAGGTGCTTTAATTAGTGCTCAATATGGTCTGTTTGATCGTTATATTATTAATGTAGGTTTACGTGGAGATGGGAATTCTAAATTTGCGGCAAATAATAGATATGGATTGTTTCCTTCTATTTCTGGACGTTGGAGAATTTCAGGTGAAAAATTCATGGAGAAATATGATTTTGTTGATGACTTAAGTATGCGTATTAGTTACGGACGTTCAGGTAGGGCGCCTCGTTATGATTATCGTTACTTTAATGTTTATAGTAATTTTGATACACAATATTTGGGACTTAATGGAATTTTTCCTTCAAACATGGAGTTAACTAATTTGCGTTGGGAAACTTTAATTGGTAAGAACTTAGGCTTTAACTTGCAAATGTTTGATAAACGCATCATGATTGATGTAGATTTATATCAAAATACTACTAAAGATCTTTTGTTTAGTAACCTAGATTTAAGTTCTGTATCTGGATATGATAAATTATCAGACCAAAACGTAGGATCTATGCAAAATCAAGGATGGGAAGTAGGTTTGTATACTACGCCTTTCAAAACAAAAAAATGGAAAGTAGATTTTAATTTTAATATTTCGTCCAATCAAAACATGATTAAAGAAATATCTGAATATTATCCTAGTGAAAGTGGAAATACAGATAGAAATGGACAATTTAAGCGTTTCCTTCAAGTTGATAATCCATTTGGTTCTTTTTATGGATATCGTTTCAAAGGAGTATATACAGATTTAGAAGCTACTAAAGCTAAAGATGCTTCAGGTAATGTAATCATAGGTCCAAATGGTCAAGAGGTATTTATGCGTTTTAATTACCCAACTGTTGATTATGTATTTCAACCAGGAGATGCTATCTATGAAGATATCAATCATGATGGAAATATAGATAAGCGTGATGTTGTGTATTTAGGAAATAGTAATCCTAAATTAGCTGGAGGTTTTGGTCCATCAGTAAGTTTTAATAATCAATTAAAATTATTACTTTATTTCACATACCGTTTGAATTATGATATAGTTAATGGTACAGATATGAATACTACTAATATGTATGGATGGAGTAATCAAAGTACTGCTGTATTAGCTAGATGGCGTAATCCGGGCGATGTAACTAATATGCCTCGAGCTGTTTATGGTGCTGGTTACAACTGGTTAGGTTCTGATCGTTATGTAGAAGATGCTTCTTTCTGTCGTTTGCGTTCTGTAACACTTAGTTATAATTTAGGTAAAGGTCTTTTGAAAAAATTAAACTTAGATGATGTACGTTTTTATGTTACAGCAGATAATTTATACACTTTCACTAAATATAGAGGACAAGATCCTGAGGTAAGTATGAGTAGTGGTCCTTTTGGTATTGCAATAGATAATGCAGCTACACCACCTACAAAACGTTTTACTTTCGGTCTAACAACTCGTTTTTAATAAAATAATACTTTGATTATGCAAACTAAAATAAAAACAATATTAGCCATCTTAATCCTCTTTGTTACGGCAAGTTCCTGTGATAATTATTTGGATTTACGTCCAGAAAATGGAATAGTTCGTGAGGAGTTTTGGAAAACAAAAGAAGATGTTCAAGCAGCCGTGATAGGCATTTATTCCTCTATGTTAAATTCACCTCCAGGTGTTGGTGATTTTACTATGACTGAATATTTGTTTATGTACGGAGAATTACGTGGAGATATGATAGGTCCTGGTGGTAATGTTACTGAGGATGAAAGAGCCATTATGACTTCAAATATCATTGCTTCTAATGAATTGACAAGTTGGTCGGCATTTTATAGAACTATCAATTATTGTAACACTGTAATTGATTTAGCTCCAGCAGTTAAAGATTTAGACCCAACTTTATCCCAAACGCAATTAAATAATTATTTATCTGAAGCTTTGGCAATAAGAGCCTACTTGTATTTTACTTTAGCTCGTACTTTTAAAAATGTACCTTTGAAATTGAAACCAACTTTGAGTGATCAGGATAATTTTCAAATCGCTACTTCATCACAGGTTGATGTTTTTGCTCAGGTAATAAAAGATTTAAAATTAGCTGACCAATATAGTGTAGAAGATTATGGAGATAATGCTTCTAACAAAGGACGTATTACCACTTATGCTATTAATGCAATGCTTGCAGATGTATATTTGTGGACGGATAATTATCAAGGGGCAATTGATGCAACAAATAAAATTATTGAATCTGAAAAGTTTGCTTTAATTGATCCTTCAGGATCTTGGTTTAACACAGTGTATGCTAAAGGAAATTCTAAAGAAAGTATCTTTGAATTTCAATATACTACAGCAAATTTACCGCCATTTTATAATATATTCCTACAAAGACCTCAGTTTATAGCTGCAACAGATGCCTTAGAGCAGTTTTATGGTATAGACAATGATGATGCAAATAATAAAGATATCCGTGGAGAAAGAGCATCCATAGTTCCTGGAACCAATCAAATATACAAATATGTTGGATTAACGAATGATGTTCGTAAAGCACTTCAAGATTCTGATACGCACTGGTTTGTGTATCGTTATGCTGATGTTTTATTGATGAAAGCAGAAGCGTTGGCTTTGTCACAACAAGGTCAAGAAGCACTTGATATTGTTAGTGATCTACGTTTAAAACGTGAAGCTATTGACATAACGGCAGAAGACGTAAGTTCAGAGGATCCGGATCAAATATTAAATTATATATTAAGAGAACGAGGAAGAGAATTTGCATTTGAAGGAAAACGTTGGTTCGATATTCTTCGAATGGCAAGAAGAAATAATTATGCAAGAATTGATATAATAATTGATGCTGCCCTTTTAAGTGCTCCAAGTGATCAACAGCAGTCTATCAAAGCAAAATTACAAGATCCTAATAGTCACTATTTACCAATTAATACTTTTGAACTTTATACAAATAAAGCACTTGTACAAAATCCATTTTATAAATAATAAAAAATTAAGTCATGAAAAGATATTTAAGATTGCCTAGCCTGATGAGACTTACTTTAGTGTTTTTGATAGCTTTAGTGTTTCAAAGTTGTTCTGAACAAAAAATCAAGGAAAGTACTGATGAAACTCTTAATATTACCGAATATTTAAGAGCAAATCCAGATTATTCTATGTTTTTAGAAATATTGGATCTTACTAACTATGCCTCATATATGAATACTTATGGTACCTATACACTTTTTCTTCCAACAAATGATGCTGTTCAAGCTTATTTGAATGATTTAGGTGTAAGTTCTTTGGCAGAAGTTCCAATTGATGATTTGAAAGATTTAGCTAAGTTGCATATTATTGATGTGAAAGTTAATACTACTTCTTTTACTGATGGTAAAATTGCTACTCCAAGTATGTACGGACAGTATTTGATAACTGGAGCTTCAAATAATGGTGAAATTTCTAGTGTTACAGTAAATAAAACATCAAACATTGTGGCATCAAATATTGAATTAGGTAATGGAGTTGTTCATGTGATTGATAAGGTTCTTCGTGTAGCTAAGAAAACTTTGGCTCAAACTATTGAAGATGATCCTAATCTATCTTTGTTTACCGAGGTTTTAAAAGTTACGGGTTGGTTTGAGAAATTAAACAAACCATTGACTTATGATTCTAATAATGTAGCAAGTTATTTAACTGTATTAGCGCAAACGAATGATGTTTATGATAATACTACTTGGTATGATCCAATTGCTGAAGAGACAATTACTTTAAATACTATTGAAAATTTAAAAAGAAGATATAGCAAGCCTGTAGGTACCGCAACCGTTGCTGATCCTACAAATCCTGCAGACAGTTTAAATCTATATGCCGCTTATAGAGTTTTACCTGGACTTAAGTATTTAGCAGATATAGCCACTACACCTGCCTTAGTTACTCAAGCTCCTTTAGAAATTATTAGTACTAAATTAGATGTAGAAACTATCTTGTTAAACGAAGATGAGTTTAATGGTGTTTTAGAAAAAGGTGTTGCAATTAATAGACCTTTAAGTGATGTAACATGTTCAAATGGGGTATTGCATTATGTTGACGGTAACTTTGCAATTAAAAAGAGAAATCCTGCACCTGTTTATTTCGAGTTTACTGACATAGCAGAGTTTAGAAAAATGACTACTTACTGGAGAAAACCAATCGGTACACCTTATCCTATTACTGATGATGTTAAGGTTTTTAAAGGCCAAGCTGGCATTGATGTTACATGGGATTTAAAAACAGCTAGTGATAGTAACGGTTGGATTGCTTATACAAAAGCTGCATCTGGAACAAGCATTACATCAGGAGTTGGTGGTTGTTGGAATGGCGATGTTATGGAAATATTTAGATTTAGAGATGCAAATGTTCAAAACATTGCTTTGACTACTCCTGTTATAGTAAAAGGGAAATATAAAATCTGGATTTCTTATCGTCAAAAAGGTGCTAAATTAGGAAATGTTAAAGTTTTCTTTGATGGAGTTGAATTACCTAGACAGGTGAATTTAATGGAAGGTGGAAATACTGATACTTCAGGAACACCAGAAACTGTTTTAGAATCACAAGGATATAAAAGATATGCTTACCCTTGGTCAAGCAGGGTAAATTGTAGACTTGTTGGTGTTGTAGAAGTTCCGACTACTTCTAGACATACGTTGACATTACAAAGCCAAGGGAATTTTGGGGATAGTTGTTGGTTAGATATTGCAGAGTTCCGTCCGGTTGATATGGATCAACTATGGCCTAAATTTGATGCAGGGAAAGGTACTTTGAGATACCAATAAAATAAATAGAAACTTAATCAATTACAAATGATATCAATAAAAAGTAAATATAAAAGATTATTCGCTAGTGTTTTGACACTAGCAATAATCTCTTGTTCTAATCCATGGGATGATCGCGAAAACAATGGCGATTCTAACCTTAATTATAATTTAACAGAAGCTATCTCGAATACACCGGAAACATCTCAGTTTGCAACATTATTAGTGCAATCTGGTTATGATAAGGTACTAGCTGATTCAAAATCGTATACTGTTTTTGTCCCAACTAATGATGCTATGGCTGAGGTTGGTTCAGAAATTTTAAATAATCCGGATGCTCTTAATAGGTTTGTTAGAAATCATATTGCATTAACAATATTTTCTTCTGTAAGAAAAGAAGAAGAAACTCGAATTAGAATGTTAGGTACAAAGTACTTAGTGTTTAAAGGAAGTACAATGATTGATGACGCTACAATTGTTAGCGCGGATCATTATACTAAAAATGGGGTTTTTCATATTGTAAATAAGGCTCTTGCTCCTAAAATGAATATCTGGGAGTATGTGAAATCTCAAGCGGGGAATTCAGCTATGAGTGATTATTTATTAAGTTTAAAAGATTTTAATATTTATAAATCTGATAGTATTTCTAAAGCATTATCAAAAACTATTGGAGCTGGTTATCTTTCAGATTCATTGACAAATTCGTATCTTAAAAATGTATATAATTTGAATAATGAAAGAAATGAATATACATTATTTTTAATGGAAGACACTGGTTATGATGGCGAGGTTACAAAGTTAAAACCGTATTTGATAAAAGCATCTAATGATGCTGCAATTGATTCAACAGCTATTTATTCTGCTTATTTTGCAACTCGTGATATGGCTTTTGCTATGAAATATGAAAAGGATGATTTGCCTGCTACCTTGACTACTAAATATGGTGTTGAAGTTGCTATTGACAAAACTCAAATTGTAGGGGAGCCAATTCATTTAAGCAATGGAATTGTTTATATCATGAAAAAAGTTGATGTTGCTTTAGATAAAAGACTGGTAACTACACAGATTGAAGGAGAGAAGCTTAAAAATTTCATGCCATCAGATAAAAGATCTTATGTTTTATTTAGAGATAGAATAGACCCTGCAGGTGTGCTTTTTAATGATGTCTTTGTGTCGAATCCTGGTGTGAGTCAGTTTACACTAAATTATAGTGCAGCTGATATGTTTAGTACAACATATCAAGTTTATTGGAGAGCTTATAACAATAGGTCTGGTGCAATTTCACAAAAATTAAGAGTAGGAGGAGAATATGATGAGAATGGTAATGTCATTAATGAAATCAAAGACTTAGGTTATGTAAGTGTTCAACCTAATGTATTTGATGATATATATATAGGAGACGTTACTTTAGATAAATCAGGAAATATTGATTTGATATCATTAATTGCTGGAACAAGTAGTTCAAGTGAACTTACTCTTGATTATTTAAAATTTGTTCCTCAAGTTAAACCATAATATTCTATAAAAAAATAGTTATGCTAAAAATTATAAAACTAACCTGTCTAGTAAGTGTGTTTTTTGCTGGGGAATTATATGCGCCTTTGTATGCTCAGGATACTCAGAAATCAACAACAGCTAAAACAATAAATAAAAAAACAAAAGGAATTCTTGTAAAAGGTGTTGTCAAAAGTGCAGCAAATAAGCAAGGTTTATCTGGAATAAATGTTGCAGTTGAAGGATTTTCTGCTGCGATAACCAAAGATGATGGTAGCTTTGAAATCAAAGTTCCTAACCTAGAAGCATTATTAAAAATTAGTGGTGAAAATTTTCAAACGGAAGTCCATGCACTTAGAAATAAAGAGGAAGGAATTGAAATCTATTTAGGTGAACCTAACTACGCTGCAACTTATCAAATTGCAAATATGGCACAGGGACCAAAAATGCAGTATGCTAATACTCATGCTGCATCTGTTGTAGATTTTACTAAAGATCAATGGTCTAATCCAGTTCATGAGTCAGTTGGAGGTTTTCTTCAAGGTAAAGTGGCAGGTTTAAATACTGTTCGTAGTTCAGGTACTCCTGGTGCAGGAAGTTATTTATCACTACGTGGATTTAACTCGCTTTATGCTACAAATAAGCCGTTGATTATCGTTGATGGTGTTATCTATGATGATGAAGATTATGGTTCCGGAATAATTCAAAATAACATTAATTCGCCTTTAGCTAATATTGATGTAAAAGATATTGAAGATATTACAGTAATTAAAGACGGAACTTCTTTATATGGTACTAAAGGAGCTAATGGAATTATTAAAATTACAACAATTCGTCCTGACCAATTGTCAACAAAAATTGACTTTACCATGTATGGTGGTGTAAATCAAGCACCAGATCAATTACCTTTATTAGGTGCTGATGCATATCGTACTCATATGTCACAATTAGAAGTGTCTCGTGGATTGTCACAGTCACAAATTGCTTCACTACCATATATGAATGATGTGCAAAGTATACCAGGGTATTTTAAATATCAGAATAGTACTAATTGGCAGGATCAAGTTTTTAAATCAAGTGTGAATCAAAATTATTTCTTGAAAGTAAGAGGAGGGGATGATATTGCTAAATTTGGTTTGTCTGTGGGTTATTTAGATAGTAAAGGTATCATTGCGCAAACAGATAGTAAAAGATATAGTACTCGTTTAAATGCAGCTTTAAAGTTAACTACTAAACTTTCTGTTGATGCCAACTTGTCGTTTATTAATAATGTGCAAGATCAATGGGATCAAGGTTATGCATACAAAACAAGTCCTTTGTATTTAGCATTAACCAAGTCTCCTTTTTTAGCTACAAACGATGTTAATGATGCAGGGGAATTTTCTCCTAATTTAGCTGATGTTGATTATTTTAATGTTAGTAATCCAAATGCAATTCTTAAAAATGGTTTTGGTTTAAATAAAAACTATCGTTTTTTCGGAAATCTTAAATTTACTTATGATTTAAATAAAAATTGGGATATCAACACTATATTAGGATTGACTTTGAATAAAGAGCGTGAAACATTCTTTATTCCAGATAATGGTGTAGCTGATCTTGTATTGCCTACTGCATTTGCTGGAAACCGATCTGGAAGTGAGGTTCAAAGATATAATAGTCTTTACACAGATACATATGCTAATTATGTAAAAAACTTTAATAACGATCACAATTTAAATGTTCGTTTTGGTTTAAGAGCACAAAAAAATAATTCAGAAAGTGATTTAGGTTTAGGTTACAATGCATCAACAGATGATTTTACAAGTGTTGGTGCTGGATCTAACTTGTTACGTCAAGTAGGTGGAGCTTTAGGAGAATGGAATTGGTTAAATATTTATGCTAATGCTGATTATAATTATAGAAATAAATATTTCTTGACAACTAATTATGCAGTAGATGGTTCTAGTCGTTTTGGAGATAAAGTTGATGGTTCTAATAAATATGCATTGATGTCTTCTATTTCTGGAGCTTGGATGGTTTCTTCTGAAGGGTTTATGAAAAACCTAAAAGTTATCGATTATTTAAAATTAAGAGCTGGTTATGGTTATAGTGGTAATGATGATATTGGAAATTTCACAGCTCAGAAATATTATATTTCTCAAAACTTATTAGGAATGCAAGGTCTAGTAAGAGGTAATATTGGTAATCCAAACTTGCAATGGGAAAAGGTTGAAAAATTCAATGTAGGGGCTGATTTCGGAATTTTCAATGAAAGATTAAATGCTTCTATCGATTTGTTTTCAAATAGAACACGTAATATGATTATTTACGAATCTGTTCCTAATGTAAGTGGTTTCGATTATTTAGTGAATAACAGTGGTGCAATGCGTACGACTGGTGCAGAACTTGCTTTAAATACGCGTGTTATTAAATCAACTGATTTTATATTTGATTTAGGTGTTAATGTTAGCCGTTACAAAAACGAAATCCAAGGTTTACCTGGAGGAGATATTTTGACGCAATTTGCAGGAGCTACTTATTTAACTTCAGAAGGTAGAGATGCTAATTTATTTTATGGTTTAAAAACGAATGGAGTTTTTAGTACAACAGCAGATGCTGAAACAGCTGCTTTAAATAGACGTCTTCCAAATGGAGAATTAGTTCCTTTTACAGCTGGAGATGTTCGTTATGTGGACACTAATAATGACCACGTAATTGATAATAGTGACCGTATGGTAATAGGTAATCCTAATCCAGATTTAACAGGTAGTATTTCGACTAATTTTACATACAAACGTTTTAATTTACAAGCTTTGTTTAATTTCTCTATAGGAAATGATATCTATAACGGATTACGTTACAATTTAGAGAAAATGAGTGGTTATGAAAATCAAAGTACTGCTGTAGCTAACCGTTGGATTGCCGAAGGTCAACAGACTAAAATACCTAAAGCAGTTTGGGGAGATCCAATAGGAAATGCTGAGTTTTCAAGTAGATGGATTGAAGATGGTTCATATTTAAGATTAAAAACCTTAGTGTTAGGGTATGATTTTAAAGTAAATGATATGAATTATATTAAATACGTTAAGCTTTATGCTAGTGCTGATAACTTGTTGACGTTTACGAAATATTTAGGTTATGATCCTGAATTCAGCGCTACTTCTTCAATTTTTGGACAAGGAACGGATATTGGTCTAGCGCCACAGTTTAGAACAATTCAGTTAGGATTACGTTTAGGGCTTTAATTTTTTACAATACGAAACAATATACAGATGATAACAAAAATAAAAACAAAAACAACTAAAGGTCTTGTATCAGTAGTGTCAGCAATGACACTACTATTAAGCCTAGGTTCCTGCCAGGATTTTTTAGATGTAAAACCTGAAGATAAACTAGTAGGAGATCAGGTGTATCGTAATGTTTACGATGCCGATGCTGCTGTAATAGGTATTTATGGAAAATTCATGGGATTAGCTGAAAAATATGTTATTCTTAACGAAATGCGCGCCGATTTAATGACGACTACCAGAAACTCTAGTCCTTATTTAAAGCAATTATCTTTACATACTGAAACAGCAGAAAATCCATATGTTAGTCCTAAAGAATTTTACGTAGTTATTCAAGCTTGTAATGATGCATTGAAAAATTTCGATATTATGTTGGCTGATAAGAAATTTACTCAATCTCAATACGATCAACGTTATGCTGATATTGCTTGTATTAGAACTTGGATATATCTTCAATTAGGAATCCAATATGGAAGTGTACCTTATATTACTGAACCTATTGAAAATGTAGAAGACGTTAAGAATATTAATAAATATCCTAAAATTGCATTTAATCAGCTTTTAGATAAGCTTGTTACTTTTGCTGAAGGATTGACCTACAGGGAAATGTACGATTCTCAAAGTAGTTTGTTAATTACCGTTGATGGTTATGATACTTTAAAATTCTTTATCAATAAAGAATGTTTGTTAGGGGATTTAGAGCTTTGGAAAGGTAATTATCAGTTGGCTGCTTCTCATTATAAAAATGTAATGGATAGTGCTCCAACTTCAGGAGCAAATCAATTTGATTATTACAAAGTAAAATATGCAGAGGTAATCACTAATGAAGATTTAGCAGTGGGTTACTTAAGAAATTTTGAACAAGATGCAACAACCTTAGTTGATGTTAATAATAAAGGTTGGCGTTCTATCTTCGGAAGAGATAGGGATATGTTATGGAATACAGAATGGGTTTGGAATTTACCTTTTGATAGTGATTTTGCTCCATCTAATCCATTTATCTCCTTCTTTTCTAAAAATTCAGGAGATTATTTAGCTAAACCTTCTCAAAGTGCAATTGATCGTTGGGATTCTAATAGACAAATCTTTGGATATCCTTATGATGCTCGTGGACCTAAATTTACTTATAAGATGGTAAGTGGTGATCCGGTAATTATGAAGTACCTTTATAAATTTGAAGCTGCTGGTGATCAGTTTAAAAGAGAAGGAGAATGGTTCTTATACCGTGCTGCTAAATTACATTTGCGTTATGCTGAAGCGGCTAATAGAGATAATAAACACAGAGTTGCTTATGCTATTTTAAATAATGGTATTCAATCAGAATATAATAGAGAGGGCTTGAAATCAGATACTGATGATGTTACAAATGTAATGCAGACTAAGTTGCCTTATCCTTATGATTTTGATGGTCGTCGTGGGTTACATCCAGATATTAGTGGTTTATGGCATAGAAATGCAGGAATTCGTGGTCGTGCAAGATTAGTAGCTGCACCTGTAGTAGGAGATAGTTTAATTTCAATTGAAAATAATCTTATTGATGAAGCTGCACTTGAGTTAGCTTATGAAGGAAACCGTTGGGAAGATTTGGTGCGTATTGCTAGACGTAGAAATGATCCTTCGTATTTAGCGGATAAAATTTACGATAAATTGAACAAAGAAGGCAATGCTGAAGCAACTGAAGTTCGAACTAAATTAATGAATCCAAATAACTGGTACTTGCCATTTATCTGGTAATAATAGATTAAATAATTCGTAAAGAAAAAAGCTGTTTCATTTAATTGAAACAGCTTTTTTCTTTTACTACATTAAATATTAAAACCGCCTTAAATTAAAATAAGGCGGTTTCATTATTTTATATGGGTACTTTATGTATTCTTCAAATTGATGATTTCCTGATCAGTAAGTAGTCTCCAGTTGCCACGAGGAAGGTTCTTTTTAGTCAAACCGGCAAAAGCAACACGGTCAATTCTTAAGACATCATAATCAAAATGCTCAAAAATGTTACGAACCACTTTTACATTAGACGTTTTTAATTTTAATCCTATTTCACTTTTCGCTTCTCCTTCGATATAACTAACTTCTTCCACATAAACTCGGTGTCCATCTAGAACTAATCCTTTGTTTATTTTTTCAAGATCTTCAAATTTTAGGTTTTTATCCAATGAAACTTGATAGATTTTAGATGATTTTTGATTAGGCAGAGAAAACTTTCTAATCATATCAGTATCATTGGTAAATAATAAAAGACCTGTAGTGTTTTTATCCATTCTTCCTACAGCTGCAATTTTGGCTGTAGTAGAACCTTTTACTAATTCTAAAACATTTCTGTATTCCTGTCCTTCGTCTAATGCAGTAGTGAAGTTTTTAGGTTTATTCAATAAGATATATACTTTTTTCTCAGGGGTCAATTTTACTCCGTCAAAATTTACTTCATCTCCAGGTTTTACCAAATATCCCATTTCGGTTACAGGAACGCCATTTACTTTTACATTTCCGGATTGAATATAAATATCAGCATCTCTGCGGGAACAAACTCCCGAATTTGAAATGTATTTATTTAAACGTATTTCGTCTTTTGCTTTAGCTCTCTTAGGGGCTTGATTCGGTTTTTTTTCTATTTTTTTAGCAGCTTCTTCGGCCGCTTTAGCACTAATCTTTGCTTTTTTAGGCCCTTGTGCTCTTTTAGGCATAGCAGGTTTTGGCTTATTAGAGCTTGGTCTAGAACTATTTGGTCTGGAACCTCCTCTTTTATTATTGCCTTCCTTGTTATTCATAATAATCTATAATTTTTGCAAAGATAGTATTTATATAATTGTTAATTGATTAAATACAATTATAAAACACTAACTGTCTTTGTGATATGTTTTTGGATGATTTAGAATTGTCTAGAACGATAACAATAGTTTTTTGCCATGCCATAAAACACTTGGGTCTATTAATACAATACAGAATACTCCTGAAACAATTAAAAACTTCAGCACATTATGAAGTACTAAAAATTGAATTTTAGTATTGGATTTCCATAAATACAACAGAAAGAAAATTAAAATAATGAGACTGGAATAGAAGTAAATGTCCATATAACCCACATCGTAAATTTCAATTAAAATATATACCGGAAATAAAGTAAGAAGGGTTAAAATACTGATTATTGTTTTTGAAGTTGTTTCTCCAAAAACAATAGGAACCGTTTGGTAATCATCCGCCAAATCACCTTTTATATTTTCTAAATCTTTAATCATTTCTCTTATGAGTAATAATAAAAAGAGAAATGTAGCATGGGCAAAAATAACCATAAATTGACTTTTGTAGCTTTCGATTTCGTATAAAGGAAGTTTAGTATAATAATACAATAGTATGGCAAAAAAAGGAAGTACTGCCATTAAAGAAGCCATTAGATTTCCAACCAATGGATATTTTTTTATTTTATGAGAGTAAAACCAAATTAGAAAAATATAAACCGAAAAGAATAAAAATGCCCTCCAGGAAATAAACAAGGCTATTAGTGCTGCAATAAAATTTAGTGTAAAGTAAACCTTTAGTTTAGTGCTTTGACTCACTAAACGGTCTAGCATAGACTTGTTAGGTCGATTAATTAAGTCTTTCTTACTGTCGTAAAAATTATTGATAATATAGCCGGAAGCGATGGTTATAGAAGAAGCAAAAACAATAAGGAACAAGTTAAAATCAAGCAAAATGTCCAAAGCTCTTATTTCCGGAGCAAGTATAAATATAGCCGATAAGTACTGCGCTAAAATAATGATAGGAATGTTGTAGCCTCTAATAACAGAGAACAGACTGATGATTTTTAACGCTAAAAGTTTGTGCTTTCTACTAAACATTTTAGACAGTTATAATGATTTTTACTATAAATGTAGTTTTAAAATTGATAAACTACTTCTAATTTATAGTCTTTTAACGAAGTTTTAGCACGCTCCAAATCTTCTGTAAAACCAAGAATATAACCTCCTCCGCCAGAACCACATAATTTTAAATAATAATCATTGGTTTCAATTCCTTTTTGCCAAATTTCATGAAATTGTTCAGGAATCATTGGCTTAAAATGATTTAAAACTACGCGAGATAATTTTTTAGTATTACTGAACAAAGATTTCATATCACCACCAAGGAAATTCTCCACACAGGCATCCGTATATTTTACAAATTGATTTTTTAGCATGGCGCGGAATCCTTTGTCTTTCAGATTTTCCATAAAAATGTTAATCATCGGGGCAGTTTCGCCAATAATTCCTGAGTCTAAAAGGAAAACTGCGGCTTTGCCATCAAAACTTTGTGATGGAATTCCAGTTGCTTCGATATGATCTTTAGAGTTGATTAGGATTGGAATACTCAAATAGCTATTTAATGGGTCTAAACCCGAACTTTTTCCATGGAAAAAACTCTCCATTTGGGAAAATATATTTTTTAATTCTAATAATTTTTCACGAGTTAAATTTTCTAAAACCGTAATTTTATTCTGAGCATATTTGTCATAAATAGCAGCGACTAAAGCTCCGCTACTACCTACACCGTAACCTTGAGGAATACTGGAATCAAAATACATTCCAGTGTCAATGTCAGTCTTTAAAGTTTGTAAGTCAAAGGAAACTAAATTTGTTTTTTCGCTTTCTAAGGCCTCCAAATAGTCAGCAAAACGTTTCAAACTGGCATTAGAAGCAATAGCCTCCGTTGAAGGATTCTCGTTTTTCTTCAATGCACCATTATAGAAATTATAAGGAATAGACAATCCTTTCGAATCACGAATAATTCCATATTCTCCAAAGAGTAATATTTTTGAGTAAAATAAAGGTCCTTTCATTGAAGTTTTCTAGATTTAAGTGTAAAATAGAGATGTAAAGTAAAGATACTAATAATTTATTCTATATGAGCAGCTCCATTTCCAATTTCGTCACAAATGTACTGCCCATTTTGACAATAGCCAACTAATTCGTCTTTAATAAATTGCAATATTGTTTCTTTGTCCTTATTTGGGTATAAAACATGCACATTGGCACCTGCATCCAGCGTAAAACAAACAGGGATTTTAGTTTCATTTCTAAACTTCCAAATTCTATTGATAATTTCCAAAGTATTAGGTTTCATTAAAATAAAATAAGGCATTGAGGTCATCATCATAGCGTGTAATGTCAATGCTTCGCTTTCGACAATCTCGATAAATGCTGCCAGTTTTCCGTTTTCGAAAATTGAAATTAATTGATCCAGGTTTTCATGTGCTTGCGCAAATCGTCTTTCGGCAAACGGATGGTTGTGCATTAAGTCATGTCCTAAGGTGCTGGAAACTTGCTTTTCTCCTTTGTCGACCAGTAAAATGGTATCTTGAAATTTTTTGAAATTCTCATGTATAGTATAAGGAAGTTCTACACCAAATTCATCCGAACTTCCTTCAATATTAGCTTGACTTCCCCAAACAACCACTTGACCTTTTACACTTCGACAGGCGCTTCCAGAACCTAAACGTGCTAAGAAAGAAGCTTTTTGATAAAAATATTCTTGAGTCATTGCTGGATTTAAAACTTTTTCTAAACTCATTAAGTTCATGGCTAATGCTGCCATTCCCGAAGCTGAAGAAGCAATTCCGGAACTGTGCGGAAATGTGTTTTGGGTATCAATTGTAAAATGATAGTCTTTCAAGAAAGGCAAATAGATTTCTATTCTTTCAAAGAATTTTTGAATTTTAGGTTTGAAATCTTCTTTGGTTTTTCCTTCAAACAACAAATCGAAAGAGAAATTATCATTGTTAGTTTTTTTAGAAAAAGCCAATTTGGTAACTGTTTTACAGTTATTTAAAGTAAAACTCACCGATGGATTGGCTGGAATTTGATTGGCTTTTTTTCCCCAATATTTTACTAAAGCAATGTTACTAGGTGCGCTCCATTGAAACTGACCGCTTTCTAAAGTTTGAGAATATGAAGTTGGAATAAAATCCTTTGCTGTGAACATGAATGATAAAATTTGCGCAAAGATACTTTTTTTGATTTATTCATACATTTCTTTATTTGTTCAATCGGTATAAAGTTTTTGATTATTTTTGAAAAAAAAGAAAAATGAATAAGATTACTAAAATACTTGCGGTTGTTGTTACTTGTTTGGCTATTGGTTATTTTTCAGGAATTGTAACACGCTCGGCTATTTTAGATTGGTATCCTACATTGGTGAAGCCTAGTTTTAATCCGCCCAATTGGGTTTTTGCACCTGTATGGAGTATGTTGTATATTATGATGGGAATTGCTGCAGGATTAGTTTGGGATCGAATCGATTATGATAAAGAAATAGTAAAAAAAGCATTGCTAATCTTTGCCGTTCAGTTAGGCTTAAATGCTTTATGGTCGTATTTGTTTTTTGGTTTACACAATCCTATGTTAGCAGGATTAGAAATTATCGTTTTGTGGTTGATGATATATGAGACCTATTTGCAATTTTCTAAAATCAATAAAATTTCGGGTTATCTGTTTATTCCTTATTTGGCTTGGGTGAGTTTTGCGGCGGTTTTGAATGCTAGTATTTGGTGGTTGAATAGATAGATTTATAATTTAAGTTAAAACTTTTCTCCTTTAATGATTTTGTTAATCGTAGACGCTATTCGTTCTACTTTTGTTTGGTCTTTTTTTGCAGCATAAATCCAATCAATATATGCTTTTTGTTCTCCTTTTGATAGGTCTAGGAAATTTTCATAAGCTTGCGGTTCGTCTTTTAAGCAAAGTACCAACTCATTTGGGATTTCAATATCAGAATTGTCTTTGTATAAAATGACTTTAACATAATCTCCAGCTTCCTTTTTTATCTTTTTTCTAACTGCAGCCCTCAATGGAAGAAACAATTTCCCATTGCCCATGGGTATTAGTTTGTAGTTTTTTAATTCGTAATCATCAATACTTCCACAAACAGTTACCCAGCCAAAAGGAGCTTTTTTATCTTGGATTATTTCGGGGATAACTGCATACGTCCAACCACCTTTTCCTGAAAATTTTTCCAAAAGGTATTCCTTATCAACTAAAGGTTTTTCCATTGCATAAAATAATAAATGTAATTTATTCTGGAGCGTGTATCTTCTTGAATTCAAGACTTTTTTTATACAAAAAATCCATTAATACAAGATCATTTGAATTTTCGGATAAGGTATTTTTTGATTCAGGATCAAAATTGCAGAAAGTAAGGAAAGATTCTACTTCCTCTTTTTTTAATTTTAAAGTTTCGGTGTAGAATTTTTGATCAAAATTTGCTTTCGCTACTTCTTTAAATTCTTCGGGATTAACCGCTTTTTCTTTTTTACCTTTAAATAATCCTCCAAAAAGCATTTTGCCTATTTTAACAAAATCCATTCCGTTCTCTATCGTTCCATTATTTACGCCAGGATTTTTCAAAGTTTTTGCCTTTTTTTGCATTGCAATTTCATGATTCTTTTCCTTCTCCCATTTTTCATCAAATTTCCAGTCTATATCTACTCGATGAATTACAACTTCTTTAAGTTCTTCGGGTGTTTTATCAATTCGAACGATGATGTTATTAGTGTTTAAATCTTCTAAATTTAATTTTATTCCTTTCAAAGTATAGTCTTTGACATAAAATAGAATACTATCGTTTACGCTTGCCGAAAGTATAAATTCTCCTTTTTCGTTGGTTCTTGTGCCTGTTTGTGTATTTTTATTAATAACATCAACATTTTGGAGAAAGAAATTATCAGACATCACTTTTCCTCTAAGCAATTTGTGGTTTTGAGAATGCATAAATTGACTAATACAAACAAGTAAAAATAGGAGTAATTTTGATTTCATCTGATTTTAATTTGTAAGTAAAATTACGGTATTTGTATTAGAGTATTCTTAGGCTTTACTGTAAATTTTTGTTAATTAATGCTAAATCGCATTTGCCAAAATAAACCCACTTGTCCAAGCATTCTGGAAATTAAATCCTCCTGTAATAGCATCAATGTTTACAATTTCACCTGCAAAATAAAGGTTTTCGTGTAATTTGCTTTCCATGGTTTTAAAGTTGATTTCTTTTAAGTCAATACCGCCCGCTGTTACAAATTCTTCTTTGAAGGTGCTTTTTCCATTCACTTGAAAACTAGCATTGGTGAGTTGTTTGGTTAAATTTTGAATTTGAACTTTAGACAAATCTGCCCATTTGGTTTCGCTTGAAATTCCAGAAGCTAGCACTAAACTTTCCCAGAGTCTATTGGTTAAATCAAAAGGTGATTTTTTAGACACCATTTTCTTTGCTTGTTCTTGTTTTAAATCTTTCAAAAGTTGTTCGGCTTCTTCAGTGTCCACATCGTTCAACCAATTGACAAAAATCGTAAACTGATAATTTTTATCGTGCAAAATTCGAGCGCCCCAAGCCGAAAGTTTCAAAATAGCCGGTCCGCTCATTCCCCAATGGGTGATTAATAATGGTCCTGTTGATGTCAGTTTTGTGTCTTTGACTTTTACGGTTGCCAATGCCGAAACTCCCGGTAATTCTTTAATGCGAGGGTCTTTGATATTAAACGTAAATAATGAAGGAACTGGATTCACAATGGCGTGACCATACGTCTGTAGTAATTCCCAAATTTTAGGGTTACTTCCTGTTGCTAAAACAAGTTTTTCAACTAAATAATTCTCATTTTGGGTTTCTATTTTCCAAAGATTATCTTTTTTAAATATAGACTGAACGGATTGTCCCGTAAATACGCTTATTCCTAATTTTTGAGTTGCTTTTAAAAAACAATCAATAATAGTTTGTGATGAATTAGAAACGGGAAACATTCTGCCGTCTTCTTCTATTTTTAGTTCAACTCCATGTTTTTCAAACCATTCTATGGTATCTCCCGAGCAAAATTGATGAAAAGGACCTCGCAGTTCTTTTTCGCCACGAGGATAAAATTTGACTAATTCATTAGGTTCAAAACAAGCATGGGTTACATTACAACGTCCTCCACCTGAAATGCGTACCTTTTGTAATACCTCGGCACCACGTTCTAAAATAGCGACTTTTAATTTCGGATTTTTTTCTACGATGTTGATTGCAGTAAAAAATCCTGCTGCACCACCGCCTACTATAATTATATCAAATTTTTGATTCATATTCTATCTGGGAAATCAGAGATGATTCCGTCTACATTAAAGGATTTCATTAGCTTAATATCTTCTGTTTCGTTCACCGTCCAAGGGAAAACTTGAAATCCTGATTCTTGAATGTTAGCGGTGTTTTCGGCTGTCAATAAATGAAAATAAGGATGAATGGATTTTGCATGAATACTTTGAGCAAAAGAAAAAGCCAAATCTAAATCGCTTTCAGTCAATACCCCAATTCGAATGTTGTGATTTAAAAAATGAACTTCACGTAAGGCATTCCAGTCAAAGCTGGAAATGATGAACTGGCTGTAGTTCCATTTTTTTTCTTCAATATATTTTTCGATTAATGTTACTACTTTTTTAGTCGCTTCAAACGATTTTATTTCAATATTAACTTCGCACTTTTGATTAATTAAATTCAAAACCTGTGTTAAAGTAGGGATTTGGTATTTTTTATTAATTCGTAAACGTTTTATTTGCGGAAGCGTCAACTCTTTTATCAAGCCTGTTTTATTGGTAACTCTGTCGATGGTTTCATCGTGGATTACAATAATTTCATTGTCGGCACTTAAATGTACGTCAAGTTCAATTCGGTCCACATGTAAATCAATAGCTTTTTGAAAACTTTTCAATGTGTTTTCAGGTTCATAACCTTTAGCACCACGATGACCTATTTTGAGCATAAGTTGTATTTTTTGCAAAGATAATAATTACCAAACTTAGGTATTATGCTAATTCTAAAATTAAAGCCGATTTTCCTTCTATAATAATAGGAGCAGTTAATTTAAAAATCCTATGGTCTAATGCTTCTTTTCCAATGGTGTAATTGCGTATGTTTTCTTTAAATCGAGATGTAGAGAGTTCTTGCTCTTCGGGATGGTTGTTAATAATTACCATAACACTTTTGTTTGAATTGTATCTAAAGTAAACATAAAGATTGTTTTCGGGAATATAATGGGTTGTTTTTCCAAAATGAATTGCTTCATTGGTTTTTCGCCATTGGAATAGTTTGGAGGTGAAATTAAAATAAGCATTTTGGCATTCGGAGCGTGTTTCAGGAAGAAAAGCATTGTTTTCATCGTTTTCCCAACCGCCTGGAAAATCTTTTCGAATATCGGCATCGCCTAAATTTTGATCTCCCGCCATCCCAATTTCAGAACCATAATACAATTGAGGAATACCGCGTAATGTAGCTAGCATAACCATGGCCATTTTGTATTTGCGAATGTCGTTATTGTAAAGCTGATTCAATCGTCTGGTATCATGATTTTCGCCAAAAATCAATAAATTATTGACATTGGGAAACAAGAAGTCCTTAGAAAGAATATCGTAGATTTTTGTTATTCCTTGATCCCAAGTATCATCGTCTTCGTTAAAAACTACTTGAAGTGCATCAGACAATGCAAAATCCATAACACTTGGTAAGTTAGAATTGAAATTTTGGATTTGACCAATTGGGCTGTCTTTTTGCCAATAAGAAAGTAGTCCTTGGTTACGCATGGTGATTTCGCCTACGAGATTGAAATTTGGATATTCGTCAGTAATAGCTTTTGTCCATTTAGCAATATATTCTGGTTCAGAATAATTGTAGGTGTCTACTCTTAAGCCGTCTAAGTTGGCATATTCTATCCACCAAATAGCATTTTGACAAAGGTAGTTAAATACTAAAGGATTGCTAATGTTTAAATCGGGCATTGAGGGGACAAACCAACCGTTCAAGCATATTTTTCGATCAATTGTAGAAGCATTTGTATCACTGATAGTACTTCTTTTATGATTGGTTTCAGTGTAATTTTCAAATTGGTGTATCCAGTCTTTTGATGGTGCATCTTTTACCATCCAATGTTCTAATCCCCAATGATTGGTAACATAATCCATGATTAGTTTTAGATCGCGTTTATGCAACTCTTCTGACAGGCGTAGATAATCGTCATTAGTTCCATAACGCGGATCAATTTTGTACACATCTGATTGTGCGTATCCATGGTAAGAGTATTGCTTGTCATTATCCTCGCATAATGGTGTGCTCCAAATAGCAGTAACTCCTAGTGATTGGATGTAATCTAGATGTTGGATAATACCATTGATATCGCCGCCATGACGACCAGCTGCTAATTCTCGATTGTATTTTTCATTTGTGTTGCTATCGTTTGTATTGTTTTTATTGCCGTTAGCAAAACGGTCTGGCATTAAAAGATAGATACTGTCTGAAGCGTCAAAACTTTTGCGAAGTGCTGAATTCTTTCTGCGTTCCTTCAATTCATATTTTTGAATAAAACGATTTTTGTTTTTGAGTTTGAATATAAAATCAATTTCATTTGTGTTTATTTTTTGGGTGTTAATAGTCACAAAAAGAAAGTTAGGATTTTCGGTACGTTTTACATGGCTAATAGCACTGCTATTAGCAATTGTAACCTGGCATTGGGTAATATTTGTCCCGTAAAACAAAATTTGAAGTTCGGGATTGTACATGTCTGAAAACCAAAAAGGAGGTTCTATTCTTTGGATTAGTGAATTTAACGCTTCATTCATAAAATAGAAAATTAAAATAATTAAATAAAAACCGATGCTTTTGGGTTGAAATTAATTGGCTATTTCACGAGAAATTAAGCTTTCAGTTACAGATTCCTGATAGCGAATGTAATAAAAATAAACTGTTTTTGGAATAAATTGATTTGGAATAAATTGTTCTAAAATACAAAAGCTGCTTTGTTAAGAAGCAGCTTTTGTATTATAAGATTTGAAATAAAATTATAGTCTACCTTGTTTTATTTCTTCTACAATTTCTGGATTTAATAAAGTGGTAGTGTCTCCAAAATTAGAATAATCACCTTCAGCAATTTTTCTTAAAATACGTCGCATGATTTTTCCGGAACGGGTTTTGGGTAAACCAGAAACAAACTGGATTTTATCCAATTTTGCTATTGGACCAATGTGAGCCGAAATATGTTCATTAATTTCTTTGGCTAAGTTGGCTTTATCTCGTTTTTCACCAGTTTCCTTAAGTATTACAAAACCATACAAAGCATTTCCTTTAATTTCATGAGGGAAGCCTACAATAGCACTTTCAGCCACAGCCGGATGCTCATTGATAGCGTCTTCAATTGGAGCTGTTCCTAAATTATGCCCAGAAACAATGACTACATCATCTACGCGACCTGTAATTCTGTAATAGCCTACTTCGTCACGTAAAGCACCGTCTCCACTAAAGTATTTTCCAGGAAAGGCAGAGAAATAGGTTTCTTTATATCGTTTATGATCACCCCAGATTGTTCTGGCAATTCCTGGCCAAGGGTATTTGATACACAAGCTTCCTACTACTTGGTTGTCTTCAATTTCGTTGCGTTTTTCATCCATTAAAACGGCTTGAATTCCAGGAAGAGGAAGAGTAGCATAAGTTGGTTTTGTTGGTGTGATAAAAGGAATTGGAGAGATTAGAATTCCTCCTGTTTCGGTTTGCCACCAAGTATCAACCACAGGGCAACGTTTTCCGCCCACGTGGTCGTTGTACCAGTGCCAAGCTTCTTCGTTGATAGGTTCTCCAACAGAACCAATTACTTTCAGGGAGCTTAATGGGTATTTTTGAACATAATCTAAACTCTCTTTGGCTAAGGAACGAATAGCTGTTGGAGCCGTGTAGAATTGGTTTACTTTGTGTTTTTCTATAATTTGCCAAAAACGACTAAAATCAGGGTAAGAAGGAACTCCTTCAAAAATGACTGTGGTTGCTCCGTTTAATAATGGACCATATAAAATATAAGAGTGTCCCGTAATCCAGCCAATATCAGCAGTACACCAGAAAATATCATTTTCTTCGTAGTTAAAAACATTTTGGAAGGTATAGGCTGTATAAACCATATAACCAGCTGTGGTATGTACCATTCCTTTTGGTTTTCCTGTTGAGCCCGAAGTGTAAAGAATAAATAATGGATCTTCGGCGTCCATGATTTCAGCGGTATTGTTGTCTGAAGCTTTTTCTAAAAGAGGTGCTAACCATTGGTCGCGACCTTCTTTCATATTGATGTTTGTATTGGTTCTTTGAGCTACTAATACTTTTTCAACAGATGGACAGTTTACTAATGCTTCGTCAACGATTCCTTTTAAATCAATGGTTTTGTTTCCACGGAATCCTCCATCAGAAGTTACCACCATTTTACATTTACTATCATTGATTCTAGCTGCCAAAGCAGATGCTGAGAATCCGGCAAAAACTACGGAGTGAATAGCTCCAATTCGTGCACAGGCAAGAGTGGTAATGGCTAATTCAGGAATCATTGGTAAATAAATACAAACACGATCTCCTTTTTGAATGCCTTGGCTCAATAAAACATTCGCCATTTTGCTTACACGTTGGTGCAATTCATTGTAAGTGATCGATTGTGACGCTTCTTCAGGATTATTTGGTTCAAAAACTATAGCTACTTTGTCTCCTTTTTTAGCAAGATGACGATCGATACAGTTTTTAGTGATGTTTACCTTAGCATCTACAAACCATTTTATTTCGGCTTCAGCCATATTAAAATCAACTACCTTGTCCCATTCTTGATACCAAGTAAAGTTTTCAGAGGCAATTTTGTCCCAAAACTTTTTCGGGTCTTTTATAGACTTTTTGTACTCTTTAAAGTATTCTTCGAAATTATTTATTTTGTAACGACTCATGATTTTTAGTATGTATTTAGTTCTTGTTAGTTTAATAATTCATTTACTTGTTCCACTAATTTTTTTAAAGAAAAAGGCTTGGTCATATATAAATTAGCGCCAAGAGATAGGCCTTTTTCTATGTCCTTTTCTTTGTTTTTTGCAGATAGAAAAATGACTTTGCAATTCTCTAATCGTTCATCTTTTTTTATTTGTTCCAATGTGCTGTAGCCATCAACCATGGGCATCATCACATCCAGAATAATGATATCGGGAAGTTGATTTTTTAAAATGTCCAATGCTTCTTGTCCATCGCGAGCAATAAATACCTCAAAATTGTTTTTTTTAAAAGTATATTCAAGCGACATCACAATATTAGGCTCGTCATCTACAATAAGTATTCTTTTCATTTTTCGCTAGTATTGTAATTGGGCAATGTAAAAGTAATAGTTGTTCCTAGACTATTAGAGCTTTTTGCCCAAATTTTTCCTTTATGGTGTTCAATTATTTTTTTGCAAATGGCTAATCCTAAGCCGCTTCCAATTGGTTTTTTAATATTTTGATTTCGAGATTGGTAGAATTTGTCAAAAACAGCTTCTAAATCTTCGAGTTTAATCTCTTTTCCATTGTTATGAATGCTTACCGCTATATATTCATTGTCTTCATTAATGTCAATTTTTATTTTTCCATTTGCTTCATCGCAAAATTTAATTGCATTCGAAATTAGATTATTTAGTACTTGAATGAGCCGTTCTTCATCATAAAAAGCTTTGATTTCCTCTGATTTTTTTTCGAATTTAACACTAATATTTTTGTTTAGAATTAATTGGTTTAATGATTCTAAAGTGTTGTTGATGGTTTGGCAAATGTTGTTTTTAGATAGGTAAATTTTTTGTTTACCAGTTTCAAATTTTTCCAAATCCAAAATTTTATCAATCAAACGGTTCAGTCTGTCTGACTCGGCAATGATATTTTGTAGAAATTTTTGACGCACTTCAGTTGGGATTTCTTCGTCGTCGTGCAATATTTCAGTTGCTGCTCTAATGGCAGTAATTGGTGTTCTTAATTCGTGTGTTACCGTGTCAAGGAATTCGTCTTTTTGAATGTCTTTATTAATGAGTTCTTGATTAGCTACTCGAAGTTGTTCGGAAATTGTTTTTAATTCATTCGAACTTTCAATCAATTTTTTATTGATAATAATATTTTCTTTAGATTCTTCTAAGATACGCAAAACTTCGGGAAGACTAATTTTGTCTTCTTTGGCAACACTTGAAATTACAATTTTGGCAGAAGCCGTGCCTATATGTCCAGTGAGTAGATTTTCGGCAAATTTGATAAAACGAGCATCGGCAATTTTGTTGTCTTTGTCTACATTGTATTTCAAATTAAAAATAGTCATGGCACGTTTGGTTCTTTCGATACCTAAAAAACGTTCCAGTATTTTTTGAATATCCGAAATATTAGCTGTTCCTTTCCAAACATACGCATTCTCATGATTGGTGATGTATTTGTCTATATCAACAAACATTTCGGCATAATTGCGTTCTCTGTAGTTGCCACTAAAACAAACTGAGACCGCTAAATAACTTAATAAGTTGACCAATAAGCTCCAGAAAACAGCTTGCGGAATTGGATCCAAATAGTTCAATCCAAAAAGGTGGAAAGGTTTGAGTAACGCAATTCCCCAAGGACCTTCTTGTACAAAAGTACTCGCTGATCTTGTGGTTCCAATAGCATAAGGAATCAATAAAGTATAAAAACAAACTAAAAATCCAAGGATAATTCCAGTTATAGCTCCTTTTTTTGATCCGCGTTTCCAAAATAAGGCACCGAAAAAGGCGGGTGCTAATTGGGCGATAATGACAAATGAAACCAATCCGATGGAAACTAAAGTATAATCTAAAACAAAAACGCGATAGATGATATAGGCTAAAATGATCAAAGAAAAAATACCAATTTTGCGACTAAGGACAATTCGTTTGGTGTTTTTTTCTTGAGAAGTGTTTTCTAAAGAACCAATAAAGCCATAAGGAATTAAAAGGTTGTTACTAAGCATGGTTGCCAGTGCAATTGAGGATACAATAATCATGGAAATTGCTGCCGAAAATCCGCCAAGAAATACTAAAATGGTTAAAAAATTATTGTTAAAATGTTGCGGAATTAGTAGTGAATAAGTGTCGGAATTGAGTCCTTGTGTTCCAAAAAGAATATTTCCTCCCCAAGCTATTGGAAAAACAAAAATATTAAAAAGCAATAAGTAGAGTGGAAGTAACCAAATAGCAGTTCGAATGTGTTTTTCATGGTTGTTTTCTACAATAGAAGTGTGAAATTGCCTTGGTAAAATAAAAATGGCAAACATAGAAATGAGGCATAAAAAGAACCAGTTAATTCCGTTGGCTAAACTTCCTATGGTGTTTTTTTTATCGAAATTTTCTAAAACAGAAGCTTTGGTATAAATGTCTCCAAAACCATCATAAACAAAATAGGTAACATAAATGCCAATGATTGAAAAGAATACTAATTTAAGAATGGATTCTATAGCTATAGCAGTTACAATTCCGCGTCTTTTTTCAGAAGCATCAACATATTTATTTCCATAATAAGAAGCAAATAAGGCTAAGGCAATACATATATAAGTGGTGTTGTCCATAAAGATGTTAGGACTCGGATGTGTTTTGGTAACAATATGAAAAGTATCTGAAATTGCTTTGAGCTGTAATGCAATATAAGGTACAATGCCAAAAATAGAAATTAATGTAACTAAGGCTCCTAATGAACGACTGTTTCCATAGCGTAGTGAAATAAAATCGGCAATACTGGTTATTTTATTGATTCGGGAAATTCGAATAATTCTTTTCAGAATAATAATCCAGGTTGGGATGATGATAATTGGGCCGAGATAGATGGGTAGGTAATCCAATCCTGACTTAGCGGCTAAACCAATACTTCCGTAATAAGTCCAGGCGGTACAATAAACGGCCAGTGAAAATGAGTAGATGTAGGGGTTATTAGTCCATTTGGAATGGCTTCTTTTTTCAGACCAATGTGCAATGTAAAAAAGCATTACTACATAAATGGCTAAAATTAATAAAAGGCCAATACTACTCATAATATTTTTTAATTATAAAGTACGTAATGCCAATTGAAAATAACCAAGCTGAAAAAAGGTAGATATAGATAATTGGAAATCCAAATAATGGTTTCGAGCTATCAAATAAGAGCATAAGTGGAATATTCAATGCTAAAAGCATTAGCATCGAAAGGATAATTAATTTTTGTTCATGCCTTTTTTTCATTCAAATGAAAAATACAATAGCTCTAAATTCGGTTTAAAGCTATTGTATGTTAATTAGTTGTTTTATTTATTATAAAGGTAAAACTTGTCTACCTAGCTTTTCATTCATAACAATTGCGGCAGCTTCGTAAAAAGCAAAAAAGCCACACAAAATTCCTTCATAACCAGCAATAGTATGAAGATTGGTGTTTCCAGTAAAACTCGCTGCTGATAAAAGAGCAAATAGAATTACAAGTGAGCCAAAAATAAGTTTTCCAATGGTGTTTCCGTTTAGTGTTCCAATAAAAAAAGCTAATGTGAAAAGTCCCCAAATTCCCAAATAACAGCCCATAGAAGCGCCGTCAGGTTTTGCAACACCTATTAGTGGGAGAAGCCATAGTGCTACAAGAGATATCCAAAAGAAGCCGTAGGATGTAAAAGCGGCCATGGCAAAGCCGTTGCCTTTTTTCCATTCCATTATTCCGGCAATTACTTGTTGCATTCCGCCAAAAAATATTCCCATTCCCATAATCATTGCATTAAGTTCAAAGAATCCTGCATTGTGGATGTTTAATAGCATAGTTGTCATTCCGAAGCCAAAAAGTCCTAACGGTGCAGCATTGGCAGTGGTGTCTTTTAATATTTGTTCCATAGAGGTTTGATAAAATTTAATAAATAGAAATTGGTTTTGGTTTAAAATAGAGTAGCAAATTCAGTTTTTTTATTTACAAAAAAAAATAGACTATATATAGCTGTAAAGAATATAGTTATTTTTTAAAACGTTCCCATTTGATGAGCATGAACTTGTCGCCAAGTTCAGTTATAATCATTCCTGCTCCTGAAAGTGTTTCTTTGTTTTTGATGTATTCAATTAATTCTAAATGGTTTAGTATTTTGTAAGTGGGGTGGTAATTAGTGTTTGTTGGTTTTTTTATATTGAATGATTTGATCCAATTACTAATGCTTACATGAGAAACTCCAATGATGCGTTCAATTTCTCTATAACTCAATCCTTCTAAATAAAGTTGTAGTGCTTTAGTAACATAATAATCATCAATTTTTTTTCCAATTTTGTTTACAGTAAAAAAATACTTGCAGTCTTTGCATAAATAGCGTTGCTTTTCGTTTATGATTCCGCTTTTAACTATATTGTTGTTTTGGCATTTTGGACAACTGATAACTTCCATGTATATAAATTTTGCATAAATATATTAAATTAGCAAATAAGTTTTTAGCTTAAATTTAAATTGTTGTTGTTTTAGATTAAACTATTGTGTTAAAGTATTGAGTCAATGGTTAAAATGTAATATTGAATTGTATTTTTTGTGCTAAATGAAAAAAAAACTATAATTTAATGAGTATATAATAAATAATCTGTCCTTTATGTATAAAAGTACTTTTTGTATATGTGATTTTGGTTAGTCATATTAGTGCGTAAAGAAGAGTTGCTGTTTTGTGTAGTGACTCTTCTTTTTAAACGGAATAGAATTGTAATCAAAAAAAACTATTGAGTTTGAAAAAACAAATTTTACAAAACACAGAGCTTGATGATAATGAATTGTGGGCTGATTTAAAAGCGGGTGATGAAAAAGCGTTTTCGGAACTTTTTAAAAGATACTATAAGTATTTGGTTCAATATGGAAATTCATTTTCTCCGTTTTTAGAAAAAATCCAAGACTGTGTTCAGGATGTTTTTACTGATATATGGGTCTATCGAAATAGTCTTAATGATTCGGTGGTAGTAAAAGCCTATTTATTGTCAAGTGTTCGTAAGCGCATTGTGCGTTTGCAACAGCGAGATAGGGTTTTTAAGAAAACTACATCAGTAGATGCAATAGATTTTATGTTTGATTTTTCAGTGGAACAACAATTAATTTCAGATGAGTTAGTCACTGGAAAAGTTTTGCAGTTAAATACTGCTTTGAACGCTTTGCCTGCCAGACAAAAAGAAGCCTTGTATTTAAGATATCATCACGGAATGAATGTAGATCAAGTGGCGGAGATATTGAATGTTAATTATCAGTCCGCAAGTAATTTATTGCATAGAGCATTGGTGAATATACGTAAAGAATGGAAAGGGAATTTAATGGTGTTAATGGTATTATTAACAAATTGGATTTAAACAAGAGTAGAAAAGTTACGAATTAATGAGTATGTAATGCAGTGGCTGTCCTTTATGATAGCAGAAACACTTTGAAAATGAAAGAACGAAATCAATATAGAGAAATAGAAGATTTTTTGGCTGATGAGTCATTCCGATTGTGGATGAAGTCAAAAATGGACATTGATGGATGGGAGGAATGGACTTTAGAGCATGCTCAACGAGCAAAATTGGTTGAAGAAGCTCGGTTGTGGTTGTTGGCAATGAAAGTTCCTCAGGATAATTTATCTCAAGAACAAGTTGAAGATGCTTTGCAGGCAACTTGGATGAAAATTGAACAAAAAGAACAGGAAAGTAAAATGGAGCAAAAATTAATACAATTGTGGAATACAACTTGGTTTAGAAAAATTGCTGCGGTTTTAGTTTTTGGATTATTGTCAACGTATTTGTATACAACATATTCTGAGAAAGAGACTTATTATTATGACTATAATCAGGTGGTTAGTAATTTAGACGAAAATGGTTTGTTAGAACAAATTAATAATTCTAATAAACCACAGATTGTGACTTTGTCTGATGGGAGTTCAGTATTGTTACAGCCTAAAAGTAAATTAAGTTATCCTAAAATTTTTATAGGAAATGAACGAAATGTATATTTATCGGGAGAGGCCTTTTTTGAAATTAGTAAAAATCCTAAAAAACCTTTTTTTGTTCATGCTAATGAGATTGTTACTAAGGTTGTAGGTACTAGTTTTAGAATTAAAGCTTATGCAAATGAATCAGATGTAGAAGTTTTAGTAAGAACAGGAAAGGTAAAAGTGAATTCAGAAAAAACAGCAGGTAAATCCAATCAAAAAGAAATTGTTTTGCTGCCTAATCAAGCCCTTCGTTTTGTGCGTAAGGAACAAACTTTTGATAAAATTACTGATATTACGGTTGATAAATCTATTAGCGGGTCGGTTAGAAGTAT
Source organism: Flavobacterium sp. ST-158 (assembly GCF_058309975.1). Taxonomy (NCBI): domain Bacteria; kingdom Pseudomonadati; phylum Bacteroidota; class Flavobacteriia; order Flavobacteriales; family Flavobacteriaceae; genus Flavobacterium; species Flavobacterium sp. ST-158. Next base: position 124,456 of record NZ_JBZEEN010000006.1, on the reverse strand, counting down.
AGAGCAATTGAGTTTTGAATTTACGGATATACCGGTGGCTCAGATTTTTAAAACCATTGAGCAGGCTTATTCTGTAGAAATAGATTTTCCTGTAAAAGAGTTGCAAAAATGTCATCTAACCACTTCGTTAAGTGATCAACCGTTGCCTGAAAAATTAAAAATTATTTGTAAAAGTATCGGAAATAATTCTAGTTATACCATGAATGGAAATCAGATAACGATATTGTCAACAGGTTGTAATTAAATAAATTACCTGATAAAATAAATAAAAGCGTCGAAATGCTGCAACATTATCGACGCCAAATTTTTTTCAAACTCCCTCTGCAAAGTGAGTTTGAGATGTTTCTTGAATACACAACAAAATAGTATTAACCAAAACAAATCAAAATTATGAAAAAAAACGTAGTTAAACAACGATTACTAATTCGACTCATGAAGATGACATTATATCAATTTGTATTAGCCTTAATTTTCTCAACCGTCACAATGGCAAACAGTTTGAATGGGCAAGGAAAATTAGATACCAAAGTAACTATTTCCATTACTGATGTAAATTTAAATAAGGCATTAACTGAACTGGGTAAAACGGCTGATGTTAAGTTTTCGTATAATTCGAGGATGGTTTCTTTTGATCAAAAAGTAACTGTTAAGGCCGAAAATGAAGTGCTCTCAGCTGTATTGTCAAGAGTGTTAAAACCGCTTAATATTACTTATGCTGTAGTTAGTAATCAAATTGTTTTACAAAAAAGAAATCAAAAAGAGGATGTAATTTCCACTATAGTAACAGCAAAAATAGATCAACAAAAAACACTTACAGGTCTTGTTGTTGATGAGAGTGGAATGGGATTACCGGGAGCTAGTGTTTTAATAAAAGGAACTTCTACTGCTGTTTCGACTGATTTGGATGGTAAGTTTACTATTAAGGTTGATAATGCAAATACTATTTTAGTGATTACTTATGTTGGTTTTGATACAGTGGAAATTCCTATTGGAAACAAAACAGATTTCAAAATAACGTTAAAAGAGTCTTCGCAAACCTTAAATGAAGTTGTTGTGGTAGGATATGGTACTCAAAAAAAATCTGATGTAACAGGAGCAATTGCAAGTGTTAATGCAGAAACTCTGATGAATCGTCCTGTAAATAATGCTCTTGAGGCTTTGCAAGGGAAAGCTGCGGGTGTTGATATTACTACAAGTGAACGACCAGGGACTTTAGGGTCTGTTCGTATTCGTGGAAACCGTTCGTTAACTGCGAGTAACTCTCCGCTTTATGTAGTTGATGGTGTTCCTTTGATGTCTGCTTCTTCTATTGAAACATTAAACCCTAGAGATATTGAATCTATTGATGTTCTTAAAGATGCTTCAGCAACTGCAATATATGGTTCGCGTGGTGCTAATGGGGTTATCATTGTTACCACTAAACAGGGTAAGGCAGGGCAATTTAGTTTAAATTATGCAGGAACAATTACGACTTCTCAAATAGTTGATCGTTCGCCTTCAATGAGTGCTGCTGATTTTATTAATTTCAGACGTACATCTGCTTATAATCTTGATCCAAATACTTATGCAGACCCTAAAAATCCTACTTATGATAATGATAAGTTAATTTTTGATAGTGCATTAGATGGTCAGACTTCTCGTGATAATGTATTGAGTGGATGGGTAAATGGAGTTTGGGATCCTTCAAAAGTGACTAATACAGATTGGACTAAGTTTGTAACTCAAACAGGGATTACTACGGAGCATGTTTTAAGTGCAAGTGGGGGGGCAGAGAAAGTAAATGCTTATGGTTCGTTCGGATATTTAAGTAATGAAGGTACTCAAAAAGGACAATCTTATGATCGTTATACTACTAAGTTAAGTGCTAATATTACTCCTGCTGAATGGTTTAAAATGACTGCTTCATTCAATGTTTCATGGAGTGAACAAAATTATGGGATGTCAACTTTGGGAGCCCGAAGTGGTACCTCACCTAATGCGATCTACGGCGCAGCTAAGTCTATTTATAATTTTGCCGTTCCCTATGATTCTGAGGGGAATTTGGTTATTAATCCTGGAGGAGAAACTGGTATTTATACCATTATGGATGAATGGAATAAGAGTACACAATTGTCTCAAACCATGCGTGCTTTGGGTAATTTTTCAGCAACATTTGATATTGGAAAAATCTGGGAACCGGTTAAAGGGTTGAGTTATAAAATTAATTTTGGTCCTGATTTTCGTCATTGGAGAGAAGGAGTGTATATTGACGGGACTTCTTCTTTAAAAGTTAATTCAGATGGAAGTGCTGGAGCTAATTATGCTCGTCTTCAAAATCGTCGAGATTTTTCATGGACTTTGGATAATATGATTACATATGATAGAACTTTAGCTGAAAAACACAAACTAGGAGCAACTTTATTACAAACTGCATCATCATGGAATATTGAAAATTCATCTATGGCGGCTAATAATATTCCATTGCCTTCTTCTTTATGGAATGCCATGGGGTCTGTCGATATAACTAATGCTAATAATAAAGCTTCAATGGGTTCTGGTCTTACTGAACGTCAGTTAAGTTCTTATATGATTCGTGCTAATTATGGTTATGATAATCGTTATTTGTTGACTATGTCTGGCCGATGGGACGGTGCGTCGCAATTAGCACCAGGTTATAAGTGGGATTTTTTCCCGTCAGCAGCGTTAGCCTGGAGAATTGATAATGAAGAGTTTTTAAAAGGGACTAATTGGATTGAAAATTTAAAACTCCGCTTTGGTTTTGGTACAACAGGAAACTCCGCGGTTGATCCTTATGCAACTAAAGGAAGTGTTTCTTCTATTTATTTGCCGTTTAATGGTTTGAGTAATCAAATTGGCTATACAACTAATGAACCTTATTATACAAAAGATCAGCTTACTATGGCAAATCCTACTTTAGGTTGGGAAAAAACAACCCAATATAATCTTGGTTTAGATTTTAGTCTTTTTGAAGGTAAAGTGAGTGGTACTATTGATGCGTATAAATCCAGAACAAAAGATTTGTTAATGTTAGTTAATATTCCAACATTATCAGGGTTTCCTAATACGTATGGTAATATTGGGAAAACAAAGAATCATGGGGTAGAGGTTACTTTAAATTTTATACCAGTTGAAACTGAGAATGGATTTACTTGGGAGTCTAGTTTAAATGGGGCTTGGCAAAAAGATGAAATAGAGGAATTGGCTTATGGTAAAAATGATATGATTGATAATGCATGGTTTATTGGACAGTCTATTAGTGTTCAATATGGTTATGATAATTTAGGTTTATGGCAAAATACGTCAGAGGATTTAGCTGAAATGGATAAATGGAATGCCAATGGGTATGATTTTACGCCAGGAAATGTGCGTCCAAAAGATCAAAATGGAGATTACAAAATGGATGCTAGTGATAGAGTGATTCTTGGGAATAGTAATCCAAGATGGACTATGGGATGGAATAATACTTTTAGTTTTAAAGGATTTGAATTAAGTATGAATTTGTATGGACGCATGGGATATATGGCTTCATTAGGAGGTGAAGCTTTAACAGCTCATGCTAATCAGCGCCAAGTAGATTACTGGACACCAGATAATCCAAATGCAGATTTTCAAAAACCTATCTTAGGACAGGCTACTTCTGGTTCTCAGGATGATTTCTCAGGTCTTTTAGGATTTAGAAAAGCATCTTTTGTGAAAATTAGAAATATTTCAATGGGTTATGTTTTTCCTAAAGAGCTTTGTGAGAATATTGGTGTGTCTAATTTAAAATTATATGCGCAAGCAGTTAATCCAGGAAGTATTTATCAATCTTTAGATTGGTATGATTTTGATACTAATGCGACTTATTTTAACAGAAGTTTTGTGTTAGGGCTTCAGGTTGGTTTTTAATAGTTTAAATTGTAACTAAGTAAAGGATTAATGTTAAAAAATAAAAAAATGAATATAGTTAAAAATATAAAAATAGGTCTTTTATTAGTGACGGTTTTGTCATTAAATTCTTGTTCTAAAGATTTTTTAGATGAAGAGTTAACAACTCAAAATTCTACAGATTATTTCGAAACTTCTGAAGGTATTCAGGCCTTGACTGTTTCTCTTTATGGGAATATACGTTGGCATTTTGGTTACGAATGGGCTTACGGTACTACACTTTATGGTACGGATGAGTTTACTAATGCTAATGATTTAACCAATGAAATGTGGAATACTTATGATAACCGTTTCGGGCCAGCAGGTGCAACTACTGCTACAGGAGCCGCTAATGGAAATGCCACTTCCCCAGCTGCGCTTTGGGACGAAATGTATTATGGGATAGCTTCAGCTAATACGATTATTGCCAATGCTGATAAAATTGATGATTTACAAATTAGAAATCGTTGTTTGGCGCATGCTTATTTTTTAAGAGGTTACAATTATTATCGTTTAACTGCGCAATATGGTGGTGTAGTACTTCAAACTGTACCTGTTAAAGGAATTGTGCGAAATTTTACCCGTTCAACAGAAGAACAGTCTTGGGAACAAGTTATCTCAGATTTTAGGAATGCCTATAATCTTTTTGAAGGTGAGGTTTATACTTATGGTAAAGGAGTTACTTGGACTAAGGCAACTGCGGCACATTTTTTAGCAAAAGCTTTATTGTTTCGTTGTTCAGAACGTTGTGATGCATGGAATAGTGCTTATAAGGATGCTGATTTAGTTGAAGCTATTGATGCTTGTACTTATGCAATTAATGCCCGTGGACCACTTACAGCTAACTATAGTGATTTATATGCAAATTGGACAGGGGTGGATTGTGCTAACGAACAATTGAGTGAAATATTAATGGCTGCTCCGCATAATGCAGATGCAAGTACTGTAGGGCGTTATGGAAATAGAACTTATAATTATTTTAATCCACAATTTTCAAGTTTTTCTGGTGGATGGGTAAAACGTGGTGTTTGGATTGGAGGAATGGATTTTCAACGTTGTCGCCCTACTGAATATAGCTATGCTGTTTATGATCACGTAAATGATGCTCGTATGTGGAAAACATTTAAAACAGTTTATGGAACTAATAATGTTGCTGCTTCAGGTAAAGGAGTGGCAGTTGGAGATCCTGGCATTGTTATGATTTTAAATAGTAAAACAGATCATACTTATGATAGTTATACTTTTGGTGCTTATGTACAAAATCCTAATTGGAAAGATGACAATAGCCGATTGCCTGAATGGAATAAAGCTGCCCGTCAAACTGCTACAGCTGGTTCTTTGACTACTAAAGTAGGGCAATATGTCCCAAATTCATTAGTGTTGTACCAAAATGGGACTTATGTGGCACCTACATTTAAAAATCAACCAATTTGTAATTTCTTTGCAGGAATTAATAAAACAGATGATGGTTCTCGTACTGCTGAAAAAGGTGATGCACACCGAGATGTGATTATGGCTCGTTTAGCAGAGACCTATCTAGTTCGTGCAGAATGCTACGTGCGTAAAGGGCAATATGCTAATGCAATGGCTGATGTTAATGTGGTGCGTGCTAGAGCACAATGGAAAAATGGAGAAAATAGATCTTTCTATAGCGATGGTTCCTTAGCGTTTAAAGTGAATGCTTTAAATACGGGTACAGCTGCTACTAATTATGTGAATTCAAATTTAGATATGAATACATATTATTTGTCAAATCCAACAGTTGGTGTTACTACAGCAGCTTCAAGTTTACAGCTAACTACTTTTCCTGCTAATTTACCAGCTGAAGATGAGGAGGTAATTGCTAAAATTGGAGCGTCAAGTGCTTTTGAGCGTGCTTTACACTTTATTCTTAACGAACGCTCTAGAGAGTTATTGGGTGAATGGCAACGTTGGGAAACCTTGTCTCGTACAGGAACTTTGATTACACGTGCAAAAGCATTTAATCCAGAAGCAGCGACTAATATTACGGCTAATAAACATGAATACAGACCAATTCCCCAGACTTTTATTGATGGTTTGTTAAATGATGATGGTTCTAATTTGTCGGATGCTCAGAAAAAAGCATGGCAAAACCCAGGATATACAAACTAAGAGCTTATTAGTTTTATAAAATGATTTAGCTTTTAAATTACCCTCAAATTGTAATTTACTTTTTGAGGGTGATTTTTTAAATAATTTAAGTCCAAATTAATAAATGTTTTATTTACATTTGTTAATTCGGACTTTTTCTTTTTTATGAACTAAGAGTAATTAATAAATAAACCAAATTTTAAAAAACAGATAGGGAGCGTTTGTGTTTTAAAATAAACAACAAGAAAAATTATGGTATTAAAGCATTTTAGAAATACGTTTTGTGCAGCGGCATTGTTCGTTATTTGTGCCTCAGTTTACGGACAGTCAGGGCAATTGCAATCTTTTCCTTTGTCAGATGTTCGTTTGTTAGAGAGTCCTTTTTTTAAGGCGCAACAAATGGATATGAAATACATTTTAGAACTCGATGCCGATAGGTTATTAGCGCCATACTTAAAAGAAGCTGGGTTGACTCCTTTAAAAGACAATTACGGCAATTGGGAAAATACCGGTTTAGACGGTCATATTGGAGGACATTACATTTCGGCTTTGTCTGAGATGTATGCTGCAACCGGGAATCCGCAAATCAAAGAACGTCTGGATTACATGCTGAACTGGTTGGAGAAATGTCAGATAAAAAATGGTAACGGATATATTGGCGGGGTTCCAGGAAGTAAAGCTTTGTGGGCTGATGTTGCTAAAGGCAAAATTGATGCGGGCGGTTTTTCATTAAACGGGAAATGGGTGCCATGGTATAATATTCATAAAATTTTTGCAGGTTTAGATGATGCTTATCGTTTAACAGGGAATCAAAAAGCTAAAAAAATGCTTATTCAATTGTCTGATTGGTGTTTGAATCTTACAGCTAATTTATCTGACGAACAAATACAAATGATGCTCAAAAGTGAGCATGGCGGGATGAATGAAGTTTTGGCCGATGTGGCTGCAATTACTGGAGATAAAAAGTATTTGGTTTTGGCTGAAAAATTTTCACACAAAACCATTTTAGATCCTTTGTTGAAAAATGAAGATAAATTAAACGGAATTCATGCTAATACCCAAATTCCAAAAGTAATTGGATTTATGCGTGTTGCTGAGGTAGGTGGTGATGCCAAATGGGCGGATGCAGCTAACTTTTTTTGGAAAACAGTAGTTGAAAATAGAACCATTTCGATAGGAGGAAATAGTGTGAGAGAACATTTTAATCCTACTAATGACTTTTCGTCCATGCTGGAATCAAGAGAAGGGCCTGAAACCTGCAACAGTTATAATATGCTTAAATTAAGTAAGCATTTGTTTTTAGCGTATCCGGATGCAAAATATATGGATTACTACGAACGTACGACTTACAATCATATTTTGTCAACACAACATCCTGATGGAGGTTTTGTTTATTTTACTCCAATACGTCCGCGTCATTACCGTGTGTATTCACAACCGCAGGAATCTTTTTGGTGTTGTGTGGGTTCTGGTTTAGAAAATCACGGAAAATATGGCGAAATGATTTATGCTCATGATGCGAACGATTTGTATGTGAATCTTTTTATTCCTTCCACTTTAGAATGGAAAGAAAAAGGATTGAAACTTACTCAAAGTACTAAGTTTCCTTTTGAAGAGCAATCTGCTTTTACATTGGATTTAAAAAAAGCAGAAAAGTTTGCAGTTAAATTTAGATATCCTTCTTGGGTAACAGATGGTCAATTAAAGCTTACGGTAAATGGTAAAGAAGTAGCGGCTGAAAAAGACGCTAATTCGTATGTTGCAATTGATAGAAAATGGAAATCAGGAGATGTGATTTCGGTTGTTTTACCAATGCACAATACCTCGGAACAACTTCCAGATCATTCCGCTTGGGTTTCTTTTTTACATGGTCCAATAGTTTTGGCTGCCGTTACAGATACAACTGATTTAGTAGGTTTAAAAGCCGATGGAAGTCGAATGGGGCATATTGCCAGTGGACCTATTTATCCAATTGAAGAAGCGCCTATGTTGGTTTCAAATACTACTGATTTGGCACAGTCTTTAAAAGAAATAAAAAATCAGCCTTTTAGTTATTCGGTTTCGGATGTTACTTATCAGGATAAATTTAAAAATCTAAAACTGATTCCTTTTTTCGAAATTCACGATGCGAGATACATGTTGTATTGGCCTTATACCACCAAGGAAAAATTATCTGAAATGCAAGCAGCGATGAAAGAAAGGGAAGGTGCTAAAATGAAATTGGAAGCTATGACGGTTGATATGGTAACAGCTGGTGAACAACAACCAGAAAATGATCATAATTTTAAAGGGGATAAAACCGATACAGGAGTATATCAAGAGCGTCATTATAGAAACGGAAAAGGTTCTTTTAGTTATGAGTTGAAAAATCCAAAATTAGAAGCGCGTAAGTTAAGAATCACTTATTTTGGTTCGGATAAAAACAAAGATTTTGAGGTGTATTTGAACTCTGTTTTAGTGGCTTCTATTGCAATGGATGGAAAAGAAGGAAATCAGTTTGTTGATAAAACAATTGAAATACCTTTCGAAGTTTTAAAATCGAATTCAAAATTGTTAGAAGTGAAATTTCAGGCAAAACCGAATTCGTCTATTACTGGTATTTACGAAGTGCGTTTGATGAAATAATTTAAAATAGTATAATTTTAAGTTGTAGTGAAGAAGCCTCCTGGAAACGGGAGGTTTTTTTGTTTTTTATAGGTTTTTAAAAAATAATGGAACACAGATAAAACAGATTGAAATTAAAAAAAATCCATTTTTTTCAGCTTCATTCACGTTCCGAAAACTATAAAAACAAAAAACCCGAATATTGCTATTCGGGTTTTGTGGTACCTCCAGGGTTCGAACCAGGGACACATGGATTTTCAGTCCATTGCTCTACCAACTGAGCTAAGGTACCGTGCGTATTGCGGGTGCAAATATAGAACCATTTTTAATATATCCAAAACATTTTTATGAAAAAATCTATTCGTACCTTCGCAAAAGCAAAAGCCATAATATGATATTAACTGTTGATGTAGGGAATACCCGGATTAAAGCTGCTGTATTTGAGCAAAGTACTAGTTTAGCTAGCTTTGTTTTTGATAAAGTAGCGCTTGCTGAAAATATCAAGAAAATTTTAGAAGATTTCCCTTTATTAGATGTTTTGGTCGTTTCTTCTGTTGGTGAGATAGATAAAAAATCTTTTTTAGTCTTTGAGTCAAAGCTTCAGATTCATTTTGTTTCTAATCAAGATGTTTTTCCCTTTAGCAATAATTATGATACTCCAAAAACATTAGGAATTGACCGTATGGTTCTTGCAGCCGGCGCAACTTTGTTGTATCCCAATCAAAATAGATTAATAATTGATGCGGGAACCTGTGTTACTTATGATTTTGTAGATGAAAATAATGTGTATCAGGGTGGTGCTATTTCGCCAGGTTTGCTTTTGCGATACAAATCGATGCATCATTTTACAGCAAAGCTCCCTTTGTTAGCTTTAGAGAGTCCAAAATCATATGTGGGAAAGTCTACTTCAGAATCGATGCATTCGGGCGTTGTCAACGGATTGGTCTATGAAATTGACGGTTTTATAGATGAATATAAAGCAGCTTGTACAAAAATTATCATAATTTTAACGGGTGGTGATGCAGATTTTTTGGCTAAACGATTAAAAAATACCATATTTGCCAATTCAAATTTCCTTTTAGAGAGTTTGAATCAAACATTTCAATATAAAATCAAAAATGATTAGAAAAATTATATCAAGCCTTTGTTTGCTTTTTTCGTTAGTGTCTTTTGCTCAGGAAGGAACTTCGTCTCCATATTCTTTTTACGGGATTGGTGATGTAAGGTTCAAAGGAACAATCGAAAGTCGATCAATGTCAGGTGTTCAAGTGGAACAAGATAGTATTCATTTGAATTTAGATAATCCGGCAAGTTATTCTAATCTAAAGTTAACTACATTTACTGTTGGGGGAACTTACAATTTAACTACTTTAAAAAACGATACTGGTTCAGAAAAAGCTAAGAGAACTACTTTTGATTATATCGCTGTAGGTTTGCCTATGGGGAAATTAGGTGTGGCTTTTGGAGTTACACCATATTCTTCTGTAGGATATAAAATTAATTCATTTTCTACTGTTGAAGGTGAGCCAAGTTCTCGTGAATATGCTACGGGCGGAATGAGTAAAGCGTTTTTTGGCGCTTCTTATAAAATTAAGCCGAATTTTAATTTAGGTGCTAGTTTAGATTATAATTTTGGTACCATTGAGTTGACAAACATACAGGCTGTAAACGGAATATCAACAGGTAGTCGCGAATTGAATAAAGCTGATTTGTCTGGGGTAAACTTTAATTTTGGTGCTATGTACCAAGCAAAACTGAATGAAAAGCTAAAGTTGTTTAGTAGTGTGAGCTATAAATTAGAAAGTAAATTAACTTCTAACAATACCCGAAATATCTCGGCAGTTACTTTTTATAATGACTTAGATTATTCTATTGTTCAAAGTTTAGATGACGATACAGAAAAAAGAAAATTAACCTTGCCTAGTGAATTGAAAGTTGGTTTAGGAATTGGTGAATCAAGAAAATGGTTGGTAGGGGCACAAGTTGTTGCTGCAAGTCAAGGAGATCTGGTTAATACCTATAATGCATCAACAAGAGCTTCTTATGAGAAGGCAATGAAGTATAGTTTAGGGGGTTATTTTATTCCTAATTATAGTTCTTTTTCAGGTTATTTTAAAAGAATCGTCTACAGAGCGGGGATCAAATATGAAGAAACAGGATTGGTTGTAGACTCTCAATCTATCAAAGATAAAGGCATTAGTTTAGGAATTGGATTGCCTATTACAGGAAGTTTTTCTAATATTAACTTTGGTTTTGAGCTTGGAAAACGCGGAACAACTTCTGCTGGTTTAATTCAGGAAAATTATGCTAAATTTAGTGTAGGACTTTCGTTCAATGACAGATGGTTTGTTAAGAGGAAGTTTGAATAATAATCGTTCAAGAATAATAATTCTTATTTAGTATCATCGTGTCTATGTTTTTATTTAAAAAAGAGAAACTATTTCCAGTAGTCATGGCCTTAGCCGTGACTCTGTTTTTTGGGTGCGAAAGTAATTTTAAAAAAGTACAAAAGAATAATTTTACTGAATTCACACCTTCAGGTGATGCTGATAATGTAAATTTAAAATACACTGATTCGGGACTTATAAAAGTGGTTTTAGTAAGTTCTAAAATGTTAGATTATGCAACGGTTGATTTTCCCTTTACGGAATTTCCAAAAGGTGTTGATGTAACTTTGTATGATAATAAAGCAAAGAAAACCCATGTGACGGCTAATTATGCTGTTTCTTATAAAAAGACAAATATTATCGATCTGCAGGGAAAAGTAAAAATTGTTTCGCAAGATGGACAAATGCTTGAGACTGAACAATTGTATTTTGACCAAAAAAATGAATGGTTTTTCACTGAGAAAAAGTATAAATTTACGGATCTAAAAGGAGGTTCAAACGGTCAGGGAATTGATTTTAGTAAAGATTTTAAAGTAATTAATTCCCAAAGAATAACAGGCGAAGTAGAAACCGCCGAATAAATTTCAATACTACAACTATGAGTTATTTAAAATACACACCCTATATCTATTTAGTTTTTGCAGCTTTTTTTGTGTACGATGCAATCGTAAAATGGAATGATCCTACGGCAACTCCAGTATTAAGTCTTTTGATTGCAGGTTTAGGTGTTTTTATGTTTTTCTTCAGAAGACGATTTGCTAAAAAAATGCAAGACCGTAACCGTAAATCTTAATTTATGGAAATTAGTATTATAATACTATGCTTAATACTATCTGCGTTTTTTTCAGGAATGGAAATAGCATTCATCTCTTCGAATAAAATTTATCTTGAAATCGAAAAAAAACAAGATGGTTTTATTTCTAAAATTCTAACTAAACTTACCGAAAAACCATCCAAGTTTATTGCAGCCATGCTTATTGGGAACAATATTGCCCTGGTTGTTTATGGTTTTTTTATGGGTGATCTTTTGATGGAGTGGATTAATTCTTTGAGTTTTCATTTTTCGGATATGTTGAGTTTGTTTGTTCAAACGCTGCTCTCAACTTTAATTGTTTTGATTACTGCGGAGTTTTTTCCAAAAGTTTTTTTTCAGATTTATTCTAATGTGCTGATTAAATTTTTTGCTGTTCCAGCTTATGTTTTTTACCTACTTTTTTATTTTATCTCCACATTTATTATTTGGGTTTCAGATTTTATTTTAAAACGTTTTTTTAGAACTGAAGGCGATCAAATTCAATTGTATTTTTCTAAAGTTGAATTAGGGAATTATATTACTGAGCAAATGAGTACGGTAGAAGATGATGAGGAAGTAGATTCTGAAATTCAAATTTTTCAAAATGCCTTAGAGTTTTCAGGTGTAAAAGCCAGAGATATTATGAGTCCACGTACCGAAATTGTGGCGGTGGATTTATACGATTCGGTATCTGAATTAAAGGAACTATTTGTTGAAACAGGGTATTCTAAGATTGTTGTTTACGAGAATTCATTGGATGAAATTATCGGATATGTCCATTCTTTTGATTTGTTTAAGAAACCAAAAAATATCAAGTCAATCGTCATTTCGGTAGAATTTGTTCCTGAAACCATTTATATAAAAGAGGTGATGGATTTGCTTATCAAAAAGCGAAAAAGTGTAGCAGTAGTTTTAGACGAATATGGCGGAACATCAGGAATTATTACGGTTGAAGATATTGTAGAAGAACTTTTTGGTGAGATTGAGGATGAACATGATTTGGACGAAGAATTGATAGAAACAGAGCTAGAAGAGAATGTTTATCTGTTCTCAGCCCGTTTTGATGTAGAATATTTAAATCAAACCTATAAACTTCAAATTCCAGAAAGTGATTCTTATGGGACTTTAGGCGGTTTTATTGTCGATTTTACCAAAGAAATCCCTCAAAAAGGCGATGTAATCAGCATTGGTAGCTATCATTTTGTGATAGAAGAAGCGACAAATAAAAAAATTGAATTAGTAAAAATGACAGTAAAAGAGTGATTTTTTTAGAAAAACAAAAAATCTTTTAAAATAAAACGTTACTTGTATTATTATTAACTAGATAATTGTATTTTCGCAAACTGAATATAAAATTAACAACAATAAAAATGGCAGTTTTATCAAAAATTAGACAACGATCTGCTTTAATGATTGCAGTAATAGCATTAGCTTTATTTGCATTTATCATTGGAGATTTGTTCAAAAGCGGAAGTTTTAACCGTACTTCAAAAGATGTAGGTAGCATCAATGGAAAAGATATTTCATTTGAAGATTTTAGAATTAAAGTAAGTAATGTTGAAAAAAGTGGTCAGGGAATCACTGCTACAGCAGCTGCAAATAGAGTTTGGGAACAAGAAGTTTCTGTAGCTTTATTAACTTCTGAATTTGATAAATTAGGATTAAGAGTAGGTGAAAAACACATTATCGAAATCTTAAAAGCAGATCAAAATATTGGTAAAAATCCAATGTTCTTAAATGCTGCAGGAATGTTTGACTTGGCTAAGTTTAAAGAATATTTCAAAGCTAATCCGACTCAAGCAGAATTCTTGAAAGAAAGAGAAAAAGATGCTGAATTAAATGCAAAATACCAAATCTATAGCACATTGGTAAAAGCAGCTTCATATACTACAAAAGCTGAAGGTGAATTGAAATATAAAATGGAAGCTGATAAAGCTAACTTTTCATATGTTGGGGCTTTGTATTCTTCAATCAAAGACAGTGACGTAAAAGTGACTGATGCTGAAATTTTAGAGTACATGAAGAAAAACGAAAAAAGATATAAAGCGGAGGAATCTCGTGCTGTGGAATATGTTTTAATTGAAGATAAAGCGTCTAAAGAAGATGAAGCTGACGTTAAAGCTAAAATACAAGGTTTATTAAAAGGTAGCGTAGTTTACAATCAGGCAACTGGTAAAAACGATACTTTGGCAGGATTTAAAACCACTAAAAATGTTGTTGAGTTTGTAAATTCAAATTCTGATGTTCCTTATGATTCAACTTATGTTGCTAAGAAAGATTTACCTGCAGTAGATGCAGATCAATTATTCAATTTAGCTCCAGGTGAAGTATATGGTCCTTATGTTTTTGGAAACTACTACTGTATTTCAAAATCTTTAGGTAAAAAATTAGGAGTAAATGCTAAAGCAAGCCATATCTTAATTAGTTATGAAGGGGCTCAAGTTCCAAATCAAAGAGAAAAAAGAACTAAGGAGGAAGCAAAAGCTAAGGCTGAAGAGATTTTAGCACAAGTAAATGCTAATCCAGAAAGTTTCATGATGTTGGCTTTCCAATATTCTGATGATTCATCTGCTCAACAAGGTGGTGATTTAGGTTATTTTGGTCCAAACCAAATGGTGAAACCATTTAATGATTTTGTTTTCAATAACGGAATTGGAAAAATTGGTTTAGTAGAAACTCCTTTTGGATTCCATATTATCAAAATTACTGATAAACAAGACGGAATTCGTTTAGCTACTGTTGCTATAAAATTAGAGCCTTCAGAAGCTACTTCTGATAAAGTATTTACTCAAGCAACTAAATTTGAAATGGAAGCTGCTGATAAAGATTTTAATAAAGTAGCAAAAGAAATGAATTTAACAGTTGCTCCTGCGGTTTCAGTAAGAGCAATGGATGAGAATTTTGGTGCTTTAGGAAATCAAAGAGCTATTGTAAGATGGGCATTTGATGATGATACCAAAGTAGGTTCGGTAAAACGTTTTGAAGTTGCTAATTTAGGTCACATAATTGCTACAGTTAAAAATGTTGATGATTCAGGATTTGCTCCAATTGATCAAGTAAGACCATTTATTGAAACAAAATTGAAGAAAGCTAAAAAAGCTGAAATGCTAAAAGCTAAAATGACTGCTACTTCTTTGGATGCTATCGCTAAGGCTACAGCAAGTAAAGTTGAACAAGTTGCTGATGTAACTTTAGATAATCCAGTATTGAATGGTGGTGTAGGACAAGAACCAAGAGTAGTAGGGACTGCATTTGCTTTAGCAGCTAACAAAATGTCAGCTCCTATTGAAGGAAATACAGGTGTTTATGTTGTAAAAACAACTAGTATTGTAAAAGCTCCAGCTGTAAAAGATGTAGCTCCTTATGTTGCTAAAGTTAAAGCACAGTCAGCAGCTGATGTTAATAGAGTATTGCCTGCTCTTAAAGATATTGCTGATATAAAAGACAACAGAAAACAATTCAACTACTAGATTTATAGTATTAGATTAATTTTAATTTCATAAAAAAAACCGTTTTGATAAAATTTCAAAACGGTTTTTTTATATCTTTTTTTTTGGCTTTTACAATATCATTTCTTTGTATGGGATGATAGTTTTATAACCTTTAGAAGTAAAATAAGTAATAGGGCTCACTTCGGAAACCACCATGATAAAATCTCCGCCCCAAGCACCAAGACTTTTTATTTCGCCAATAAAATCAAAAAACAAATCTTCTTTTACGGTGTTTGTTTCTAAAATACTACTCATAATAGCTTCGTGTTTACTGATAGCAACTGCCATAGCATTGCTGTTTTTTGCATGAAGAATTTCCTGAGTAAGCTTGTCTATTTTTGCGATGTTTTTCTCCGTGTCTGTGGTTTTATTTTTTTGGTAATTGGCTATCGCCGTTTTGCTACTTTGTTTTTTATTCAAATACACAAAATAAATGTTATCTGTAAAGTTTGGATGAAATTGAATCGTTTCTACTTTTGCTTTTCCATGTTTTAATTGATAAAGTATAGGGGTGTTGTTTTGTGCGCAAGCAATATCGTAACCACTGCCCCCAAAACTATTTTTAAGTAGCTCAAATGCATCTATTGCCAGCCATTGGGCTATGTTGTTAATTAGTGTAGAAGAAGTGCCTAGTCCCCATTTTTTTGGAAAAGTCAATTCAGTGCTAATTTCATAACCAATAATTTTAGTTATAAAACTTGGATTTAAAAGAAAGGCTTCATGAAGAATTTTTTGCAAGGTTTTTTTAACGGATTCTTCAGGTGATTCTACTGGGTTTTCAATTTCTGAAAAATTCAAATGATCTTCAAACCAAATGCTGCCATCGGAATCAAAGCTTTTCCAACTTATTCCTGGTTTTTGGCTTTCTTCAATAATTAAATTTTGACCGTATTTTGTTGGCAATGCCAATGCTTTTGCGCCATCTAAAACCAAATATTCAGCGGTAATCAATAACTTTCCGTTGCTGTAAAATGTTTTTTTTGTATCCATTTCCAAATTGAATTAATAGCGATGCTATTATTTTTTTCTTAGACCTTCAATAAAATTAACTACTCCACTATGTGATACCACATGGTTTTTAAAGTGTTTTTGTACTAAAGTGCGTTCGTTAGCCGTAGCTTCAAATTGATTCAAAATATTATTCAAATGCATTTTCATGTGTCCGTCTTGGATTCCGGTTGTAGTCAACGAACGTAAAGCAGCAAAATTTTGCGCTAATCCTGCAACGGCAACAATTTCCATTAATTCTTTGGCCGAAGGATTTTCGAGCATTTCTAATGAAAGTTTAACTAAAGGATGTAAGCTCGTTAATCCGCCAACAGTTCCTAAAGCTAAAGGAACTTCGAGCCAAAAACTAAAAATTCCATTTTCTATTTTAGCATGCGATAAACTGCTGTATTGTCCAGACTTTGCTGCATAAGCATGAACTCCTGCTTCCACAGCTCTAAAATCGTTTCCGGTTGCTAAGATTACTGCATCAATCCCATTCATGATGCCTTTGTTGTGTGTTACAGCACGAAAAGGTTCTACTTCGGCAATTTGTACTGCTTGAACAAAACGTTCTGCAAAGTTTTGCGGATTTGGAATATGTTTTTCTGCTAGTTCCTCAACAGCACATGAAACTTCTGCTCTAACTATGCAATTTGGAACATAATTAGAAAGGATACTCATTACTATTTCGATGTTTTTTTCTTCTTCTGTAAAAAGCTCATATAGCTGTGCTTCAGATTTTAGAATACTAGCAAATTGCTCCAAACAGGAGTTGATAAAATTAGCGCCCATGCTGTCTTTCGTGTCAAAAGTAGCATGCAGTTGAAAATAATTTTGCAGTAACATGGTTTTATCTTCTAGTGTAATGTCTAGAATTCCTCCACCACGTTGTTGCATGTTTTTGGTGAGATTTTCTGTTTCTGAGAAAAACTTTGCTTTGGTTTGAGCAAAGAATAATTCTAATTTTGAAATATCTCCTTTATACATAAAATGTACCTGACCAATTTTTTCGGTATTGATAACCGTTGTTTTAAAACCACCACGTGTGGCCCAAAATTTAGCCGATTTTGAAGCAGCAGCTACTACTGAACTTTCTTCAATAGCCATTGGAATGGTGTGGTACTTGTCATTAATTAGAAAATTAGGAGCAACTCCGAGTGGAATATAAAAATTACTTATGGTGTTTTCTATAAACTCATCGTGTAGTTTTTGGAGTTTTTCGTCTGAATTCCAATATTTTTTTAATAATTCAATGGCGTTTGTTGGATTCGAAAAATAAGCAGATGCAATCCAGTTAATTTTTTCTTCCTTTGTTAGTTTTGAGAAACCTGCGACGGCTTTATTCATTTTCAATGGATTATAATGTAATGAGGCGCAAATATACGTTTTAGCCTTTTTATTTGCCATTAATTTAGTGTCAATAAATAAGATTGTTGTAATTTGTCCACTGTATTTTAATTGTTTAAATGTGAGATTATTGTTATTTTTCACTAAAATTGAATTCATTTAAATTAGATCCTTAAATTATGAAGCATAAGTTTTTAGCATCCGTTTTGTTCTTGTTGAGTTTTGTTGTTGTTGGGCAACAAAAAATTACCGTTGAATCTATTTATCGAGGAATGTTTAGAACTCAGGATATGGATGAGTTTCATGCGTTAAAAAAGTCCAATCAATACACCGTTTTGAATTACAATCAAGCTAGTCAGTCTGCGCAAGTTGACTTGTTTGATTATGCCAGTTTGGAAAAAAAAGCCACAATTATCAATACCAAAGATTTTGAAGGTTTGCCAATGATTGATAGTTATAGCTTTGATTCGGACGAGAAAATGATGTTGTTGGCTTGTAATTCTAACCAAATTTACCGTCACTCTTTTACAGCTAATTATTACCTGTATGATATTTCAAAAAAGGAATTGACTCCTTTATTTGATTTTCAAATTCAAGAACCTACTTTTTCGCCTGATGGAAAAAAGATTGCCTTTGCCAGAGAAAACAATTTGTATGTTTATGATATTGAATCAAAAATAACCACTCAGATTACGACTGATGGAAAGAAAAATGAAATTATAAACGGAATTTGTGATTGGGTTTATGAGGAGGAATTTTCATTTGTGCGTGCTTTTGATTGGTCTAAAGACAGTAAAAAAATTGCCTTCATTCGATTTGATGAGTCTGAAGTTCCTGAGTTTTCCATGACTGTTTTTAATAAACAACTGTATCCTGAGGTGGAGACTTTTAAGTACCCAAAGGCAGGGGAGAAAAACTCAACAGTTTCTTTAAAAATTTATGATGTTGAGACTAAAGATACAAAAATGGTAGATTTGAGCAATTATTCTGATTTCTATATTGCTCGATTGCAATGGACTAATGATGCTAAGGTGTTGTCAGCTCAAGTTTTAAATCGTCATCAAGATAATTTAGACTTACTTTTTATTGAGGGAAATACAGCGAATAAAAAAGTGGTTTTGAACGAAAAAGACAAAGCCTACGTTGATGTTACCGATAATCTTACTTTTCTAAAAGACAATAGTTTTATTTGGACGAGTGAAAAAGATGGTTTCAATCATATTTATTGTTATGATAAAACAGGGAAATTGAAAAATCAAGTAACAAAAGGCAGTTGGGAAGTCACCGCTTTATATGGATTTGACGAAAAAAACAATACGTTATTTTATCAGTCAACTGAAAATGGTTCAATCAATAGAGGGGTATATAAAATTGGATTAAACGGGAAAAATAAAGTGGCTTTGTCAAATGAATTGGGAACAAATGAAGCAGCTTTTAGTCCCAATTTTGAATATTATATTCGTACTTTTTCAAGTGCTAATCAGGCTACTACTTATACTTTGAACGAAGCTAAATCAGGCAAAGAATTAAAAATAATACAAAATAATGTTGCGCTAACCAGCCGACTAAAAGAGTACAATTTACCAGCTAAGGAGTTTTTTGTTTTAAAAACCGAAAAAGGAAATGAATTAAATGCTTGGATACTTAAACCAAAAGATTTTGATTCAACTAAAAAATATGCTGTTTTTATGACGCAGTATTCTGGACCAGGCTCACAACAAGTAGCTAATAAATGGAATACAATTGATGATTATTGGTACATGATGTTAGCCCAACAAGGCTATGTTATAGTTTGTGTGGATGGTAGGGGAACTGGTTTTAAAGGAGCTGATTTTAAGAAAATGACGCAATTGCAATTAGGGAAATATGAAGTAGAAGATCAGATTGATGCGGCTAAAGTTATTGGAAATTATCCTTATGTTGACAAAACTAGAATAGGAATATTTGGATGGTCTTATGGCGGATTTATGGCTTCCAATTGTATTTTGAAAGGAAGTGATATTTTTAAAATGGCCATAGCTGTTGCTCCAGTTACTAATTGGCGATTTTATGATTCGGTTTATACCGAAAGATACTTGCAAACGCCTCAGGAAAATGCCAGTGGTTATGATGATAATTCACCTATTAATTTTGCCAGCAGATTAAAGGGGAAATATCTGTTGATTCATGGAAGTGCTGATGATAATGTGCATTTGCAAAATTCGATGGAAATGATGAGCGCCTTAATCCAAGCTAATAAACAATTCGATTCTCAAATTTATCCCGATTGTAATCATGGAATTTACGGAGGAATGACGCGAATTCAATTATTTAATAAAATGACTAATTTTATTCATGAAAATTTATAAATTGAATTCAGAAGTTAGATTTTAGAACTATATTTGGAATGGAGTTTTTTAAATTTTCAAGGAAAAACTAGATTTACTAACAAAATTATAGGTCATTTATGAATCAAGATAGTCAAGATCATTTTTTTAAGAGTTCTGTTTTAGGACATCCGGCAGGTTTGTTTGTTTTATTTTTTACTGAAATGTGGGAGCGTTTTTCTTATTATGGAATGCGTGCCTTGTTGGTTTTGTTTTTAACCACTTCAATAGCTAAAGGTGGATGGGCATGGAATGTAGAAGATGCTATGGCATTGTATGGAACTTATACTATGGTAGTTTATTTTACGCCTATTGTTGGGGGGTATTTAGCCGATAGATTTTTAGGTTATCGCTGGGCAGTAGTAATTGGTGCTTTTGTAATGACCTTGGGACATGCTTCTATGGCGGTTGAAACGCCAACTTTTTTATATATCGGGATTGTTTGTTTGATGATTGGTAATGGTTTGTTTAAACCTAATATGACATCGATAATTTCTAATGCTTACGAAAAACACCCAGAAAAAAAAGACGGCGCATATTCCTTGTTTTATATGGGAGTAAATGCCGGAGCTTTTTTAGGAATCATGCTTTGCGGTTATATTGGTGAAAAAGTTTCCTGGAGTTTAGGTTTTGGTTTAGCGGGTATTTTTATGTTTTTTGGGATGCTTCAATTTTATTTTACGCAAAATATTTTTGGAAGTATCGGCTTACCGCCTACATCTGAAACCAAAATAGCGTCTAAAGAAAAAGAGGCACAAGAAAATGTTGCCTCACATATTATTCGTGATCGGATTATTGCAGTAGTCATTTTTTCTGTTTTTTCTGTTTTCTTTTGGGCAGCCTTTGAACAAGCGGGAGGTTCTATGACCATTTTTGCAGAAAAATTTACACAGCGTGAATTATTTGGTAATTCGGCTTTGATTTTTAAAATTACCGATGCTTTATTGACTATTATTCCTTTGTTAGTAATAAGTTATGTTTTGTTGAAATTGTTTTCAAAAACAGTAAAAGAATATGCTTTAGGGAATAGTATTTTGTCGTTGAGTTTTATAATTATTTGGGGGATAGTTATCTGGAAAATTAAAAGAGATTTTTCAACTACAGAAACTGAAGTTCCGGCTTCATGGTTTGGAATCTTGAATTCATTGTTTATTATTTGTTTTGCTCCATTTTTTTCAAAATGGTGGGAGAGTAAATATAATATTTCAGGGCCAATGAAATTTGGGCTTGGGCTAGCTTTATTAGGATTAGGTTTTGGTTTTCTGGCTTATGGAAGTATGGGTATTACTGCTGATTCAGTAGTTCGTGTTAGTATGGTTTGGCTTATTGCAGCTTATTTGTTTCATACATTGGGAGAATTATGTATTTCACCTGTAAGTTTGTCTTATATTAGCAAATTAGTGCCTGCAAGCTGGATTGGAATTATGTTTGGAGTGTATTATTTGTTCTTAGGAATGGGAAATAAATTGGCTGGTTCTATGGGAGGATTAATTGAAACCATCACTGAACAATATAGTTTGTCTACTTTTTTCTTAATATTTACCATTATACCCGTAGGTTTAGGGGTATTAATGTTATTATTGTCTCCTTTAATGAAAAAAATAATGCATGGGGTAAGCTAGCTGACATTTAGTGGTATTATTTTTGTGTAAATTTGTGAATATAAAATTAGTTATGAAAAAAATATATTTGATTGCTATTTTCTTTATTGGTCTTGTTTCGGCTCAGGCTCAGGAATTAAAATGGCATACTGATGTTAAGGAAGCTATTGCAATTGGCAATAAAGAAAACAAACCTTTGCTGTTGTTTTTTACAGGAAGTGATTGGTGCGGATGGTGTATTCGTTTGCAAAAAGAAGTGTTGAAAACGCCGGAATTCACTAAATGGGCAAATGAAAAAGTGGTTTTAGTTGAATTAGATTATCCTAGAAGTGTGCCTCAGACTCCAGAAATTAAGAAGCAAAATTTTGAGATACAAAATGCATTTCAAGTTCAAGGATATCCAACGGTTTATTTTGCTACTGCGGCTACAACTCCCGAAGGTAAAGTTAATTTTCAAGGATTAGGGAAAACAGGTTATGTTCCTGGTGGTCCTGTAGCTTGGTTAGAAGTGGCTAATGGAATTTTGAATCAAAAATAAAATTAGAAAATCATAATTTAGTTTAATTGGAAGTATCCCTTTTCGGCAGTAGCATGAAAAGGGATTTTTTGTTTTCTGCAACTTATTTTCCATTGTTGTAAAATTGATTTGTAGTTTGAACCATCGGCAATAACTAGTTTTGGTTTTAGAGAAAAAAGCATTCGGTCTATGTTTATTTTGGGCGATTGTGTCAGTACAACAATATCTGGTTTTATGTTTTTTGGAAAAACACCATTGCTATCTAAAACCAGAATTCTTTTTCCTTTAAAATAAATGGTATGTTTTAGTGATTCTTGTTTTTGAATGTGACTGAAATTTCCAAGTAAATATGAATTCAAAATTTTGTTTTTGAAAGCAGTACTGTCATTCGAATAAAGGAAAACTTCTTTTCCCAGACGTTTAAGCACTACTGTTTTTTTTATGAGATTAAAAACGATCCATTCTTCTTGGTGTTCAACTTGCCAATTGTTCATTAAAACAGCCAATTGTAAACTAATAATAGATACTAAAACAACACAAAGTTGCTTGAAGCGTTTTTCTTGTAAATAAAGAATTAATGCAATTATTAGTATATAGCTGCAACTAAGTAAGCTAAAGTTAAACGGAACATCTTTGATGATAAATTGTTCAAAAGAAGCAATGTTATTGATGATTTTGTTAAGTAGAAGAATACTCCATTCTAAAGGTTTGCTAAGGTAAAGGACTGAAAAACCAATGGCTGCTAAAGTCATTGTTGCAATTCCTAGAAACATGATTATGCTTAGGAGCGGAATTACAACCAAATTAGTTATGAAGAATAAACCAGGAAATTGATGAAAATAATACAAGCTTAATGGTAATGTACCTATTTGTGCAGCAATAGAAACAGTGAGAATGTCCCAAAAATAGTTGGCTATTTTATTTTTAGATTTCCAATAAGAGGCTAAAATAGGTTGAAACCAAACAATAAAAAACACGGCCAGATAACTGAGTTGAAAACCAACATCAAATAAAAAATTTGCCTGAAAAAGTAATATCAATAACATTGAAACTAATAAGGTATGATAGATGTTAACAGTTCTTCGGAGGTGTAAACCGATTGCAACAAATGAAAACATAGTAACCGAACGAACGATAGATGCCGATAAGCCTGCAATGAAAGCAAATAGCAACAAGCAAATGAGTATGATGCTTAGTTTTGTAAAAGAACCTTTTTTTGTATTTGGTATTGGTTTTAGGATGAAGTTTAGAAATAAGAAGATAAAACCAATATGCAAGCCAGATACAGACAGCATATGAATAGCGCCAGCATATTGATAATCTTGGATAATTTCGGGAGCTATGTCTTGACGTTGGCCCAAGATTAGAGCGGTAGTGATTGATAATGCCGTTTTGTTAAAGTCTGTTTTTTCTAAATTATGGATAATCCGATTTCTAATTTTAGCAATATAAAACCAAAGGTCTTTTTGTGGTTCAGTACTAATTTTTATGTTTTCAGGATTGGCATATAATTGGGCATAAATTTGTTTTTGCTTAAGATAGTTTCCGTAATCAAATTGATGTGGATTATCAGGCTTTTTGTTTTTTTGTAAATAACCTTTGATTTTTAAAATTGATCCAACTTCTAGTATCTGAGCGCTTTTTTCTTTGGGGATATTCAGTAAAATACGACCACTGTAGTTTTTGTGATTTATAGATTTAACAAGGGCAATGTAACGCTGGTTGTAATTGCTGTTTTTTAGTTTTTCTCGTATAACGATGTGAATTAAATTTTCTTTTACAAAAAGAGATTCGTCGTGACAATAATGGTCTTTTTTAAAAGAATCGTTTTGTATAATCAAGCTACTAATTCCAATTAAAAAAGAAATGAAGTAAGTTAGGATGGAAAAATATAGTTTTTTTTCAAGGCTTATTTTAGCTCCAAAAAAGGAAAAAATTAATAGAATTAACGAAAAGAGAAGGAGTCCAAAAATCCAATTTGGATTTATTTGAACATAGAAAGCGGTGAGAATTCCTAAAAGGAAACCCAATGTGATTTTTGCCAAAGGAAATTGCAGTACTTTCATAATTCTAAAGTACGAATTTTCGGCAAATTTTAATCTTTTTTAAGGTAAAATTCTATTGATTTGTGCAAAAGTTCTTTGGTAGTAAGATTCTTTGGTGGAGGATATTATGACTCCTTTGGAAGTAGAAGAATGAATAAATTGCAGTTCATCTTCTTTAGCTTCAATTACAATCCCTACATGGTTAATTTGGCTTCGGTTGTTGGTTTTAAAAAAGATTAAATCACCTTTTTGAGCTTTCGATATGTTTTTACCTAAGTCAATTCCCACTTTGGATTGTTCAGTCGAATTGCGCGGTAACTTGATGTCGTATTGGTTAAAAGTAGTAAAAACTAATCCTGAACAATCAAAACCAGCCTTGGTTGTTCCTGCATATTTGTACGGAACTCCCATGTTTTCGGTTGCGGTATGAATGATTTGTTCCACAAGTGTGTTGTGGTTTTTTTTATCCGTTTTAGATGTTGCTACTGCTGTTGATTTACAAGAAGCAAAAAGGATAGGAATTAGAATTAAAAATAATAACGGTTTTAAAAGGCTTATTTTAGGCATTCAAATTGGCAATAATTGATTGAGCTGTTTTTTTACTGGCACCTGTTCCTCCTAATTTTTGTTCTAAGTTGTCGTATTTAACCAACAGTTTTTTGCGGTATTCGGAATCAAGTATTTTATTTAACTCCTTTTTGATGTTTTTAGTATTGCAATCGTCTTGAATTAATTCAGTTACTACTTCCTCATCCATAATAAGGTTTACTAATGAAATGTATTTTAAGGTAATAATACGTTTGGCAATTTGGTACGAAATCCAACTTCCTTTATAACATACTACTTCGGGAACTTTAAAAAGTGCCGTTTCTAAGGTAGCGGTTCCCGATGTAACTAAAGCAGCATGAGCAATTTTCAATAAATCATAGGTTTTATTGGAAATGAATTTGATGTTGTTTTTTGTAATAAAGCTTTGGTAGAAACTAAATTCTTGGCTTGGTGCGCCGGCAATCACAAATTGATAATCTGGAAAATCATCTACTACACTAAGCATTACCGAAAGCATTTTAGTGATTTCTTGTTTTCTGCTTCCAGGCAATATGGCTATAATTGGTTTTTCGCTTAAATTATGTTCAGCCTTAAAAGTAGTTGTTTCAATTTCTGGACGTTGTGCAATGGCATCAATTAGCGGATGTCCTACATAAGTTACATCATAATTGTACTTTTTGTAAAAAGGCTTCACAAAAGGCAAAACTACATACATGTGGTCAATGGTTGCTTTTATCGTTTCTACTCTTCCTGCTCTCGATGCCCAAACTTGTGGGCTGATATAATAAAAAGTTTTGAATCCAGCTGGTTTAGCCCATTTAGCAATTCGGAGATTGAATCCTGAGTTATCAATAAAAATTAAAGCATCGGGTTGGTAATTGCTGATATCTTCTTTACAGGCTTTAATGAAACCAAGGATTTTAGATAGGTTTTTAATAATCTCCGAAAATCCCATATAAGCTCTGTCTTTATAATGAGAAACAAGTTCTCCTCCCGCATTTTGCATCAAATCACCACCCCAGCAACGAATATGAGCTTCTTTATCTTGTTTAAGGATTTCCTTAATTAAATTAGAACCATGTAAGTCACCTGATGCCTCTCCGGCTATAATGTAGTATTTCATTGTGTGCTGCTTAATTTAAATCAGTAATCAAAATTAACTATTCCAACTTCAGGAATCAAATATGTAAGTCGAAAGTTTAAAGTCGTTAAGTTAAAAGGATTTGTACTTGCTAAAATCTAAGTTTTTCTGTTCTAAAATAATTTATTTGTTCCAATCCCAGCTGTTAAGTTGTTGCGTAGCATGATAGGCTGTTAAGTCAAACTGTACAGGAACAATAGAAATATAGCCATTTTTTAAGGCCCATTCATCCGTATCTTCGCCGTGGTCTTGGTTGACAAACTCACCGGATAACCAATAATAATCGCGTCCTTGTGGTGTTTTGCGTTTGTGAAATTTTTCCATCCAAAGTGCCCTCGCTTGACGACAAATTTTAATTCCCTTGATTTCTTCTTGGTTTAATTTTGGGAAATTGACATTCAAAACCACATCTTTCGGTAGTTTGTTTTCTAATACTTCTAAGGTTATTTTTCGAATAAATGGCTTTATTTCTTCAAAATTAGCGTTCCAATCAAAGTCTAAAAGCGAAAAACCGATGGCTGGAATTCCTTCAATTCCAGCTTCAATAGCAGCGCTCATAGTTCCCGAATAAATAATGTTTATCGACGAATTAGAACCATGATTTACACCAGAAACACATAAATCAGGTTTTCTTTTAAGAACCTCGTTAACGGCAATTTTGACACAATCTACGGGTGTTCCTGAGCAGCTGTAAATAGGAATTGAATCGTTTTCTGTTGATATTTTATTTAAATATAAAGTTTCGTTTGTGGTAATAGCATGTCCCATCCCGCTTTGTGGTTTATCAGGTGCCACAACTACAATTTCTCCAATTTCGGACATAACAGCAATTAAAGCATTAATTCCGGGTGCTGTAACTCCATCATCATTGGTGATTAATATTAAAGGTTTATTTTGAGTCATAAGAAAAATGGATTTTTTGAAACTTTTCAGGTTAAAAAAGAGAGATATTAAACAAAGTAAATAAAATTTATTTAGTTCTCGGATTATTGGGTTTAAGAAAAAAAACATTTTTATATCTTTAACAAAAAATTGGGGAAGCCTTATTATTGTTGGCTTGGATTTTCCCGTAACTTAGTTCAAAAATTTGAATGAATACTATTCTTAACTTTATGAAAAGAAATTATAAAATACTTATTGCTGTTGCTTTTTTATCGGTAACACTATTTGCATTTAAAATGAAATCAGCTGCTGCTGATCCTTCCGATAAGGATAAATTACTTTTAGAATTACTCACTTTTGTTATTGAAAAAGGACATTATAGTCCGGCAACTATTGACGATGCTTTCTCTAAAGGGGTTTATAAAGATTACATTCAGGCGTTGGATCCGTCCAAACGTTTTTTTCTTCAATCGGATATTGATGAGTTTTCTAAGTACGAATTAGACTTAGATGATGAGTTGATAAATAAAGATTTAAGCTTTTTTACATTGTCTTATGATCGTTTGATGCAAAGAATGAAAGAAAGTCAAAGTTTGTATAAGGAAATTTTAAAAACTCCTTTTGATTATAGTGTCGACGAAAGTTTTAATACAGATTATGAGAAAGCACCTTACGCTAAAACGGAAGCTGAACTAAAAGAACGTTGGAGAAAACAATTAAAATTAACCACACTTTCTTCTTTGACAGATCGTTTGAAAATACAGGAAAATAAAGGTAAAATTTCCAAGGAAGAAACGGATTTGATTTCAAATCCATTGTCTAATGACGAAGATGCAGTATCTCCTGTTGAGACTAAGAAGAACGTTTCGGCCGAAGATAGTAAACCTAAAACTTTTGAAGAATTAGAAAAGGAAACCCGTGAAAGTACTTCTAAATCTTTGGATGAATACTTTGGTTTTATGAAAGATTTGGATAGAAACGATTGGTTTTCTGTTTATATCAATTCTATTACAGCTCGTTTTGATCCGCATACGAATTACTTTGCCCCAGAGGAAAAAGAGCGTTTTGATGTAAGTATTAGTGGAACTTTAGAAGGAATTGGTGCTCGTTTGCAAAAGAAAAACGATTATACTGAGATTTCTGAATTGATTTCTGGAGGTCCAGCTTGGCGCGGAAAACAATTGGAGGCAGGTGATATTGTGATGAAAGTGGCTCAGGGAGATGGTCAGCCGGTAGATGTGGTGGGAATGCGTCTGGATGATGTGGTTAAAAAAATTAAAGGCCCAAAAGGAACTGAAGTTCGTTTGACTATTAAAAAAGTAGATGGAACAATCAAAGTAATTTCAATTATTAGAGATATTGTTGAAATTGAAGAAACCTATGCAAAATCAAGTATCGTCAATAAAAACGGCTTGAAATATGGAGTTATTTATTTGCCTAAATTCTATATTAATTTTGAGAATAAAGACGGTAGAGATGCCGGAAAAGATATTGCTCTTGAGGTTGAGAGATTGAAACAAGCTAAGGTTGACGGAATTGTTTTAGACGTTCGTGATGATGGTGGAGGGTCTTTGTCTACCGTTGTTGATATTGCAGGATTATTTATTGAGCAAGGACCGATTGTTCAAATAAAATCGGCTGGTAGAAAGAAAGAAGTGCTATATGATAGGGATAAAAAAATAGAGTGGGATGGACCATTAGTAATTATGGTGAATAGTTTTTCTGCTTCAGCTTCTGAGATTTTAGCAGCTGCTATTCAAGACTACAAGCGTGGTGTTATCATTGGAAGTAAACAAACTTATGGTAAAGGTACTGTTCAAAATGTAATTGATTTGAATCAGTTTGTTCGTAGTAATGAGTTGGGAGATTTAGGAGCGCTTAAAACCACAACTCAGAAATTCTATAGAATCAATGGAGGTTCTACACAATTAGAAGGAGTAAGTAGTGATGTAGTGATGCCAGACCGTTATTCTTATTTAAAAATGGGAGAACGCGATGTGGAAAATGCGATGCCTTGGGATAAAATTGATGCTGCTGAATATACTGTTTGGAAAAGTAATGAAAATTTTAACAAAGCCATTTTACACAGTAAAGAGCGCATTGCCGCTAATCCACAGTTCAAATTAATTGAGGAAAATGCAAAATGGATTGATACAAGAAGCGAAGAAAATGAATATAGTTTAAATATTGACAAATTTAGAAAAGCTCAAAATGCTATTGAAGAAAAAGCCAAAAAGTTCAAGCCCATTTTTGATTATAAAAATGATTTGAAATTTACTTCTTTGCCTTATGAAGTGGAGCAAATGAGTAAGGATAATATTTTAAAAGAAAAAAGAGACCGTTGGCATGAAAGTTTGTCTAAAGATGTTTATGTGGAGGAAGCATTGAATGTGTTAGATGATTTACAAACAAAAGTGAACTTGAAAAATAATTCGATTCCAACTAATTCCAGTAAAAAAGAAAAGTTGGCTAAATCTTAAATTATAAAATAGTATTGAGAAACCGCTCTGGAAATTAGTTTGATTTTCAGAGCGGTTTTTATTTAATTTAAAGCGTATGAAAAATAGAATTTTTGTTGTAATTGCTCTTGGATTTGTTTTTTTAGGTTGCAAACAAAATAGAATTAATGAGTTAGAGTTCAATGAAAAGACAGATGAATTAATGAAAACTGCTGATTTGAATTTGTCTCAAAAAGCAAAGAAAACATTAGATTTTTATTTACCTACTTCAACAACTTCTCAAATTGTAAAACATAATTTTTATACTCTTTCTTATAATGAAAAAGCCGAACAGGCCGAATGGGTAGCTTATGAATTGAAAAAGGAGTATGTGAAGAATAACGATTTTAAACGTCCTTTTTTTATTGAAGATCCAAAGGTGACTACTCGATCTGCTGATTGGAAAAATTATAAAAAATCAGGTTATGACAAAGGGCATTTGTGTCCAGCTGCCGATATGGAATTTGATATAGATGCTTATAATGATACTTTTTTCACATCTAATATTAGTCCACAAAATCATGATTTTAATGCCGGTATTTGGAATCGTTTAGAGCAGAAATTTCGCTATTGGGCTGTAAAGAATGACGGTTTGATTGTGATAACAGGTGGTGTCTTAAAAGGGAGTTCAAAATCTATAGGACGAGAACATGTTGTAGTGCCTAATTATTTTTATAAGATAGCATTAAGTCAATCAAATGGAAATTATAAGATGATTGCTTTTCTAATCCCTAATAAAAAAAGCAGTAAACCAATTTACGATTATGTGGTTTCAGTTGATGAAATCGAATCCTTAACAGGGATTGATTTTTTTTCTAGACTAGACGATAAAACTGAAAGTAGTTTAGAAAAGAATGTTACTCTAAGTTCTTGGTTTGCTAAATAGAATTGTTTAAGTCAATATAACTATTACCATTCGTTCACCTTATTGGCATCCATTTTAAGGAAAATAAATAGTAAAATAGTAAAACCCCATAAACCGGAACCTCCATAAGAAAAGAAGGGTAGAGGAACACCGATTGTGGGGAAAATACCCGCAACCATGGCGATGTTTACAAAGAAATGGATAAATAATATGGCTGCTGTACAATAACCATATACTCTGCTGAATTTAGTTTTTTGTCTTTCAGCCAGATAGATAATTCTTAGAAATAAAGTCACAAACAGGGTTACTACGACAACTGAGCCTACAAAGCCCCATTCTTCTCCTACGGTGGTAAAGATATAATCAGTGTGTTGTTCAGGAACAAATCCTCCTTTTGTTTGTGTACCTTCTAAGAATCCTTTTCCAAACCAACCACCTGATCCAATGGCAATTTCTGACTGATTGGTATTGTATCCAATTCCTTTTAAATCAACTGTTTTTCCTAGCAAAATATTAAAACGGTCTCTGTGGTGTTGTTGAAAAACATGCTGAAATACATAGTTTACAGATAAAACAAATCCTGAAATCAATACAAATATAAGGCTGCTGGCTATAATGTTTCTATCGGCTAATCTTGATCTGAAATAAACGATAATTATAGTTATTAAAGCCATTAAAATAACATACTGAGGCTCGAAAATTAACGTAAATACAAATAACAAAATGGCAATAAATCCTGTCCAAATGTACCAGGCTGGCAAGCCTTCGCGATACAGTACTACTATAAGGAAGCAGTAGATTAAGGCACTTCCAGGATCGTGAAAAACGATTAATAAAATAGGTAATCCTAAAATGCAAAGTACTTGAAATTGCCTATTGACATCTTTCAAATTAATTTGGGTGTCACTTAAGTATTTAGCTAAGGCTAAAGCGGTAGCGGATTTTACAAATTCTGAAGGTTGTACACCAAAAGAACCAAAAGAATACCAGTTAGCTTGTCCTTTAATTGTTTTTCCAAATACAAATAAACCAGCCAAAGAGAGTAGTCCTACAATATAAATAACACTTGCATATTTTTCATAAAATTTTCCATCAACGAAAAGCAAAACAAAAATCAAAGGAATGGTAAGGATAATAAACATTAATTGTTTATTTGAAGTTCCTTCCATAGAAGATAAAGAGGAAGAATAGATATTTAACCATCCTAAAATTACTAAGGTGCTATAAATAATAACACATATCCAGTCAATATTTTTCTTTACACTTTGATTTTTCATTTGTAAAAGAATCTCTTAATTATTTTTTTTGGTTGTATCTATTACTGTATTTGTTTGAACAGAAAGAGTTGATTTATTGATGCTGTCTTTGGGAGTTGTTTCAATGGCACTAGCTTCTTTCATTCCACCTAAAATTGCATATCGATCTTTAAGGCTTGTTCCTAAAACTCTTTTTTCTAGATCAGTTCTGGTTATTTTTTTTCTCAAATATTTCTCAATCATCAAACTGGCAATTGGACCTGCAATTGTGGCGCCAAATCCTCCATTTTCTACTAAAATAGCAATTGCAATTTTAGGATTGTCTTTTGGGGCAAAAGCAACAAAAATGGAATGGTCTTTCAGTTGGACTCTTTTTCCATCAATTTTAGCAAAATTTTCGGCTGTTCCTGTTTTACCGCAAATATCAATTCCGTCGACACGCAAGGAACTTGCCGTTCCGTAGTTATATACATCAAATAGTCCTTGAATGACTGGTTTAAAATATTGCTTGTCAATAGTTGTAAGGTGTTTTGTGGTGAATTTTGGATCGATGGTTCCGCCTTTTATTTTTTTGATGATATGAGGCGTGTAATAATAACCTTCATTAGCAACAGTTGCTATCATATTAGCAAGTTGAATAGGCGTCATTAAAACTTCTCCTTGACCAATAGAATTGGAAATAATTGTTTTTCCGCTATAATGCCAGTCAGGGTATATTTTTTTATACAATTTAGAAGTTGGAACATTTCCTCTTCTTCCTGTAGGTAAATCATAGCCCATAAATTGTCCGAGTCCGAAGCTTTTAACATGATTGCTCCAAGTATCTACAGCATAAGGTGTGTTTTTGTATTTTCCAATTATACGTAAATAAACATTTGCAAAATAAGAATTACAAGAATTGTAAATACCATTATTCAATTGATGTGGACCAAATCCGTGACACTTCATGAATCGCCCTGGTGCATAACTAAAACCATGATGACACATAAATGTGGTGTGTTCGTCTATAACTCCTTCCTGAAGCCCAACTAATCCTGTTAATATTTTAAAAGGAGAACCTGGAGGATATTCAGCCAATAATCCTCTGTCGTATAATGGTTTTGCAATAGAATCACGGTACAATAAAGTATAGTTTTTAGAGCGTTGTCTACCCACTAAAATAGAAGGGTCATAGGATGGTGCAGTTACTAATGCCAGGATTTCTCCTGTTTTGGGTTCTATGGCTACAATTCCTCCTCTTTTGTTAATCATTAATTGTTCTCCATAACGTTGTATTTCAGAGTCAATAGTTAGATTGATGTCTTCACCTTGTACGGCAATGGTATCGTATTTTCCGTTTTTGTACGAACCTATTTCTCGATTGTATTTGTCTTTTTGAAAATATTTTACTCCTTTTATTCCGCGTAAGATTTCTTCGTAATATTGTTCTACTCCTTGTTTCCCTATTAAGTCTCCACTTTTATAGTATGGGTTTTTTTCGATTATTTTTTCGTTAACCTGTGTGATAAATCCAAAAATGTTAGCGCCAAAATCTACTTCATAATCACGAAGGGAACGTTTTTGGACATAGAAACCTTCAAATTTCCTAATTTTTTCTTGAAATGCTGCATATTCGCTTTTGTTTAATTGTGGTAAGAAAACAGAAGGAAGTCTGGGGCTATAAATTTTAGCTTTGGCTATTTTTTCTAAAAAATCTTCTTTAGTGATGTCTAATAATTGACAAAATTCAATGGTGTCCAGATTTTTTATTTCTCTTGGAATAACCATAATATCATATGAAGATTGATTGGCAACAAGTAGTTTTCCATTTCTGTCATAGATATAACCTCTTTCAGGATATTCGTATTTTATTTTAATAGCATTGTTGTCCGATTTTAATTTGAAAGTATCGTCGATAATTTGCAAATAAAAAATCCGAATTAGTAGCAAAGATGCTGCAACAATTATGATAGAAGGCAGCAGAAGTTTTCTCATCGTTTGTTTGGCTTAATAAGATATATTATTATAATACAACTAATAATTGTAAAAACGGTACTTAGTAAGGTTCGAATTAAAATATCGAAAATAAAACTTACTTGAAAGGCTTCTAATATAAATAGGCTAAAATGATGGATGACTACCGCTAGTAGTATAAAGGTGAACCTTTCAGGGGTTAAAGAATCGTTTAGTTTAATAGTTTGGTATTCGTAACTAACACCAAATGCAAATTTAAAAATATATGGTCTGTAATACGCTAAGAGTAAACAAGCTGTAGCATGAATTCCACCTGAATTTGAAAATAAATCCATAATTATTCCCAGTAAAAAACTGCTTAATAAAAGAGCAGATCTATTAGAATTTACAGGATATAATATTATGAACAAGATGTACGGTAATGGCATTATATAGCCTAAAAAGTTCATGTTGTTGAATACAACAATTTGAACGGCTAATAATAAAATAAACCTCAAGATATTGACTAACAAAGTGCTATTCATCTTTTTTGCTTCCTTTTTCTAGATTATTTACTTCATCTCTATCTTTGCTTTTAATGATATAAACGTGACCTAAATTAGTCATGTCATTGAACAATTTGACATCAATAACATAATAGTTAGTTTCTTCTTCATAGTAATACTTGTAGATAGTGCCAATATTGATGTTTTCGGGAAAAATCACCGATTGTCCTCCAGTTACAATAGTGTCACCTTTTCTAATCGCAGCTAGTCGGGGAACATCAGTTAATTGAACAAAACCAGTACTTTTACCATTCCAGCTTAATGAACCAAAGTGATTGGATTTTTTTATTTTAGCGTTAATCTGTGTTTTAACATTTAATATACTAACTACAGTAGAGTAGTTAGGAGATGTTTTGTCTACAATACCTACTATTCCTAAATTGTTAATTACTCCCATATCTGGTTTTACTCCTTCATTAGAGCCAGAATTCAAAGTTAAGAAGTTTTCGTGTGTGTTGTAGGTGTTGTGGATCACTTTTGAAACTAAAACATCTTCTGGAGGAATACCTTTTAGTTTTTCCAGTTTCTTTAAAGCTAAAGTGTCTTTTGTGTTGAAAAGAATACTTTTGAGTCTGGCATTTTCAAGAGCCAAAGCATCATTTTCAGTTTTTAGATTTAAATATTCGGTGATGTTGTTTATTTTTTCATAAACGCCACCCGTTAAAAAATTAGCAGAACTAATAATTCTACTTTTATGATAAGAATGAGACTGTATCGTAAGCAAAAGCGAAACGCATAATAACAGCAAAAACAGTAATTTGCTACTGTTTTTGAATATAAAATTAAATATTTGCTGCATTCTCTTGTTTGGTTATTAATTTCAGAATATGCTAAATGTATTTGTGGCTCTTGCCACAAATACATTTTATTTTAGAAAATAGATTATTTGATTAAAATACTCTTGAATTTTCCAATATTTTTAAGTGCCATTCCTGTTCCTCTAACTACGGCTCTTAATGGATCTTCTGCAATATAAACTGGTAAATCTGTTTTTTGAGAAATACGTTTGTCTAGACCTCTAAGCATAGAACCTCCACCCGCAAGATAAATTCCTGTGTTGTAGATATCAGCTGCTAATTCAGGAGGAGTTTGCGACAAGGTTTCCATTACAGCATCTTCAATTCGTTGAATAGATTTATCTAAAGCTTTTGCAATCTCACGATAAGAAACATCCACTTGTTTTGGTTTTCCAGTTAACAAATCTCTACCTTGTACAGACATATCTTCTGGAGGTGTTTCCAAATCTTCTATGGCTGCACCAATTTGAATTTTTATTTTTTCAGCAGTACTTTCTCCTACAAATAAGTTGTGTTGTGTACGCATGTAATAAACAATATCATTTGTGAAAACATCACCAGCAATTTTTACCGATTTATCACATACAATTCCTCCTAAGGCAATTACTGCAATTTCAGTAGTACCACCTCCGATGTCAACAATCATGTTTCCTTTTGGTTGCATGATATCAATTCCAATACCAATAGCCGCTGCCATTGGTTCATGAATTAAGTACACTTCTTTTCCGTTTACTCTTTCACAAGATTCTTTTACAGCACGCATCTCAACTTCAGTAATTCCTGAAGGAATACAAACCACCATTCTTAAAGCCGGAGTAAACATTCTTTTTTTCAATGCAGGGATACTGTTGATAAACATTTTTATCATTTGTTCCGAAGCATCAAAATCAGCAATTACACCGTCTTTTAGAGGCCTAATGGTTTTAATGTTTTCATGTGTTTTACCTTGCATTAGGTTGGCTTCTTTACCAACCGCAATAATCTTACCCGTTATTCGGTTTCTAGCAACGATTGACGGACTATCAATGACAACTTTATCATTATGTATGATTAGTGTATTAGCGGTACCAAGGTCTATCGCAATATCCTCGGTCATGAAATCAAAAAATCCCATACGATTTTTAGGGGTTTAAAAGTTAAAAATTAGGAGCGTACAAAGTTAGTCAAATTAATGTTTGAAATGACGTGTCCCTGTAAATACCATTGCCAAATTATTTTCGTTACAATAGTCGATACTTAATTGATCTTTAATTGATCCTCCTGGTTGAATTACAGCTGTAATTCCAGCTTCTTTTGCAAGAGCTACACAGTCTGGAAATGGGAAAAACGCGTCGCTTGCCATTGATGCCCCAGTTAAATCAAATCCGAAGTGTTTCGCTTTTTCAACCGCTTGTTGTAGTGCATCAACTCTTGAAGTTTGACCTGTACCAGATGAAATTAAGGTTCCGTTTTTAGCGAAAACAATTGTGTTTGATTTGGTATTTTTACAGATTTTAGAAGCAAAAATTAAATCTTCAATTTCTTGTTCTGTTGGACTTGTAGTGGTAACGGTAGTTAAATCTTTTTTATTGTCTGTAATGTTGTTTCTTTCTTGAATTAACAATCCATTTAGACAAGTGCGAACTTGTTTTTGTGGTAATTCAATATCATTTTGAACTAAAATAATTCTGTTTTTCTTTTCTTGTAAGATAGTTACAGCTTCTTCTTCATAAGCAGGAGCAATCACTACTTCGCAGAATAATTTATTGATTTCAGTTGCTGTTGCAACATCGATTTTAGTATTTGAAATTAAAACTCCTCCAAAAGCTGAAGTTGGATCGCAAGCTAATGCTGCTAAATAAGCTTCGGAAATTGTATTTCTGGAAGCTAATCCGCAAGCGTTGTTGTGTTTTAATATAGCAAATGTAGGTCCGTCAGTTTTGAATTCGTTAATTAAATTCACTGCCGCATCAACATCTAATAAGTTGTTGTATGATAATTCTTTTCCGTGTAATTTTTTGAACATTGCGTCAAAATCCCCAAAGAAAAATCCTTTTTGGTGTGGGTTTTCTCCGTAACGTAATACTTGGCCATCAGCAATACTTGCTTTATAAATAGTTTCGTCAGTGTTGAAATAGCTAAAAATAGCTCCGTCATAATGTGAAGAAACGTGGAATGCTTTAGTGGCTAATAATTTTCTATCTTCTAAGGTAGTTGCTCCGTTTTGTTTTGTAATCATGTCTAAGAACAAAGCATATTCGTTCATAGATGGCACAATTACGGTGTCTTTAAAGTTTTTAGCAGCTGCGCGAATCAATGAGATTCCACCGATATCGATTTTTTCAATAATATCTTGTTCGCTGGCTCCAGAAGCTACTGTTTTTTCAAATGGATATAAATCTACAATAACTAAATCAATCTGAGGAATGTTGAATTCCTTCATTTGTTGAACATCACTTTCATTGTCCTGACGGTTCAAAATTCCTCCGAAAATTTTTGGGTGTAATGTTTTTACTCTTCCACCTAAAATTTCAGGAAATGCAGTAATGTCTTCAACAGCAACAACAGGAATGCCTAAATTTTTTATAAAGTCTTCTGTTCCTCCAGTTGAGTATAGAGTTACATTTTGACTGTGTAATAATTTAACAATAGGCTCAAGACCTTCTTTCGAAAATACCGAAATTAATGCAGATTGAATTGTTTTTGATGTGCTCATGAATAGTTTAAATTATAAAATGCAAAAATAGTTTTTTAATGTGAAAAGTAGCTATCTAGAAATGAGATAATTTATATTTAATAAACTTTTTTTTAATATGAGTGAAATAGCTGTATTTTATTGTGTTAAAAGAATTTTATATTAGGTTTTTGAAAATTATTTACAGAATTTTACCTTATTAAAAAATGTTTTTATGTTGTTATATCTTCGATTGTTGAAAGAAAGTTTTGCTTTTGCTATCAATGCACTGCGAAATAATAAATTAAGAACCTTGCTTTCTCTACTTGGAGTAACAATTGGAATCTTTTCTATCATTGCGGTTTTGGCTGCAGTGGATTCTTTGGATAGAAAAATAACCAGTGATTTGAGTGGTTTGGATAAGAACACCATTTACTTGATGAAATTTTCGTTTGGTCCCTCGGATATTCCAAAATGGAAAAGAGATCATTTTCCAAATGTAAAGTACGATGAGTATGTTTATTTGAAAGGTGCAATGAATAATACAGCCGAATTAGGCTATCAAATTTTTACCAAAACAGAAAATATTAAGTATGATTCCAAGGTAGTGAGTGATGTGAATATGGTTTCTGTTTCTCAGGAGTTTATTGATATTCAGGGTTTGGAGTTTGAGAAAGGACGTTTCTATACAGAGTCGGAAGCAAATTCAGGAGCAAAGGTTATTGTGATAGGAAATGATATTGCGACTAATTTATTTGATGATTTGAATCCAATTGGGAAAAATGTTAGGGTTTATGGGCAGCGTTTTACAGTGATTGGTGTTTTGGCTAAAAAAGGAGCCAGTCTTTTTAACAACAATAACGATACTTCTGCTTTTATTCCAGTTAATTTTATCCGACAAAAATTTGGAGATAATAATACTTCGCTTACTAATGTTATTATTTTTAAGCCTGTTGACGGTGTAGATATGGAGGCTTATAAGGCTGAAATTTCCCAAAAGTTGCGCGCTTATCGCGGAATTAAAGCAGGGGAAATGGATGATTTTTTTATTAATGTTTTCTCTGGATTTACTGATTTTATAGATGGAATCATCGGAAGTATGAAATTAGGAGGCTGGGTGATAAGTGGATTTTCACTATTAGTTGGTGGATTTGGAATAGCCAATATCATGTTTGTTTCGGTTAAAGAGCGTACTCATTTAATTGGGATTCAAAAATCATTAGGAGCCAAGAATCGATTTATATTGTTTCAGTTTTTATTCGAAGCGATTATTTTATCGGTTATCGGTGGAGTAATTGGATTATTGATGGTGTGGGGAATTGCTGTTGGTTTAACCAAAGCCTTGGATTTTGAATTTGTATTGGGTATGTTTAATATTCTTTTGGGAACTGGATTAGCTGGAATTATAGGTTTGATTTCTGGAATTTTACCGGCTATTTCAGCTTCTAAATTAGATCCTGTGGAAGCGATTAGAACGGGGATGTAGTTTTAGATTGCAGAGTCATTGCGAGGAACGAAGCAATCTCATTATCAAATTCTGCTTAGTATTGGAATTCTTTGTGTGTACAAGTA
Source organism: Flavobacterium sp. ST-158 (assembly GCF_058309975.1). Lineage (NCBI taxonomy): Bacteria > Pseudomonadati > Bacteroidota > Flavobacteriia > Flavobacteriales > Flavobacteriaceae > Flavobacterium > Flavobacterium sp. ST-158. The sequence continues at coordinate 85,586 of NZ_JBZEEN010000006.1, read as the reverse complement.
AGATGCATGCGTCAGCATGGGGGGCTCAAATAAGTTTTAATTTGTTTTATGTGGGAGTTTGATTCTTGTTGTGTCCCATTTAATTTCATTTGAATAATAATATTTTTCGGTTTTTTTGTAGTGAAGCACTGTGTCTTCTTCTTGTGTTGTTCTTCTAATGAGATAGGTTGGAATTTTGTTGTGTTTTAAAAAGTCTAAGAAAGCGGTGTTTTTTATGGTGTCATTTTGCGATGCGATAATTAAAATTTGTCTGTCTTTTTCTTTAGACAAAATGTTTTCCGTTAAAAAATCATTTAAACTGTTTTGAGGGATTTTGATAAAATCCTTTGGATGTAAATCTTTAAAATGTGGAAGTGTATCGTTTTCTTGTCCAAAGCTGCAAAAGTTTATAAAATATTTGTTTTGATAGAAAAACAGATTGTCGTTTTTATCAATAATAAGTTGATGTTCTGCGTAAAACCCTTTTTGTGGAGGAGGAGGAGGGGGTATTTTGCTTTTTTTGTCTATTGAATCATAGCAATTTTGGAGTTTTTTGTCTTCATAAGAGATAATGTAAGAGTTTCTTTTTGATGCAATCTTTTCTTTTTTAATACAATTTGCAAAAAGCAAACAAACAATAATTCCTATGACTATTCTTTTCATATTCGAATGATTTAAAATAAAGATAAAAAAAATCGCATCCCGATAGCTATCAAGATGCGATTTAATATGTTTTATGAAACTTGAAAAACTATCTAATTTCATTATTTTGAATCAAATCAATATACAAGTTAATCTTGTCTTTCAACTCTTTTCTAGCCGTGATAAAGTCTAAGAAACCGTGCTCTAAAAGGAATTCAGCCGTCTGGAAACCTTCTGGTAAATCTTTTCCTGTAGTGTCTTTTACAACACGTGGTCCAGCAAAACCAATTAAGGCTCCGGGTTCAGCAATGTTGATGTCTCCTAACATAGCGTAAGAAGCAGTTGTTCCTCCAGTAGTTGGATCGGTACACAATGAAATGTAAGGTAATTTAGCTTCAGAAAGTTGGGCAAGTTTAACAGATGTTTTTGCTAACTGCATTAAAGAATAAGCAGCTTCCATCATTCTGGCTCCACCTGATTTAGAAATCATAACAAATGGTAATTTGTGTTTGATTGCATAATCAATTCCTCTGGCAATTTTTTCTCCTACAACAGCTCCCATAGAACCACCAATGAAGGCAAAATCCATACAGCAAATCACTAAATCTTTTCCTTTAGATTTACCAACAGCAGTACGAACAGCGTCTTTTAATTTGGTTTTCTCCATAACGTCTTTCAAACGATCTGCATATTTCTTTGTGTCCACAAAGTGCAAAGGATCTTTTGAAGTAATGTTAGGGTCTAATTCTGTAAATTCATTGTTGTCAAATAAGATTTCAAAATAAGTAGCACTGCCTATTCTCACGTGGAAACCATCTTCAGGACTAACAAATAAATTGCGTTCTAATTCTTCTGCATCAATAATTTTTCCAGTAGGAGATTTGTACCAAAGTCCTTTTGGCACATCCATTTTTTGTTCGGTAGGAGTTGTGATTCCTTTTTCTTGTCTTTTAAACCAGGCCATTTTGAGTGTTTTAGATTTAAGATTTAAAATTGCAGATTAAAGATACCACAAAGGATTCTATAATCTGCAATCGTAACCTAAAAATTAAAGCGTATTTACGTTATTCAAGTCAGCAAAAGCTTGTTCCAATCTTGCGTTGAAAGTAACTTCTCCTTCACGTAACCATTTTCTTGGATCGTAATATTTTTTGTTTGGAGCGTCAGCACCTGTTGGGTTACCAATTTGAGTTTTTAAGTAGTCAATATTGTTTACCATGAAATCACGAATTCCTTCAGTGAAAGCAAATTGTAAATCAGTATCAATGTTCATTTTGATAACTCCGTAGCTAATTCCTTCTCTAATTTCTTCTAAAGTTGAACCAGATCCTCCGTGGAATACAAAGTCAACAGGGTTGTGTCCAGTGTTGAATTTTTGTTGTACGAAATCTTGAGAGTTTTTCAAGATTTTTGGAGTTAATTTTACGTTTCCTGGTTTGTAAACCCCGTGAACGTTTCCAAAAGCTGCAGCAATTGTAAATTTAGGACTTACTTTAGAAAGTTCTTCGTAAGCATAAGCTACTTCTTCTGGTTGAGTGTATAATTTTGAACTATCAACATCAGAGTTATCAACACCATCTTCTTCTCCACCTGTAATTCCAAGTTCGATTTCTAATGTCATTCCGATTTTGCTCATTCTTGCTAGGTAAGTTTTGCAAATTTCGATGTTTTCTTCAATTGGCTCTTCAGATAAGTCAATCATGTGAGAGCTAAATAAAGATTTTCCAGTTGCAGCAAAGTGCTCTTCTGAAGCGTCTAATAGACCGTCAATCCAAGGTAATAATTTTTTTGCGCAGTGGTCAGTATGTAAAATTACTGTTGCTCCGTATGCTTCTGCTAAAGTATGGATTGCTTTTGCTCCTGCAATTGCTCCAGCGATAGCTGCTTTTTCACCTGCGTTAGAAAGTCCTTTTCCTGCATTAAATTGTGCTCCTCCGTTTGAAAATTGGATAATAACTGGGGCATTCAATTTAGCTGCAGTTTCCAAAACACCATTGATAGTGTCAGAACCTGTAACGTTTACCGCAGGAAGTGCAAAGCCTTTTTCTTTTGCATAATTAAAAATTTCTTGTACTTGATCTCCAGTTGCTACACCTGCTTTTATGTTGTGTGCCATGTTGTTCTTTGTTTTTAGTGTTAGATTTTTGTTTTTAGATTAAGACCGCAAAAATAAGAATTTATTAGGATTAGAACGGATAATTTATTCCAAAATTTAAAACAGAGTGTCCAAAATTGTAATCTCTAAACCATTTTTTGCCTGTTTCATCGGCTGGATTGTAGGTTTTGAAACCAAAATCAAATCGGACAACAAAGAAACTTAAATCATATCTAAGTCCAAATCCGGAACCTAAAGCGGTATCTTTTAAGCTTGCAAAATTATTAAAAGTTGACTTTTCGTCCGTTACATTGTCAAAAACATTCCAGATATTTCCAGCATCGGCAAATAAAGCGCCTTTTAAATCACCTAAGATTTTAAATCTAAACTCGGTGCTTAAGGCTATTTTCATGTTAGCTTCGTTAAAATCATTAGTAGCGCCACTACGTCCAGGGCCTAAACTATAGGGTTGCCATGCACGGTTATCATTGGAACCTCCAGAAAAATAACTTCGGGAAAACGGAATGTAATCAGAATTCCCAAAAGGAATGGCGATACCAAAAAAGGTTCTAACGGCTAATACTTTTTCCTTGCTTAAATCCCAATGTTTGATGTAATCAAATTCAGTTTTTATGTATTCTGAATATTCTAAATTAAAGAATTCATGATTGCCATTTTGATTTACTTTTTGGTTGGTAGCATTTGAAATTAATGATAATATAGAACCAGCTGATTCGATTTTAGTTTTAAAAAGATAGAAGTTATTATCGGCTAAATCGGTTTTTGTGGTTTTGCTAAATGAAAAATTTGTAGCTAAAATAAAATCGTTTTCAGTGAGTCGAATTCTTCTTTCTTCAATACTTTTTACTTCCTTGTAATCGGAGTCAGATGGAGTTAATGGGGTGTTTCCTGTTAAAACATCTTTGGTAAAACCAGTTGTTCCCGATTCTATAATTAAATCTTTATCGGTACTGTTATTGAAATAATCGGGGTTGGTATTGTATATTTTTCCAATTTCGTTCAGCGCATTATAGGAAGATCCGTAAACGTTAAAGTAATTGGGAGAATTCAAGTTGCGAACAAACTGGATGTTTAAGAGGTCAAAACGAGCGGTGTTATTTCGTTTAGGATTCCAATTGTAAGAGAAGGTTCCTGTTACATTTTCTTTATCCAATCCGATGTTCTTTTGCGTAGCATAACCAATTCCAATTAGGGTAGACGGAATCATGCTTTTTGGGATGATTTTTTCGGTAGAAAAAGGCATAAATATTCTAGGGAAATTCAGTTTGAAATCCACACCATATTCTGATACGTTGAAGAATTGATTGTTTGGGTTTGCCAAATCTTTTGAAGAACCTATGTTTGCTCTTGTAGAAATTTCTAAAGTTTCGGCACCATTAAAAATATTTCGTATAGTTAACGATGGACTAAATGAGATACCAATGTCTTGAATGTTAGAATGAGTAAGGTCAAAAGAAGCCTGAAAACTGTATTTTTTTCTTGGGGTTAAATAAATTTTGGCTATCAACGAATTGTTTAGCGTGTCTTTAGTGTCCACTTCATATTGAATACTTGGTGGATTAAATATTTTAAGATTGGTTAAATATCTCGAGGTTAATACCGTTTTGTAATCGGCAAATGACGTTCCTTTGGTTATAAAGATAGCATCTGTAATGGCATGAGGTTTGTATTTTAGTTTCTCTCTGCTGTAAAGGTTGAAGTTTTCATAAGTAATGCTGTCAGTAATGTTTTGTTTACTGGTGTTAGGGGTGTAGTCTGTATAAATATCTACACTGCTTATTTTGTATAATTTAAAAGGCTCAGTCTTAGTTGAATCATTGTCTTGATAACTGTAGTCATTAATGTTTACATTGACATTGGCTTTGTGTTTTTTACCTATGGTATCAATGTCAAAAACAATGGAAGTAGGCTGAAAGTAATAGGCGCCATGATTTCTAAAATAATTAGCAAGGCGGTTTTTTTCATCAGAGAAATCAATGGTTTTGTATTGATGTCCCGATTGTATAATAGCATTTTCTTTAGCATTAGCGTATAAAGAATCTAGAGCAGGCGAGCTAATTGTGGCTTTAATAGAATCTAGAAAGTAAGCTTTCTTTGTTGTGATTTCATATTTTATTTTTCCTCTTTTTAAGCTGATAGTATCGTGTTCTGAATTGACGGCTACATCAAAAAAACCATTGTTAAAATAATAGTATTTAAGTCTGGAAACAGATTTTTGAGTTTTTGTAGAGTCGATAATCACAGGTGGCTCTCCCGTTTTTTTTAAGAAATCATGTATGCCGTGATACCAAAATGATTTTCCTAAACGATCCACTTGTTTGGCTGAAAGCCATTTTGCTTTACGTTCGTATTTGCCTGGATGATTTTTAAATTTAGCTTGGTAAGTAGAATCCGGATTTAAATTGGCTAAATTGTATAAATTTAGACGTAAACGATATCCTAGTAAAGTTCCGTTGGGTTTTTGGTACAGTTGATTGTGTACGTCTTCGTCGTTAATTTTTTTACTATTTACTAATATTTGATTGCTTGCAAGGAGCTGTTTTCCATCTGGAACTCTTTTTTCGGCGTTACAGGCAGATATTATTATTCCTATTAGAATAAATAGTGATATTTTTGTTGAAATTTTTTTCAAGAGGTCTAAAATATTTAAATCAAAAGTACATATTTTTATGGTTAGTAAAAACCAAATAAAACTTATAACTAGTTTACAACAGAAAAAGTATAGAATAAGCAATCAATTATTTTTTGCCGAAGGTGTAAAAGTAATTCAGGAGCTTTTGCAGTCTAATTTTGAATTAGAACATTTGTATACTACACAGTACGATTTTGAAGATGTTTTAGGGAGTAAAAAATCCTTAATTCACGAAAATGATTTGAAGAAAATAAGTGCTTTAGCGACTCCTAATAGTTGTTTAGCTGTTTTTAAAATTCCCCAGGAAAAAGCAATTGAAGAGAAGGGATTAATAATTGCTTTAGACGATGTAAGAGATCCAGGTAATTTAGGAACTATTTTGCGTTTGTGTGATTGGTTTGGAATACAACAAGTGATTTGTTCTAAAGAAACTGTTGATATTTATAATCCTAAAGTAGTTCAGGCCACAATGGGTTCTATTACCAGAGTGAATGTTTCTTATGTAGATTTATACGATTATATTTCTACAACCAACCAAGATGTTTTTGGTACTTTTATGGATGGTGAAAATATCTATAAAGCTAATTTGCCTCGAGAAGGTATTATTATAATGGGGAATGAAGCCAATGGAATTTCGGAAGCTATGGAAGCTATTATTAAAAATAGACTTTCGATTCCTCGTTTTGGCGATTTACAACAAGCGGAAAGTTTAAATGTTGCTACTGCAACAGGAATTATTCTGAGTGAATTTAAACGAAATTTAGCCTAGTTCTTAGTGGAAAGTAAAGTTGATTAAGATAGCTCTGCTTTTCATAGAATCAATATTGCTGGTCCAGGGACTGTTTGGGTCTTTGTCTCTAATAAGTTCGTCTTTAAGTCCAAAACATCCTCTAATGGAAGGAGAAAAGATGAAATATTCGGAGAAAAAATCAATTCCAAAACCTATTTCATAATTGGTTGTCCAAGATTTTACTCTGAATTTTTGTTGCAAATTATCATCAATTGATTTTGAGTTGGAAGATAAATTTAAAGTGGTTGATAATCCACCTACTAAATAAGGGCGAATATTACCCGTTCGCATCGAAGAGAATTTTAATAGCAAAGGAAAATGTATATAGGTGCTGTTAACGTCTCTTAACGCATCAATTTCACGTGTAAAATTAGGATAGTTTAAGGTTCTTTTGGTGTAATACAAACCGGGTTCAAAACGCAGGTTGATATATTCCTGTAGTTTTAAATCGGCAACAACTCCAACATTAAACCCCGTAGTTTTTTTTACTTGAATATCGGGTCCAACAGTTTTGTAATCTATTTTAAAATCAAAAGAATTGAAACCTAAGTAGTATCCAAAATACAAACGTTGTTTTTGGAAATTCTCTAAATTGATAATAGGGTCTTTACTAAACATTCCTTTTGACTGCGAATGTCCTCTGAAAGAGAGTAGGAGTAAGATAAAAACGACTATTTTTTTCATTTAAGTAAGCTTAGGTTATTTTTTTGATGCTGTATATATGGTTGCTACTCCAAAAGTTTGTGGCATCGCTTTTACATCTATAAACCCAATTTTTCTTAAAATATTGTTTAAGGCTTCTCCATAAGGAAATGCGGCCGCCGATTCTGATAGGTAGCCATAAGCAACATTATCTTTAGAGAACAATTTGCCAATTATTGGTAGTATGTTTTTGCTGTAAAAATGATAGCCTTGTTTGTATGGTGTTTTTTCAGGAATCGAAGTTTCTAGAATTACAAAAGTTCCATTAGGTTTTAGTACGCGTAAGATTTCAGTTAAACCTTTTTCTAAATTTTCAAAATTTCTAACTCCAAATGCAACTGTTATTGCGTCAAAATAGTTGTCTTCAAAGGGTATTTTTTCAGAGTCTCCTAAAATCATTTCAATTCTGTTGGAAAGATTTTTTTGAGCAATTTTTTTTACACCTACTTCCAGCATTCCGGCCGATATGTCCAAGCCTGTTATTTTTTTTGCATTAGTATTGGCCATTAAAATAGCAAGATCACCAGTTCCTGTTGCAATGTCTAAAATAGTTTCAGGTTGTGTGTTGGAAACTATTTTTAATACTTTTTTTCTCCATTTAACATCTATGCCAAAAGAAATAACACGATTTAAATTATCGTAATTTCCAGAAATAGTGTCAAACATTTTTGCAACCTGTTCTTTTTTACCTAATTCTGAGTCTTTATATGGGGTGATGTTTTTTGCCATTTTTTTTAAATTTTGACAAATATACTATAATGCCTTTTAAGTTTATATTCAAATTGTCTTTCAATTCAGATTTTCCTTTTTTAAAATATCACTAAAAGTGGGTATTGTTTAGTGTAAATGAAATATCGAATTTTACGTAATGAATTTCTTAACAATGATGAATAAAGAATGGATGCTTCAGCTTAAATGGTTGTCTTTTGCGTTGGCAATATCATTTATTCTTGTTATTTATTTTGACGGTGCTGCTTTTATTAAGAGTGGTACTAGGTTAAAAGCGCAAAATACGTTCTTAGGATTAAATTTTTTTTTGGAAATTTTAATTTTTATTTCCTTTAGTATCTTCGTGGTATTTGGTATTAAAGGCTTTTTTGAGATGTTTTCTCGAAAAATCGCAAATAAAATCATTCTTGTTTCGGGATTGAGTTTGTTATTTGCGAATTTGGTATTGTTATGTCAAATTATTTTTCAAGGTTAGAACACAATTCATTATCATCATTGTGATATAGAAATCAAAAAAAACACCTCATTTTTATTGAGGTGTTTTTTGTTTTTTAATATACGTATCAAAACTGTAATCGTATTTATGTTTCTCATCTTTACTTTGAAAACTACTACTAATTAATTCCCAGTTTTCTAAATCTATTTTAGGAAAAAAGGCATCAGCTTCAAAAGTATGATGTACTACTGTAAGCTCAATTTTATCAGCATAAGGCATTGCTAATTGGTATATTTCACCTCCGCCAATAATAAAAGCGTTTTCGTTTTTAGGACATTTTTCTATTGCTTTTTCAATGCTGTCTACTACAATACAACCTTCTGCTTTGTAATCTTTTTGACGGGTAATAATAATGTGGGTGCGATTGGGTAATGGTTTAGGGAAACTTTCAAAAGTTTTTCTTCCCATAATGATATGATGAGCCGTAGTTAAGGTTTTAAAACGTTTAAAATCATTGGGTAAATGCCAAACCAATTGGTTATCTTTTCCAAGAGCTCTGTTTTCTGCGGCAGCAGCAATCATTATAATCATTTGTATTTATTTTGTAGAAGGTTCTTCGTTGATTTGGCTGTTTAATTCAGCTATTTTTTTCTCTTGTAGTGCTACTAATCGGTCAATTTGTTCTCTTTCCCAATTTTTATTCATAAAACGATCGGTAATGAAAACTTTTATAAAATGTAAAATAAATAAAAATAACCAAAAAGTAATGGCCCAAATGTGCCAATTTGCATCTTGGTTGAAGTTGAAAACTTTGGTTGAAACAAATAAGAATAAGCTAGCTAAGAATAATAAAACAAAATGAAAATAAACCCTTTTTTTTTGTTTTATACGTTTTCTGGCATATTCGTATAATTCATGTTGTTCGGATTTCATAGGTTATTTTTTTTGTTTATAAAGATAAAATTTAATTTCGAAATGGCTATTAGTGCTAGAGAATATTTAAATTTTAGCTCTTTGCTTTTTTGTTTATTTAAAAATTAATCCTTTTATATTTGACAATTCATCTAGATTTTAACATTTTATTAAGCATTATCCTAAAAGTTACTTTGGGGTATTTCTACTTCAATTAAAATCATTTACTTTGTTTCATAATTCTAAAAATGAATCAGTTATGTCAATTAAGAAACAATTTATAAAGTCAAAGCCAGTTTGTAAAGTTACATTTTCTATCGAAGCTAAAGAAGCAACTCAAGCTTCAGTTGTTGGAGATTTTAACAATTGGAATCCTGAAGAAGGAGCTTTGAGTAAATTAAAAAATGGTACTTTTAAGGGGGCTTTTGATTTAGATAAAGATGCCGCTTACGAATTTAAATACCTGGTTGATGGTGAATATATCAACGAGAGTGAGGCAGATGCTTTTAAATGGAATGAATTTGCAGGAACAGAAAATAGCGTTTTAGAGGTTTAGTCTAAAACGCTTTTTTATTTTAAACGGCAACGTTTCCTTTAATGGTCTCGTGTGGTTCATAACCTACGAGAGTGAAATCGTTATAATCAAAATCAAAGATGTTTTTTATCGCTGGATTTAAAATCATTTTTGGTAATGGTTTTGGTTCGCGCGATAATTGCAGTTCTAATTGTTCAAAATGATTGTTATAAATGTGTGCATCTCCAAAAGTATGGATAAATTCTCCTGCTTCTAGGTCGCATACTTGTGCAATCATCATTGTTAATAGTGCATAGGAAGCAATGTTGAAAGGAACACCTAAAAAGATATCAGCACTTCTTTGGTAGAGTTGACATGATAATTTTCCGTCGGCAACATAAAATTGAAAGAAAGCATGACAAGGCGGTAAAGCTGCTTTGTTATTGGCAACGTTTTCTTCGAATGATTTTGTGGTATCAGGTAAAACTGATGGATTCCAGGCAGAAACTAGCATGCGTCTGCTGTTAGGGTTGGTTTTTAATTCTTGAATTAAATCTGATATTTGGTCTATTTCTTCACTGTTCCAGTTACGCCATTGGTGTCCATAAACAGGACCTAGGTCTCCATTTTGGTCAGCCCAGGCATCCCAAATTTTAACTCCATGTTCTTTAAGGTAGCCAATATTTGTCTCTCCTTTTAGAAACCAAAGCAATTCGTAGATTATTGATTTAAGATGTAATTTTTTTGTGGTAACCATCGGAAAACCTTTGCTTAAATCAAAGCGCATTTGGTATCCAAAAACACTTTTAGTTCCCGTTCCTGTTCGGTCGCCTTTTTGGCAGCCATTTTTCATCACATGTTTAACTAAATCTAAATATTGCTTCATAACTGTTTATTCGGTTATTCGGTTATTCGGTAAATTGTTTAATCGATTATGTGAATAAACAAATCTACAATTAACCAATTATGATTCTCTTTTTGAAATTTCGTCTCTTATTTTTGCTGCTTTTTCGTAATCTTCCTGTTCTACAGCCTGAATTAATAAATCGTTTAATTCTTGTAAGCTGTATTTGATGTAAGCTCTTCCACTTTCGGCTTCTGTAGAAAAAGATTCTGGATTTGAAATTACATCATCCATTACTTGGTTTTCTTTATCGGCTTCAGAAGGATTTGTTTTTAGATAAATTCCTGCTTTATCAAGGATGTTTTTGTACGTAAAAATAGGTGCGTTGAAACGCAAGGCTAATGCAATAGCGTCGGATGTTCTGGCGTCTATTATTTCTTCGATTTTATCTCTCTCGCAAATAATACTGGAGTAAAAGACACCGTCAACCAATTTATGAATAATAACTTGTTTTACTACAATGTCAAAACGCTCGGCAAAATTTTTAAACAAATCATGGGTAAGCGGGCGTGGTGGTTTTATTTCTTTTTCTAAAGCAATAGCGATGGATTGGGCTTCGAAAGCACCTATGACTATAGGTAGTTTTCTTTCGCCGTCTACTTCATTCAAAATCAAAGCATAGGCTCCATTTTGTGTTTGGCTGTATGAAATTCCTTTTATGGATAATTTGACTAAGCTCATAATTGTTGAAATGAAAATGTAGGTTTTTTATTTTTTGAATTCTGTTGGACTAAATTTTAGGATGCAATATTAATTAAAAAATCTGCCAATAAGCAAAGATACGATTATCTTATTTTATTGGACAGATATTTTGTAAGCTAATTAAATTATGCGTTTTGCGCCTTAAATGCTTTTAGTTTTTCAATTAATCTAGGAACAACATCAAAAGCATCACCTACAATTCCATAATCGGCAACTTTAAAGAAAGGCGCTTCAGGGTCAATGTTGATAACTACTTTTACTTTAGAAGCATTAATTCCGGCAATGTGTTGGATTGCTCCAGAAATTCCAATTGCAATATAAAGGTTGGTAGCAACAGGTTTTCCGGTTTGTCCTACGTGTTCTCCGTGTGGTCTCCAACCTAAATCGGAAACGGGTTTTGAACAAGCAGTTGCAGCACCAAGAATTGCGGCTAAATCTTCGATTAACCCCCAGTTTTCAGGACCTTTTAATCCGCGTCCACCAGAAACGACAATATCGGCATCGGCTATAGAAACTTTTCCTGATGTTTTTTCTACTGATTCTACTTTAATTCCGAAATCATTGTCGCTAATACTTGGGTTAAAAGCTTCTTCTGTTAAACTTGAAGTATTTTCGAAAAGACCATAAGAGTTTTTAGCTAAACCAATAACTTTTACATCGGTATTGATTTCGGTTATGTTGAATGCTTTATTAGAAAAAGCATTTCTTTTTACTTGAAAAGGAGTAGTGCTAACAGGTAATCCCACTACATTTGATGCAAATCCAGCTTCTAAATTTACCGCAACTAATGATGATAAGTAAATGCTGTCAGTGCTAGAAGACAAAATAACTAGTTTGGTGTTTTCTTGTTGAGCCGCTTGTTTGATAACGTCAGCATAAGCTTTAGCGTTGAATCCAGCTAGTTTGTCGTTGTTAATTTTTAGGACTTTATCAACTCCGTATTTTGATAATTCAGAAACGTTTTCTGTATTAATGGTTAAGGCAGTTACAGTAGTTCCTAATGTTTCAGCCACTTTTTTGGCATATGAAGCGATTTCGAAAGCTACTTTTTTAAATTTTCCTTCTGCAGATTCTGCGTATATTAATATTGACATGATGATTTTAGATTTTAGATTAACGATTTTAGATTTCAGATTTTTTGAACTGAATACTAAAAACTGATCACTAGATGACCTTCGCTTCGTTGTGTAATAAGTCTATTAATTCGTCTAAATTGTCTGGTGAAACCATTTTTACTGCTGATTTTGGTGCAGGTTTTTCAAATTTCACTGCTTTAGTGTTTGCTGCTGCATCAGTTGGTTCTACAATATTTAGTGGTTTTGTTCTGGCAGTCATGATGCCTCTCATGTTTGGAATACGTAAATCTTTTTCTTCTACAATTCCTTTTTGTCCACCAATGATTAAAGGCAATGAAGTTGAAACAGTTTCTTTTCCTCCATCAATTTCGCGAACTGCTGTTACGTTTGTACCGTCAACTGTAATGTTGATACAAGCATTTAGAAAATTATATTCTAAAATACCAGCAATCATTCCTGGAACCATTCCTCCATTATAATCTAAAGACTCTTTTCCAGCAATAACTAAATCGTAAGCACCATTTTTAATGACTTCGGCTAGCTGTTTAGCAACAAAAAAACCATCGGTAGGAGTAGCATTGATACGAATAGCTTCATTAGCTCCAATTGCTAAAGCTTTTCTTAATGTAGGTTCGGTCTCTGGTCCACCAACATTGACAACGGTAACCGTAGCTCCTTGTTGTTCTTGGAACCAGATAGCACGAGTTAATCCAAATTCATCATTAGGATTGATTACATATTGTATACCATTAGTGTCAAATTCGGTGTCGCCGTTAGTAAAATTGATTTTTGAGGTAGTATCAGGAACATGACTGATGCAAACTAGTATTTTCATGTTTGGATATTTTATAAATTTCGTAGATTGAGTTACAAAATTAGAATAATATTTCGAATAATTGGGTATCAATAACTACTTCGGGTTTTTAGCTTGCATTTTTTATTGTTTTTATAAGTGTAAAATAGCAAGATAAATAAGAGATATTCACATACCTATTATAAGATGTTAGATTTTAGGACGGATTATTTAAGTTAATTTGTGTTTTAAATGGTTTAAAATATTTATTTTTGCTCTTCAGAAAATTCAACATACAAAATTAATATGAGAACAATACAATTTAGAGAGGCCATTTGCGAAGCGATGAGCGAAGAAATGCGTCACGATGAATCCATATATTTAATGGGAGAAGAAGTTGCAGAGTATAATGGAGCATACAAAGCTTCAAAAGGAATGCTTGCTGAATTTGGCGAAAAAAGAGTAATTGATACTCCAATTGCTGAGTTAGGATTTACAGGAATTGCAGTAGGAAGTGCAATGAACGGTTGTCGTCCTATTGTAGAATATATGACTTTCAACTTTTGTTTGGTAGGTATTGATCAAATTATTAATAATGCTGCTAAGATGCGTCAAATGACAGGAGGACAATTTGATGTGCCGATTGTTTTTCGTGGGCCAACTGCTTCTGCAGGGCAATTAGGAGCTACTCACTCTCAGGCTTTAGAAAACTGGTTCGCTAATACGCCAGGGCTTAAAGTAATTGTTCCATCAACTCCTTACGATGCTAAAGGGCTTTTAAAAGCTGCTATTCGTGATAATGATCCAGTTATTTTCATGGAATCTGAGCAAATGTATGGTGATAAAGGTGAAGTGCCAGAGGGTGAATATGTAATTCCAATTGGGGTTGCTGATGTAAAAAGAGAAGGAACGGATGTTACAATTGTTTCTTTTGGTAAAATTATCAAAGAAGCTTTTATTGCTGCTGATGAATTAGCTAAAGAAGGAATTTCTTGTGAGATTATCGATTTAAGAACGGTTCGTCCAATGGATAATGAAGCTATTTTAAAATCGGTTAAGAAAACAAACCGTTTGGTAATTCTTGAAGAAGCATGGCCATTTGCAAGTATTTCTTCTGAGATTACTTATATTGTTCAAGAACAGGCTTTTGATTATCTAGATGCACCAATTCAAAGAATTACAACTGCGGATACTCCAGCACCTTACTCTCCAGTATTGTTGAAAGATTGGTTGCCTAATGCAACTGATGTTGTTAAGGCAGTAAAGAAAGTAATGTATAAATAATACATAGCAAATACTATTAAGGCTTCATCTTACGTTAGTTTGATGAAGCTTTTTTTTTAAAATAAATGTTTGAATGAGTCAGATACTGTCTTTATAATCAAATAGCGTATCTTAAATGATCTAAAAGAGAAGCAATAAATGTCAACATATATGAATAAGAAATACCTATTTCTAGTTTTGGTTTTTATATTGTCTGTTTTTTCAACAATTTTTGCTCAAACAAAAGTGAGCGGTATGGTGGTTGATAAATCTAATCAGCCGATTCCATTTGCAAATATTGTTTTAAAAGGCTCTAATGTAGGGGTGATGTCTAATGAAGACGGACGTTTTTATATTGAATCGCCTAAAACATACAATACATTGGTGGTTACTTCAGTAGGTTTTTCGGATAGAGAAATTACTTTAGATAAAGCGGTGAATTATAATTTTAAAGTCTTGTTGAAAGATGCTGAAGAGTTAAAAGAAGTAGTTATTTATACCGGTAAAACTTCTAAAAAGAACAATCCGGCATTAGATATCCTTAGAAAAATTTGGGAAAGAAAGCGAAAAAATGGCTTGTATCAATTTGATCAGTATCAAATGGAGAAGTACGAAAAAGTAGAATTTGATATGAATACTATTGATAGTGCTTTTATGAAAAGTAAGTTGTTTAAAGGAATGGAGTTTGTTTTTAAACATATTGATACATCAAGAGTTACGGGGAAAACCTATTTGCCTATTTTTATCAATGAGTCTTTATCGGATGTTTATGGAAGTAATAAATTAAATAAAGTAAAAGAGAAACTGAAAGCTAATAAGAATTCGGGCTTTAGTGATAACCAACAAATTTTGTCTTTTGTAAAAGATTTGTATTCTGATTATGATATTTACAACAATCACTTGACTTTTTTCGATAAGAGCTTTACTAGTCCATTGTCTAAAACAGGAATTGATGTGTACAATTATATTTTGAAAGACAGTGCTTTTATTGGTGAAAAATGGTGTTATAATATTTTGTTTTACCCAAGGCGAAAAAACGAGCTGACTTTTAAAGGGGATTTTTGGGTGAACGATACCACTTTTGCCATCAAAAAAATTAATATGGCAGTGACCAAAAGCGCTAATATTAACTGGGTAAAAGATATTTATATCGAGCAGGAATTTGAGGTAGAAAATGACTCTGTTTTTCTTTTGACTAGAGATTATATGATGTCGGATTTTGCTTTGAATAAAAAAGAACAATCCAAAGGAGTTTACGGAAAACGTACCACTTTATATCAAAATCATCAATTCAATATCGAAAAACCAGCTTCTTTTTATAAAGACGAAGTCAATTATATTGATAATGAGGTTTATAATAAATCAGACAAATACTGGGAGGAAAACCGTTTTGAAAACTTAAATAAAGACGAAAGAGGTGTTTATAAAATGCTGGATACTTTACAAACGGTTAAAAAATTCAGGCAATTGTATAATTTAGTTTCTATTCTAGGAAGTGGTTATATTCAATTTGGACATTTTGATTATGGCCCTATATTTTCCACATTTGGATACAATCAGGTGGAAGGAATCCGAATTCGTACTGGAGGTAGAACGTATTTTGGTCCTAATGATCCTTGGAGATTACAAGGGTATACTGCTTATGGTTTTGATGATAATAAATTCAAATATGGCTTATCTGGGAAATGGATGGTGGATAAGAAAAATAGAATTATTATTTCAGGAGGAAATAGGCGGGATGTAGAACAAATTGGCGCCAGCTTAACTACAACAAATGATGTTTTGGGCAGAAGTTTTGCTTCCTCTTCTCTTTTCTCGACAGGAAGTAACGGCAAGTTGACCAATATAAATTTATCTAATTTGGCGATAGAAATTGAGCCAGTTAAGAACTTGACTTTTCAAGCTGGTTTTTCATATCGAACTTTAGAGTCGGCATCGGATACATTTAGTTTGGATTATTATACTGATGCGACTAATACAACGACCAAAAGTGATGTGAAGCAATCTGAAGTGAATTTTCAGGTCGAACTAACGCCTAACAGAAAAACAATTGGTTTTGGTGTAGAAAGAAGTAATGTTGATAGTCCGTTTAGTCGTTTTTATATTAATTACAGTCATGGATTTAAAGGGATGTTTAATAGTGATTTTGATTATGATAAAGTACAGTTGTATTACAAGCAACCTATTATTATTGGGCCATTAGGACGCACGAATCTTACCTTAGAATTAGGAAAAACATTTGGAACAATACCGTTAGGTTTAATGAGTGTAATTCCTGGGAATCAATCCTATTTTACTATTGAAAATACCTTTAGTAATCTTAATTTCTACGAATTCGTTACGGATCAATATGCTACTTTGCAATGGGAGCACAATTTTCAGGGACGTTTGTTTTCTAGAATTCCCTTTATGCGAAAATTAAACTGGAGAGAAATTGTAGGAGCAAGAGCAGTTTATGGTACGATTACGGATGCTAATAGGGCTATTAATGCTTCGGGATTAACATACGTGGCACCAGAAGATGTGTATTGGGAATACAGTGCGGGAATTGGAAATATATTTAAGGTATTCCGAATCGATTTTGCTTGGCGAGGAAACTATTTGAATACACCCGATACACAGAAATTTTCTATAAAGGGCTCATTTGGTTTCTATTTCTAAAAAATAACGAAAAAAGCAGTAAAAGTTTAGTTCTTCTTTTTAAATGGAAATGTTTTGCTATAAATGAGGAATTAAATTACTTTTGTGCCCAAATAAATTCAACTTAAGATAATAAATAAAATGACTGCAGACAAAATAAACACTTTCGATGTTTTGATCGAAATTCCAAGAGGAAGTAGAAACAAATATGAATATGATTTCGAAATCAAAAGAATGCGTTTTGATAGAATGTTATTCTCTTCAATGATGTATCCTGCTGATTACGGATTTATTCCTGAAACATTGGCTTTAGATGGTGATCCTTTGGATGTATTAGTTTTGGTTAACGAGCCAACTTTTCCTGGATGTGTTATGGAAGTAAAACCAATTGGTGTTTTCCACATGGCTGATGATAAAGGACCGGATGAGAAAATTATTTGTGTGCCTGTTTCTGATCCAATTTGGAATTCATTAAATGATTTATCTGATATTAATCCTCACTTAGTAAAAGAAATCGAGCATTTCTTCCAAGTGTACAAAGATCTTGAGAATAAAAAGGTAGATGTAGAAGGTTGGGGAGATTTAGCGGAAGCTAAAGCAATCATTAAAGAGTGTACAGATCGTTTCAATGCAATTGAAAACAAACCGGAAGGCTTATTTAGTATTAAATAATTTTTCCTCCTATATTTTATAAAAAAAGCAATATTCGATAAGAGTATTGCTTTTTTTGTTTAAATTCGTTTCTATGCTGTTGATTATTAACCTTAACCAAAAACGAATTTATGAATACAATTATGATTTGGGTGCCTGTGATTATGGCATTAATAGGACTAGCTTTTATGTTTTTAAAAAGAGCTTGGGTTTTAAAACAAGATGCCGGCGACGGTAAAATGGCCGCTATTTCGGATTATATTTACGAAGGCGCCTTAGCCTTTCTCAAAGCAGAATATCGATTGTTGGCAGTTTTTGTGTTTTTTGCCAGTATCGTTTTAGCGGGGATTACTTTTTTACCCGGGGTTAAAACACATTTGTTAATTGTAATTGCGTTTATAGTTGGTGCTTTTTTTTCTGCCTTAGCGGGAAATATGGGAATGAAAATCGCGACTAAAACCAATGTTCGAACTACTCAAGCTGCTCGCACTAGTTTGCCACAAGCTTTAAAGGTTTCTTTTGGTGGTGGAACAGTAATGGGATTAGGAGTGGCTGGTTTGGCTGTTTTGGGTTTGACTTCTTTTTTTATCTTTTTCTATAATTTTTTCATGAATGGTTCGTGGACTTCAACAGAAGAAATGACAGTTGTGCTTGAAACCTTAGCAGGCTTTTCTTTAGGTGCAGAGTCTATTGCTTTGTTTGCCCGCGTAGGTGGCGGTATTTATACCAAAGCGGCCGATGTAGGTGCCGATTTAGTAGGAAAAGTAGAAGCTGGAATTCCAGAAGATGATCCTCGAAATCCAGCAACTATTGCAGATAATGTTGGGGATAATGTTGGGGATGTTGCCGGAATGGGAGCCGACTTGTTTGGTTCTTATGTAGCTACAGTTTTAGCTGCTATGGTTCTTGGTAATTATGTTATCAAAGATATGGGAGGAAATATTCAGGATGCTTTTGGAGGTATTGGTCCAATTTTATTGCCAATGTCAATTGCCGGTTTTGGAATTCTATTTTCTATTATTGGAACATTATTAGTAAAAATTACTGATGATAATGCCAAGGAAGCACAGGTGCAAAAAGCATTAAATAAAGGAAACTGGGTCGCTATTGTTTTAACGGCTGTGAGTTGTTTCTTTTTAGTACAATATTTGTTGCCAGAAACCATGAGAATGGAGTTTTTTGGAGAAGGAAGCCAGGAAATTTCATCGATGCGTGTTTTTTATGCTACAATAGTTGGATTGATTGTTGGCGGAGTAATTTCTTCGGTAACAGAATACTATACTGGTTTAGGGACAAAACCAGTAATGGCAATTGTGCAAAAATCGAGTACAGGTGCTGGGACCAACGTGATTGCAGGTTTGGCAACCGGAATGGTTTCTACATTTCCAACGGTTTTATTGTTTGCAGGGGCTATTTGGGTGTCCTATAGTTTGGCTGGATTTTACGGTGTAGCATTATCGGCTTCGGCAATGATGGCTACTACAGCCATGCAATTGGCAATTGATGCTTTTGGACCAATATCTGACAACGCAGGAGGAATTGCTGAAATGAGTGAATTGCCTAAAGAAGTACGTACCCGTACCGATATTTTAGATTCTGTTGGAAACACTACCGCAGCCACAGGAAAAGGTTTTGCTATTGCTTCAGCGGCATTAACTTCGTTAGCTTTATTTGCTGCTTATGTCACTTTTACAGGAATTGACGGAATTAATATTTTTAAAGCACCAGTTTTAGCGATGTTGTTTGTGGGCGGAATGATTCCTGTAGTTTTCTCTGCATTAGCTATGAATTCGGTAGGGAAAGCAGCGATGGATATGGTGTACGAAGTGCGTCGTCAGTTCAAGGAGATTCCTGGAATTATGGAAGGAACGGCAAAACCAGAATATGCTAAATGTGTTGATATTTCTACCAAAGCTGCTTTGCGCGAAATGATGTTGCCAGGGGTTTTGACTATTGGTTTTCCAATAGCAATTGTTTTACTAGGTAAATTAGTCTATGGCGATAATAATCAGCTAATTGCCGAAATGCTTGGAGGTTATATGGCTGGTGTAACAGTTTCCGGAGTGCTTTGGGCTGTTTTTCAAAACAATGCGGGAGGTGCCTGGGATAATGCAAAAAAATCTTTTGAAGCAGGAGTAATGATTAATGGCGAAATGACCTATAAAGGTTCTGATGCACATAAAGCAGCAGTAACAGGTGATACTGTTGGGGATCCTTTTAAAGATACTTCTGGGCCTTCCATGAATATTTTAATTAAGTTAACTTGCTTAATTGGATTAGTGATAGCTCCAATTTTAGGGAACGGCAATCTTTCTGAAGTTCAAACAATGACAAGCACAACAACTGTGAAATCGTATGCCAATGAAGCAATGGTGGGTAAATGTGATATGTCAAATTGTGCCAAAATGACCAAAGAGGAATGTGCTAAAATGTGTGATGAGATGGGATGCACGCCAGAAGAAAAAGAAATGTGTATGTTGCATTACGATGCCAATGGTAAATTTATAGCAACGAGTAAAGTGTCAAAAAAAGAAGTTAAATTCGAAATAATTGAGAAAAAGGGAAATTCAAAAGCGACTGTTACTACTATTGAAAATGGAAAAGAAAAAAGTCAAATTTTTGAAGGTTCGTCTGAATTAGTTAAAGCTAAGGTAGAAGCTTTAAAATAGTTTGTTTATACTACTATACAAAAAAAAAGGCCTCGAATTCTCGAGGCTTTTGTATATTTATATAAGAAGGATTGGATTTAAAATAATCCGTTCAATTCGGCATTGATGCGTTCAATGATGTTTCCTAAGTCTTCTGGATTGTCAACAAAGTTAATTTTATCGACATCTATAATTAATAGTTTTCCTTTGTTGTATGTGTGAATCCAAGCTTCGTAACGTTCGTTCAAACGACTCAGGTAATCAATAGAAATGGAGTTTTCGTATTCGCGTCCGCGTTTATGAATTTGACCTACTAAATTAGGAATGGAACTTCTGAGGTAAATTAATAAGTCAGGAGCTTTAACCGTAGATTCCATTAATTCGAAAAGAGTCGAATAATTCTGAAAATCACGATTAGTCATCAATCCCATCGCATAAAGATTGGGGGCAAAAATATAAGCATCTTCGTAAATGGTTCTGTCTTGAATTACTTTTTTTCCGCTTTCGCGAATTTGCATTACTTGACGAAAACGGCTGTTCAAAAAATAAATTTGAAGATTAAAAGACCAGCGTTCCATTTGGTGGTAAAAATCATCTAAATAAGGGTTGTCTACTACATCCTCGTAATGAGGTTCCCATTTAAAATGTTTGGAGAGTAAAGCGGTTAAAGTGGTTTTTCCTGAGCCTATATTTCCTGCTACTGCTATGTGCATTATGTTGTTAGCGTTTTATAATTTGTATTTTACTTTTTTGTAAAAATAGCAAAAAAAATAGTCTTTGTTGTGGGAAATTAGATTGATTTAGAACTTTATTTCACTTGGTTGTTTTGGTTTTTACAATAAAAAAAGCCACTCATAAAAACGAATGACTTTAGTTTTGTAAAGATATAAATGGACTATAGTCCAAATGCAGTTTTAATTTGGTCTACATAATCTAATTTCTCCCATGTAAATAATTCTACAGTTACTGTTTTTTCTTCTCCTCCAGGAGCAGAGAAAGTTTTAGTTACTACTTCGGGAGTACGTCCCATATGTCCGTAAGCTGCTGTTTCGCTGTAGATAGGGTTTCTTAATTTTAAACGTTGCTCGATAAAGTAAGGACGCATATCAAAAATAGCTTCTACTTTTTTAGCAATTTCACCATTGGTTAAATTTACTTTAGAGGTTCCGTAAGTGTCAATAAAGATACCCATTGGTTCAGCAACTCCAATTGCATAAGATACCTGAACTAAAATTTCGTCAGCAACCCCAGCTGCAACTAAATTTTTAGCAATATGACGAGTTGCATAAGCGGCACTACGGTCTACTTTACTTGGGTCTTTTCCAGAAAAAGCACCACCACCATGAGCTCCTTTACCACCGTAAGTGTCAACGATAATTTTTCTTCCTGTTAAACCAGTATCTCCGTGAGGTCCTCCAATAACGAATTTTCCTGTCGGGTTAATATGGTAGTTGATTTTGTCATTAAATAAATGAGCGTGTTCTGGATTTTTAGCTATGATTCTTGGAATCAAAATCTCGATAATATCTTTCTTGATTTTAGCAAGCATTGTTGCTTCTTCGTCAAAATCATCGTGTTGCGTTGAAATTACAATAGCATCTATACGCACAGGTGTGTTGTCGTCACTATACTCTAAAGTTACTTGAGCTTTAGCATCTGGACGTAAATAAGTGATTTCGTTATTTTCACGTCTTAATTCTGCTAATTCTTTCAATAAGCTGTGTGATAAATCTAATGCAAGAGGCATGTAGTTTGCTGTTTCGTTAGTAGCATAACCAAACATCATTCCTTGGTCACCAGCACCTTGTTCTTCAGGGTTTTTTCTGTCAACACCCTGATTGATGTCTGCTGATTGTTCATGAATAGCTGAAAGAATTCCACAAGAATTCGCTTCAAACATATATTCGCTTTTAGTGTATCCAATTTTTTTGATTACATCACGAGCAATTTGTTGTACATCTAAATAAGTATTTGATTTTACTTCTCCAGCTAAGATTACCTGACCTGTTGTTACTAAAGTTTCGCATGCTACCTTAGAATCAGCATCAAATGCCAGGAAATTGTCAATTAATGCATCTGAAATTTGATCCGCAATTTTGTCTGGATGTCCTTCACTCACAGATTCTGACGTAAATAAATAAGCCATAATATATTTTTTTAAATATTAAGCGAGGAAAAAATAATTGCAAAAAAGGACTAAAGGAGGGTTTCTGCTTTAGCATTTTTTTTCTACTGAAAATGTTCAGTACTCATAATCAACTAGGTTCATTATGAAGAGGTTGCAATCAGTTCAAATTTTTCCTCTTGTATTTTGAGGTGCAAAGGTATGAAACCATTTTCGAATTGTAAATGAATCTTAACTAATTTTTTTTTAATTTAAAAAGTAGAACATCTATCTTATAGATTAAAAAGGTATAAATAGACGATGAACAAATGTTAATTTAAAATTAAACATTTGCATAATTGAAAATAAGTTAAGAAATTCGAATTCGAAAATTAAGAAAATGGAAACAATCAATAAGTCTACAATGTGTATGTGCAAACAGAAATTTTTCTGCGGGTACACTATTGCTTAAACTTAAAATATATTACTATAGCAAAGCCTCCCGATTAACTGGGAGGCTTTTTTTTTAAATGATAATTATTACTAACACTAAAAAAGAATAACATGAGTACTTTAAAATTTGAAACTAATGCATTGCATGCAGGACACGACGTAACTAAACATGCTGGAACTAGAGCGGTTCCAATTTATCAAACCTCTTCCTATGTGTTTAATAATTCGGAACATGCCGCTAATTTATTTGGATTAGCAGAAGCAGGTTATATTTATACGCGTTTAAATAATCCAACGAATGATGTACTGGAGCAACGTCTGGCGGCTCTTGAAGGAGGAATTGCAGCTGTGGTTACTGCTTCGGGAACTGCGGCAATTACAACCGCTTTGTTGACGATGTTAAAAACCGGAGATCATATTGTGGCTTCAAACAGTTTGTATGGTGGAACATTTAATTTGTTTAGTTCCACTTTGCCAAGATTAGGAATTACAACCACATTTGTCGATCCATCGGATGCGGCTAATTTTGAAAAAGCTGCAAATGAGAATACGAAAGTAATTTTTGTGGAAAGCTTAGGGAACCCAAAGTTGGATGTTTTAGATTTGA
Organism: Flavobacterium sp. ST-158; assembly: GCF_058309975.1. Taxonomy (NCBI): domain Bacteria; kingdom Pseudomonadati; phylum Bacteroidota; class Flavobacteriia; order Flavobacteriales; family Flavobacteriaceae; genus Flavobacterium; species Flavobacterium sp. ST-158. The sequence continues at coordinate 62,293 of NZ_JBZEEN010000006.1, read as the reverse complement.
AGTCTATCGCAGTAGTAGCTAAAAAACTAAAAGTACCATTTGTGGTAGATAATACGGTGGCATCTCCATATTTGTTAAATCCAATTGCTCATGGTGCTAATATTGTAATTCATTCTTTAACAAAATACATAGCGGGTAATGGAACTTCGTTAGGAGGAGCTATTATTGATGCCGGAACTTTTGATTGGAGTAGTGGTCGTTTTCCAGAGTTTACGGAACCAAATTCAGGATACCATGGTTTGGTGTATCACGAGGCTTTAGGAGCGGCGGCTTTTATTGCTAAGGCAAGGATTGAAGGTTTACGTGATTATGGTGCGGCATTGAGTCCGTTTAATGCTTTTCAAATTATACAAGGATTAGAGACTTTGTCGGTTCGAGTGCAAAGACATAGTGAAAATGGCCTGGCATTAGCGCAATGGTTAGAAAATCAGGAGCAAGTGGCTTGGGTAAATTACCCAGGGCTGAAATCTAGCAAGTATTATAATTTAGCACAAGAGTATTTGCCGAAAGGTCAAAACGGTTTAGTGACTTTTGGTTTAAAAGGTGGTTTCGATGCTGCTAAAAAAGTGGCTGATGAGACCAAGTTGTTTTCATTGTTGGCTAATATTGGAGATACAAAATCATTAATCATTCATCCGTCAAGTACTACGCATCAACAATTGACAGAGGAGCAACAGCTGAGTTCGGGAGTTTCTAAAGATTTAATTCGTATTTCCGTAGGTTTAGAAAACGTTGAAGATTTAAAAGCGGATTTAGAAGCTGTATTTAACAATTTGTAATATCTAATTTAAAGTTAGCTTAACAATAAATGTGAATTTAGATAGTATCTTTGGAATATCAAATCATAGGGGTGGAATAAAGTTAAATTCATTATGGATTTACTGAGAAAAAGACTCTTGTTTGATTTGTTTTTTATATGATTTGTTAAAAAAGTATAATTGTCTGTTAATTAGTATTGTTGAGTGAAAAAAAAACAGAAAAAAAGAATGTGTGGTAAAGAATAATTTATATCTTTGTCACACTAAATAAAAAGGAAAATGAATTTTATTATTTGTAAAAAATCGATGGTTCAATCTAAAGAAATCTGCAGGAGTGCGATAGCTTAATTTTTTATTCAAAGTAAGATTAAAATATATAGCAAAAGCCTCCTAAGTAATTTAGGAGGCTTTTTTGTTAAAACAAATAATAAAATTTAAAAAATAGAAACAATGGTTAGTATTAACAATAAGAAAAACAAACAATTCTCGGTAACTGTGCTTTGCGCACAGATGCTAGTCTGTTGATATCCAAAAGTATCGTTTATAATTATATAAGCCCTTTTGGTACACGAACCAAAAGGGTTTTTTTATTTAGAATAAAAATTTTAGAATAAAATAAATAACAAACAAGAATAAGTCAAATAAATTAAATTTAAACATCATGAACACAAGGAGAATGATCACTAGAGCATTAGACTTTATTAGAGAAATAAGGACTAATAACAATACTGAAAAAGAAGGTAGGATAGAGTTAACAAACACAAGATTTGGTATTAACGCGGATGCTGATATTAAAGATCAAAAAAAGGCATCTAATTCATTAACGTTTTTGATGTATTCTAAAGAAAATGAAACACTGTTTATCTAAATATCGTTTTGTAAATATAGGCTTCAAACGCAGGTGATTTCTGGATTTTGTGTTCAGTGATGACTTGCGTTTGTTTGTTTTATAGTGGCTGGTTTAAAACTAAATCAGCAAAATTTGTTTGTTTGAAAAAATAGTAGTTACTTTGTGGCTTTAAGTTCATAAACGTATTGAAATGTTATAAAGAAAGGACGAGGGATTAGACCCGATGATGCCTTAGCAACCCTTCGATTCATCGAAGAAGGTGCTGCATTCTACCACAAGCTGTGGAAAGATAACAACGCAAATTCTTCTAGTTTATTTGAGCTTTCTTTTTAATGTTTCCATCATCAATCCTATTTAAAGATTTGAAATTGGAAAATAAACCATTACATCTTACCATATCTAATTTTGTTACCGAAAACGGTGCGAAATATTCGTATCTGAATCTTTCGTATCAGGTTTTTGGTGCACCTTTACATACAGCACCTATTATTTTAATCAATCATGCTTTAACTGGGAATTCACAGGTTATTGGTGAAACGGGTTGGTGGAATGATTTGGTAGGAATTGATAAAACCATTGATATTAGAAAATACACTATTGTTGCTTTTGATGTGCCAGGAAATGGATTTAACTCTGATATCATTGAAAATTATCATGATTTTATGGCTAGGGATATTGCTCGAATTTTTATCGAGGGACTTCGTATTTTAAAAATTGATAATTTGTTTGCGCTTATTGGCGGTTCTGTAGGAGGAGGAATTGCTTGGGAAATTTTGGCTTTGGAACCTAAATTAGCACAAAACTTTATTCCTATCGCAACCGATTGGAAATCGACAGATTGGTTAATTGCGAATTGTTATTTACAAGAAAAAATCCTTAACAATTCTAAAAAACCAATTGAAGATGCTCGTATTCATGCCATGTTATGTTATAGAACGCCAGAATCTTTTAAAGAAAAATTCAATAGAAATACTACTGAAAAACTGGAAACCTTCCAAGTGGAAAGTTGGTTGAATTATCATGGTGAAAAATTAGAAAAAAGATTCCAGCTTTCGGCTTATAAAATGATGAATCAATTGTTGAAAACCATTGATATTACTCGCAATAGAGAGTCATTAGAAGCCGTTATTTCAAAAGTGGAAGCTAATATATACATTGTAGGGATTAATTCGGATTTGTTTTTTACAGCAAAAGAGAATAGAGAGACCTACAATGAGATTAAAAAATTTAAAAATAATGTATTCTATAGTGAGATTGATTCTCAACACGGGCACGATGCCTTTTTGATGGAATATGAACAACTAGACAATTTGTTAGAGGTTGTTTTTAAAAATAAAAAACAGATGAAAGTAGTAAAATTCGGCGGTAAATCTTTAGCCAACGGCGAAGGTATCAACAAAGTTTTAGATATTATTGTTGGTAAAATAAAGCAAGAAGAAAAAATTGCAATTGTAGTTTCTGCAAGAGGAAATGCAACAGATGAGTTGGATGATATTCTTATGATTGCTGCCAAAAATGGAAATTACAAGCCTTTGTTAGAAAGTTTTAAAACTTATCAAAAAGATGGTTTTGATGCGGTTGATTTCTCTCAGGAGTTTGCTAAGTTGGATAAACTGTTTGAAGGGGTGAGTTTGATTGGCGATTTTAGTGCTAAGATTCAAGATCAAATTTTAGCTCAAGGCGAATTGCTTTCGGCTAAATTGTTAGTGTTTTTGTTGAATCAAAAAGGGATTCCTGCTAAACTTGCTGATACCAGAGAATTAATTATAACCGATTCTAATTTTGGTGATGCGCAACCTTTAGAAGCAGTTTCTAAGAAAAATGTAATTCAATTTTTCAAAGAAAATAAAGATGCTGTTTTGGTTGTTACCGGTTTTATTGGTTCAAATTCCAAAAATGAAACCACTACTTTAGGTAGAAATGGAAGTAATTATACGGCTTCATTGATTGCTAATTACATCAATGCCGAAGAATTACAAAATTACACTCATGTTGACGGAATATATACTGCCAATCCTGAGATGGTTCTGGATGCTAAAAAAATCGAGCATTTGTCGTATAATGAAGCGAATGAGATGGCTAATTTTGGTGCTAATATTTTGCACGCCAAAACGATAATTCCATTATTAGAAAAAAATATTCCTTTGCGTATTTTGAATACGTTTAATAACGAAAATAAAGGAACACTTATAACCTCTAAGTCAAATCAAGAAGGAATTAAAACGCTTTCGGTTTTAGAAAACGTAGCTTTGGTAAACTTAGAAGGTCGCGGATTACTTGGAAAAACAGGAGTTGATGCTCGTATTTTTAGAGTAATGGGAGACAATGATATTAGTGTGAGTATTATTTCTCAAGGTTCTTCAGAAAGAGGAATTGGTCTGGTTGTGAATTCTAGCGAAGCTACTAAAGCAATGATTGAATTGGAAAAAGAATTTGAAAATGATTTCTATTCTAAGGATGTTAATAAAATTTCAGTTACGGATGATGTTTCGGTAATTTCTATTATTGGACAAGATTTGAGTACGTTTCATAAACCTTACACGGCTTTGATTCGCAATAAAATTGTGCCTATTTTATTCAATAATACGGTTACAGGTAAAAATGTGAGTTTAGTAGTTAAAAAATCAGAACTGAATAAAGCGTTAAACGTAATTCACGGAGAGATTTTTGGAGTGGCTAAGAAAATTAATATTGCCGTTTTTGGTCATGGATTAGTGGGAGGAACTTTGATTAATCAAATTTTAGAATCAGCGGTTGCTATTGAGAATCGAAAAGATATCAAACTGAATGTTTTTGCTATTGCGAATTCAAAAAGCGTTTTGTTGAATAAAGACGGAGTGACGCCAAATTGGAGTAATGAAATACAAACCAACGGTTTCTCTTATACTATTAATGATGTTATTGCTTACGCCAATGAGCATAATATGGAGAATTTAATTGCGATTGATAATACAGCGAGTGCTGCATTTGTAGAGAATTATATTCCTTTGGTAGAAAATGGTTTTGATTTGGTTTCGTCTAATAAAGTAGCGAATACTTTAAGCTATGGTTTTTATAAGGAATTGCGAAAAGTATTGGCTGATAATCAAAAGAATTATTTATATGAAACCAATGTTGGTGCTGGATTACCATTAATAGATACCATTAAGCTATTACATCTTTCTGGTGAAAATATCACTAAAATAAAAGGGGTTTTCTCTGGGACATTGAGTTATTTATTTAATAATTTTTCTGCTAAAGATGTTCCTTTTAGTGATATTTTGAAAGAAGCCATTGATAGTGGATTTACGGAACCGGATCCAAGAGAGGATTTATGTGGAAATGATGTAGGTAGAAAATTATTGATTTTGGCCAGAGAATTAGATCTGCAAAATGAATTTGAAGAAGTTGTTATTCAGAATTTAATTCCAGAAGATTTACGTGAGGGTAACGTGGCTGATTTCTTGACAAAATTAAAAGAATTTGATCCTGTTTACAATAAAATAAAAGCAGAACAAGAGCCAAATCACGTGTTGCGTTACATTGGGGAATTGTCTGGTGATTTACAAAATGACAAAGGAATTTTAGAAGTAAAATTAGTTTCTGTTCCTTCAGATACTGCTTTGGGCGGATTAAAGGGTTCAGATTCTTTCTTTGAAATTTATACAGAATCTTACGGAGATAGACCAATTGTTGTTCAAGGTGCAGGAGCAGGTTCGGCAGTAACGGCAAGAGGTGTTTTTGGAGATATTTTGAGGTTATCGGATAAAGGATAGTGATTTTAGATTACAGATTAAAAAAATAAAACATGAAAATAACATTAGACAGAGTAAACGAAAACTTCCACTTTCAATTGAAAAATGAACGTGGACATATAGTAAATGTAGATGCACGTCCGGATTTTGGAGGAAATGATATGGGACCAAGTCCTATGGAATTGGTATTGATGGGAGTGGCAGGATGTAGCGGAATTGATATGATTTCGATTCTGAAAAAGCAACGCCAGGAAATTACTTCTTTCAAAGCTGAGGTTGAGGGAGAGCGTGTACAAGTAGGAGAAGCAAAACCATTCAAAGATATTCATGTAGTTTTTTCTTTGGAAGGAAATATCAAAGAAGACAAAGCGGCTAAAGCAGCGCAATTGTCATTCGAAAAATATTGTTCGGTTTCTAAAACGGTAGAACCTACTGCAACAATCCATTACAAAGTGATTTTGAATGGAATCCCCCTAACTCCCGAAGGGGGAACTAGCAATAAATAAATAGAAATATTTTTGCTTAATTAAATATTAATAACAATTCTCCAGTTTCGGCTCCCTCTCCTTTGGAGAGGGTCGGGGAGAGGAAAATAAAAAAAGATGGACGAACAAGAATTTGGTTTTGAAACTCAAGCCATAAGAACACATATTGATAGAACACAGTATCAGGAACACTCAACGCCTTTGTTTTTATCTTCAAGTTTTGTATTTGAAGATGCTGAGGATATGAGAGCTTCTTTTACAGAAGAAAAAGAGCGTAATATTTACAGCCGTTTTTCTAACCCAAACACGACTGAGTTTGTGGATAAAGTTTGTGCTATGGAAGGCGCCGAGGCTGGTTATGCTTTTGCAACGGGAATGGCAGCTATTTATTCAACTTTTGCGGCTTTATTGAGTTCAGGTGATCATATTGTTTCGGCGGGAAGTGTTTTTGGTTCTACGCATGCATTGTTCATGACGTATTTCCCAAAATGGAATATTACCACTTCTTATTTTGATATCAATCAGCCGGAAACAATCGAAAGTTTTATTAAGCCAAACACTAAGATTTTATATGCTGAAACACCAACAAATCCTGGTGTGGATGTGGTTGATTTAGAATTGTTAGGACAAATTGCTAAAAAGCACAATCTGATTTTAATAATTGACAACTGTTTTGCAACACCATACATTCAGCAACCAATTAAGTACGGAGCACATATTGTGATTCATTCGGCTACCAAATTAATGGATGGTCAAGGGCGTGTTTTAGGTGGAGTAGCTGTTGGTAACGCCGATTTGATTCGTCAGATTTATCTTTTCTCCAGAAATACAGGTCCCGCAATGTCGCCGTTTAATGCCTGGGTTTTGTCTAAAAGTATTGAGACTTTGTCACTTCGTGTAGAAAGACATTGTGAAAATGCAATGAAAGTGGCTGAGTTTTTAGAAGCGCATCCTAATGTAAATAGTGTGAAATATCCTTTTTTGAAATCGCACCCTAAGTATGAAATCGCTAAGAAGCAAATGCTTTTAGGAGGAAATATTATTGCTTTTGAAATCAAAGGAGGAATTGATGCTGGTAGAGCATTTTTAGATAAAATCAAATTATGTTCGCTTTCTGCAAATATTGGAGATGCTAAAACTATTGTGACGCATCCCGCTTCAACAACGCATAGTAAATTGTCAACGGAAGAAAAATTAGCTGTTGGAATTACCGAAGGTTTAGTACGTGTTTCTGTTGGTTTAGAAACCGTAAAAGATGTTATTGCTGATTTAGAGCAAGCGCTTTCTTAGTAATTCAAGATTTAATAGTAACGATTTTTGATTTCAGATTTTCTGTAAATCAAAAATCGTTTTTTTATGTTTATTGATTCAAAAAACATATTTTTGTTATAAATGAAGAATATAGATTGTTTGTATACTTTAAATCTCAATTCTTATCTATAAAACTTAAAATCATTAAAAGTGCTTTCAAAGAAAACAAAATACGGAATTAAAGCTTTGACCTTTTTGGCGCGCCAGGAAGATCAAACGCCTGTTGCTATTGCAGATATTGCAAAGTCTGAAAATATTTCGATAAAGTTTTTGGAAAGTATTTTGTTGCTTTTGCGTCATTCTGGTTTTTTAGGTGCCAAAAAAGGAAAAGGAGGTGGCTATTATCTAATTAAAGAGCCTAAAGAAATTAATATGGCTAAAGTATATCGTATTCTTGAAGGGCCTATTGCCTTATTGCCTTGTGCCAGTCATAACTTCTATGAACCTTGCGACGATTGTACGGATGAAGCAACTTGTGCGGTTAGAAAGTTAATGACCGAGGTACGAGATAATACCTTGAAGATTTTGGAAAATAATAGTTTGGCTGATATTGCTTTTTAATTTATTTCATTATTCAATTAACATAAAATAAAATACACCCATTTCATTTTAGTTTGAAATGGGTGTTATTTGTTATATAAATACCAATTTGTATCCCACAAAAAAGAGCATTATAGCAATAGCATTTCTAAGTATTAAATCGGGTACTTTGCCGCTTAGCATACTTCCGATAAAAATTCCAGGAAGAGACCCCATTAGTAATTGACTTAGTAAAGTTAGGTCTAAATTGCCCATTGAAGCATGTCCTAATCCAGCAACGAGAGTTAAAGGTACTGCGTGTGCAATTTCGGTACCAACTAATTTTGGTGTTGGTAAAAGAGGGTACAAGAAAAATAAAGTTACCGTACCTAATGCACCAGCTCCAATAGATGTTAATGTTACCGTTGCACCAAGCATTACACCTATAGCAATGGTGAGTATATTTTGAGTTTTGCTTTCAGTGTGAAATTTATCACCGGCATGTTTTTGTGAAAGAACAAGTAGCTTTTTTTTAAATAAAACAGCAACTGAGGTAAAAAGTAATGCCCAACCCAAACTGTATTTTATAATAGTGTTAATATGTGATATGTCGGTTTTGATGCTTTCTAATATCCATAAGGTTAGTAAGGCTGCCGGAACGCTTCCTAGTGAAAGCCATCCTGTAATGTTCCAGTTGATGTTGTTTTTTTTGTGGTGTACAAAAACGCCTCCAATTTTAGTAAATGCTGCATATAGTAAGTCGGTTCCAACTGCTGTTGTTGGAGGGATTCCAAACCATAATAAAATAGGAGTCATTAAGGATCCTCCACCTACGCCTGTCATTCCCACTACAAAACCTACTACTAATCCGGCAACAACAAAGCCTATTTCGATATTCATAACCTAGTTTTTTTGGCAAAAATACAAATATTTTATAATAATCCTATGGGTTTAGTAGAATTTATGAAAAATATAAGAACTGTTATTTTCTAAGGTTGATTTAAATTAGAAAAAAAGCGCTTCGCTTGTAGTGCAATCTGTTTTAAAAGGCTAAATTTGCAGCTTCAAAAAAAAAGAACATTTTTAGACGGTTTTATCATCTGGTAATGTTAGGGGGAATTAGAGTTTTTGTTGAGTTTATTTGGTGTTGATTTTTAGAGGTTTAAACTCTAGGTTTTGTTTTTAGCTGATGTTAAAAAAAATAAATTTTATTTTGTAATTTAGAAATAAGTATTATTTTTGCGTAATAATCTATTAAACCGATAGGGTAATATGTTTTAATAAAAAGAAAGATAAAGAGATGAGTGCAGCGGTAGTTCAATCATTGTTAGAGAAAACTAAAGATTTTTCGATTGAAGAAACTTTTTTGTTTTTAGCTAATGAGTATAAAGATAAGGTGGTTTTTTCAACATCTTTTGGGCAAGAAGATCAGGTGATTACTGATTTAATTGAAAAAAGTAAGGCGGCAGTTAAAATATTTACTTTAGATACAGGGCGTTTATTTCAAGAGACTTATGATGTTTTTCATAGAACTCAAAAAAAATACACAACTCCTATTAAAGTATATTTCCCAGAAGCTAAAGCGGTAGAAGAATTATTGGAGAAAAAGGGACCAAATAGTTTCTTTGAATCAGTAGAGAATAGAAAAGAGTGTTGTTTTATTCGAAAAGTTGTGCCACTTAAGAAAGCATTGGCTGGTAATAAAGTTTGGATTACAGGTTTAAGAGCAGAGCAATCAGAAAACAGAAGCGATTTGCATTTGTTTGAATATGATGCTAATTTTGACATCGTAAAATTCAATCCTTTGTTGAAGTGGACTCTAGAAGAAGTACAACAATATATAGATGCTAATAATGTTCCACAAAATAGCTTACACAAAAAAGGATTTGTAAGTATAGGTTGTGCACCTTGTACTAGAGCAATCGTAGAAGGTGAAGATATTAGAGCCGGAAGATGGTATTGGGAACAAAGCCATAAAGAATGTGGTTTGCATCAAAAATAATAAAGAGAAAAAGATAATAGAATAAAGAGGAAAGGGTTTTATAATTCGGAGAATTTTATAATCATTAAATCTTTCAATTTTTAAATTAAAAAAATGAGTTCAGTTTTAAAAACAAATGCTTTAGAAAGCGAAGCGATTTACATATTTAGAGAAGTTATTTCTCAATTTGATAAGCCTGTGTTGCTTTTTTCAGGAGGAAAAGATTCAATCACTTTAGTAAGATTAGCACAAAAAGCTTTCTTTCCGGCTAAAATTCCTTTTCCGTTGTTACACGTTGATACAGGACATAACTTTCCAGAAACAATTGCTTTTAGAGACAAATTAGTTGAGGAGTTGGGTTTAGAGTTAATTGTTCGTAATGTACAAGATGCTATTGATGAAGGAAAAGTAGTTGAAGAAACAGGTCGTTACGCTAGTAGAAATAGCTTGCAAACGACAACACTTTTAGATGCGATTGAAGAATTTAAATTTGATGCTTGTATTGGTGGAGCACGTCGTGATGAAGAGAAAGCAAGAGCTAAAGAACGTATTTTCTCTGTTCGTGATGATTTTGGTCAATGGGATGAAAAAAACCAACGTCCTGAGTTATTTGATTTGTTGAACGGTAAAATCGAAATGGGACAAAACGTACGTGTGTTCCCAATTTCAAACTGGACTGAATTAGATGTTTGGAGTTATATTGAACAAGAACAAATTGAAATTCCATCTATTTATTTCTCTCACAAACGTAAAGTATTTGTTCGTGACGGTATGATTTGGTCTCACTCTCCATTTGTTTACCAAGACGAAGACGAACAAGTAGAAGAAAGAATTGTTCGTTTTAGAACTGTTGGAGACATGAGTTGTACTGCTGCTGTTGAGTCTTATGCAGGTACTATTTCAGAAGTTGTTGGAGAAATTAGACAATCTACTATTTCAGAGCGTGGAGCGCGTATTGACGATAAACGTTCAGAAGCTGCAATGGAGAAAAGAAAACAACAAGGATACTTTTAAAATAGTAATTGAAAGATTTAAGGATTTAAAAATTAAAAGATTTAAGGAAAGAAGTTTTTAGAACTTTAAACTTTAAACCTGAAATAAAAAATATAAAATGGAAGTTTTAAAAATAGCAACGGCAGGTAGTGTAGATGATGGAAAGAGTACATTAATCGGGAGATTATTATACGATACACAATCGTTAACTACAGATAAATTAGAAGCAATTGAAAAAAGCAGTAAACAAAAAGGATATGATTATTTAGACTTTTCATTGGCTACTGATGGATTAGTTGCTGAAAGAGAGCAAGGAATCACGATTGATGTGGCTCATATTTATTTTTCCACAGCTAAGAAAAGTTATATTATCGCCGATACTCCTGGACACGTAGAGTATACTCGTAACATGGTTACAGGAGCATCTACTTCGCAAGTTTCTATCATTTTGATTGATGCTCGTAAAGGAGTAATTGAGCAAACGTACCGTCACTTTTTTATCAATAATTTATTGAGAGTAAAAGACGTGATTGTTGCGGTAAACAAAATGGATTTAGTGGATTATTCAGAAGAAGTATTCAATAAAATCAAAGCTGATTTCCAGGCATTAAACGAAAAAAGCGACTATAAAGAGCAAAATGTAAGCTATATTCCTTTAAGTGCTTTAACAGGTGATAATGTTGTGGATTCATTAGGGAAAATGCCTTGGTATACGGGACAAACAATCTTACAACATCTAGAGGCTTTAGAGTCAAAAGATATTTATGATACGGGTAAAACACGTTTCCCGGTTCAAACAGTTATTCGTCCTAAAACGGAAGAGTACCATGATTTTAGAGGTTATGCCGGAAAATTATACGGAAACAATATCAAAGTGGGAGATGCTGTAACAGTATTACCTTCTTTAACTCAATCTAAAGTATCTAACATTCGTTTCTTTGATCAACAATTTGACGAAGCAGTTGCAGGGTCTTCAATTACTATTGAGTTAGAAAATGATATCAATGTAACTAGAGGGGATATGATTGTAAAATCAGATGAGTTGCCAAAAATTGAAAAAGACATTACAACAACGGTTTGTTGGATGGATAGCAAAAAATTAGTTCCAGGAACTAAATATTTGGTACAACATAATACGAACAGAGTTTTAGCAAAAGTAGATAGCATTAAGAATGTAATTGCAACTGATTATTCAGGAACAACTCCAGCTTCTCAATTAGCTATTAACGAAATTGGTGAGGTAACTATCAAATTAAGCAAAGCTTTGTATTTTGATGCTTACGACGAGAACAAATCTAATGGAGCATTTATCTTAATTGATCCATCAACAAATACAACAGCAGGAGTAGGATTTATAAAATAGTTGATAGTTGCGGGTTTTTAGTTGATAGTAATACTAGCAACAACCACCAACCACCAACCATAAACTAAAAATAAGAAATGGAAAGTTTTAGAACAGAAATAGAAAATCCGATTGTCCAACAAGAGATTATCGATTTAGAGAAAAAAATTCACGCATTCCGTGGCGGAAAAATTGATGACGAGCGTTTTCGTAGTCTTCGTTTAGCTCGTGGTATTTACGGGCAACGTCAGGAAGGGGTGCAAATGATTCGTATTAAATTGCCTTACGGAAAAGTGACTAGCGAGCAATTAAGAAGAATTACGGATGTTTCAGAAAAATATTCTACAGGTCGTTTACACATAACTACGCGTCAAGATATTCAAATTCACTATGTAAGTTTGGACAGAACTCCTGAACTTTGGGCAGATTTGGCTAAAGACGATATTACATTAAGAGAAGCTTGCGGAAACACCGTTCGTAATATTACAGGAAGTGAATTAGCAGGTGTGGATGTGGATGAACCATTTGATGTAACACCTTATGCTCACGGGTTGTTTCAATATTTATTGCGTAACCCTATCTGTCAGGAAATGGGACGTAAATTTAAAATTTCGTTCTCATCTTCTGAGAAGGATACGGCTTTGAGTTATTTACACGATTTAGGATTTATTCCTAGAATTGTAGATGGACAAAAAGGATTCAAAATCATGTTAGGTGGTGGTTTAGGTTCACAGCCTTCTCACGCCGAATTGCTTTCTGAATTTGTGCCTGTAAACCAAATTATTCCAACTGCGGAAGGTGTAATTCGTATTTTTGACCGTTATGGAGAAAGAGCAAAACGTTTAAAAGCACGTTTGAAATTCTTAATTAAAGACCTAGGTCGTGATGAATTCTTGCGTTTGGTTGAAGAAGAGAAAAAAGCGTTACCATTTCATTCTTATGAAATAGATACTGCAGCTTTTGAAGGACCTATTACGGAACCTGTATTAGAAGTGCCAACAGTTACTATTGAAGATGTAGCTGCTTTTGAAGCTTGGAAAAAATCAAATGTTATTGCTCAAAAACAAGCCGGATATGTTGCTATTGGCGTAAAAGTGCTTTTAGGAGATTTTTATATTGACAAAGCAAGATTATTAGCTGATTTGATCAAAAACTACGGAGCTAATGAATTGCGTTTCTCATTACGTCAAAACATTGTAATCCGTAATATTAAAGAGGAAAACTTACCGTTCTTCTATCAGGAATTAGCCAAATTAGATATGGTTAATTTAGGATACAACACAATTGGTGATATCACAGCTTGTCCTGGAACTGATACTTGTAATTTAGGGATTGCAAGTAGTACTGGTATTGCTGATGAATTAGAAAGAGTGTTGAAAACAGAATACTCACAATATCTTAATAACACCGAAATTGCTATTAAAATTAGTGGTTGTATGAATGCTTGTGGACAACACAACATGGCTGAAATTGGTTTCCAGGGAATGTCTATCAATGCAGGGAAACTAGTAGCACCAGCTTTACAAGTATTATTAGGTGGTGGAAATTTAACAAACGGAAACGGTCGTTTTGCCGATAAGGTAATCAAAATTCCTAGCCGTCGTGGACCGGAAGCTTTGCGTTTAATCTTAAATGATTTTGAAGCAAATGCTAATGGAGCGAAGTTCCTGGATTATTATGATGCTAAAGGTGAAAAGTATTTCTACGAATTCTTAAAACCATTAGCAGATGTTACTAATCTTACCGAAGAAGATTTTGTGGATTGGGGTAATGCAGATAACTACGTAAAAGCAGTTGGTGTTGGAGAATGTGCCGGTGTAGTGATCGACTTAGTAGCTACTTTATTATTTGAAGCTAAAGAAAAAATCGATTCTGCTAATGCAGCCTTGAGTGAAAATAAATGGTCAGATGCTATTTACTTAGCTTATGCCGGATTTGTAAATGGAGCTAAAGCATTATTGTTAGCTGAAAAACAAAAAACAAATACACACGCTGGAATCGTTGATTCATTTGACACTGTTTTTGTTGATGCAAATAAAATTGAATTGGGATCTTCTTTCAAAGATTTAGTGTACCAAATCAATAAAAATGAACCGACAGAGGCTTTCGCAAAACAATACATTCAGGAAGCGATTACGTTTTTTGAAAAATTAGAAGCATACAGAGCAGCAGATTTAGCAAAAGCATAATCAAAATATCATGAGCAAGAAAGATGCAACAGAGAGTGGTTTACAATCAGCAGCACAAGAGCGTAATGAATTGTATCCAGTTTTTTTAAAATTACACAACCTTAGCGTACTTATTGTTGGTGGAGGGAATGTAGGTTTAGAAAAACTATCTTTCTTGCTTAAGTCTAGTCCTAATGCAAATGTCGAAGTGGTTGCTCCCCGTTTTTTACCTGAATTAGTAAGTCTTGCTGAAGCACATCCTACAGTGAAGTTGACCAAAAAAAGATTCAAGAAAAAAATGTTGAAAAAGCGAAACATGGTTATTGCTTGTACGGATGATTTAAAGGTTAATAAACGAGTGTACAACTTATCGCGAAAAAGATATTTGATTTGCAATATCGCTGATACACCAGATTTATGTGATTATTATTTAGGCGGAATTGTAACCAAAGGCAATGTGAAAATTGCTATTTCTACCAATGGAAAGTCACCTACAACAGCAAAACGCTTGAGAGAGTTTTTTGAGGAAGTGATTCCGGAGGATATTAATAAAATGGTGCAAAACTTAAATGAGTATCGCAAAACTTTAAAAGGAGATTTTGAAGATAAGGTTCAAAAAATGAACGAAATCACTGCTTCATTAAAGAATAAAGAATAAGTTTTTTGAGAATAAAATAAAGAAAAAAGAACAAAGAGTTTATAAATGACATTTGTCATTAAAAAGATTGTAAAGCTTTCGTTTTTTTGAATAAAGAATTAGTAAGAGTAAGTATAACACAAGCAACTTCATTCAGTCTCTTTTAAAAGGGGCGGTGGAGAATAATAAGTAGAAAAATGATTGAAACAGATATCCTTATAATAGGAGCCGGTCCAACTGGTTTATTTGCCGTTTTTGAAGCAGGATTGTTAAAATTAAAATGCCACATCTTAGATGCATTGCCACAACCAGGTGGGCAATTGGCTGAATTGTATCCTAAAAAACCAATCTATGATATCCCGGGTTTTCCAGAAGTATTAGCTGGAGATTTAGTGGATAATTTGATGGAACAAATCAAGCAGTTTGAACCAGGTTTTACTTTGGGAGAACGCGCTGAAACAATCGAAAAGCAAGAAGACGGTACTTTTATCGTGACTTCTAATGAAGGAACAGAATTTCACGCCAAAGTAATTGCCATTGCAGGAGGTTTAGGAAGTTTTGAACCAAGAAAACCATTGATTGATGGAATCAATTTTTACGAAGATAAAGGAGTAAAATACTTTATTAAAAACCCAGAAGAATTTAGAAACAAACGTGTAGTTATCGCCGGAGGAGGAGATTCTGCTTTAGACTGGAGTATTTTCTTAGCTGATGTAGCTTCAGAGGTGACTTTGGTTCACCGTCGTAATGAATTCCGTGGTGCTTTAGATTCTGTTGAAAAAGTACAGGAATTAAAAGATGCTGGAAAAATCCGTATGATCACTCCTGCTGAGGTAGTGGGAATCAACGGAGCGGAACACGTAGAATCTATCGATTTAGATGAAAACGGAGCACACCGTAAAATTGATTGCGATTATTTTATTCCACTTTTCGGATTAACACCTAAATTAGGCCCTATTGGAAATTGGGGATTAGAAATCGAGAAAAACGCGATTAAAGTAAACAATGCTTTGGATTACCAAACTAATATTCCTGGAATCTTCGCTATCGGAGATATCAATACGTACCCAGGGAAATTAAAGTTAATCCTTTGTGGTTTCCACGAAGCTACTTTAATGTGTCAGGCGGCCTACCAAATCATTAACCCAGGAAAACGTTATGTGTTGAAATACACAACTGTATCAGGAGTTGATGGATTTGACGGAACTCGTAAAGAAGCACCTAAAGCAGTCGTAAAAGCGATTAACTAAAATAAAGTTACTAAGATACTGAGGTTCTGAGTTGCTAAGTTTTTTAGTAATTCAGAACCTTTTTAGTTTCTAAATGACTTAGAATCTTAGAGTCTAAGCAACTAAGTGAACTGAAAAAAAACACTTGCAAGTGGTAAGGCTATTGCTTTACTTTGCAGTTCGAAATTTTTAAAATAGTTTAGGAGCGAAATATTAGGATTTATCAGTAAAAATGAATTCCTGCTGTCCGCTACTATCTTTTTATTTTGTCATACTGAGCCTGTCGAAGTACAAAATAAAAAGGATAATCGCTTCCATCAGGGCTAGAGAGCTACAATTGTTTTTGTCAGGAAGCATTTCTCCTGCAAGGTTTAAAAAACTTTGTAGGTATAAATAAAAAAAAACACTTACCTACAAGGTCAAAGAAAGATCTTGCAGGAAAATAAAAGATAAGTTATGCCAAGCATTCAGGAAGAAATCAAAAAAAGAATACTCGTTTTAGACGGAGCCATGGGAACCATGTTGCAGCGTTATAATTTTTCGGAAGAAGATTTTAGAGGCGAACGCTTCAAAGATTTTCCGCATTCCCTAAAAGGAAACAACGATTTATTATCGCTTACACAACCTAAAGCTATTGCTGAGGTGCATGCTGCTTATTTTGAAGCAGGAGCCGATATTGTGGAAACCAATACGTTCTCAGGCACAACAATCGGTATGGCCGATTATCACATGGAAGACTTGGTGTATGAGTTGAACTACGAGTCGGCAAAAATTGCCCGACAAGTAGCGGATGAATTTACCGCCAAAAATCCAGACAAACCTCGTTTTGTAGCGGGTTCAATCGGACCAACAAACCGTACGGCAAGTATGTCTCCAGATGTGAATGATCCTGGATACAGAGCGGTAACTTTTGATGATTTGCGTATTGCTTACAAACAGCAGGTAGAGGCGCTGATGGATGGAGGAAGTGATTTATTATTGGTTGAAACCATTTTTGATACACTAAATGCAAAAGCTGCTCTTTTTGCTATTGAAGAAGTAAAAGAAGAAAGAGGAATTGATATTCCAATCATGGTTTCAGGAACCATTACCGATGCTTCGGGGAGAACACTTTCAGGACAAACAGTAGAGGCATTCTTGATTTCGGTTTCACATATTCCGTTGTTGAGTGTTGGTTTCAATTGCGCTTTGGGTGCCGATTTGTTAAAACCTTATTTGCAAACCCTGTCTTCGCATACTTCTTTTAATGTTTCAGCACATCCTAATGCCGGATTGCCAAATGCCTTTGGAGAATATGACGAAACACCAGAGCAGATGCAGGCTTTTATTAAAGAATATTTAGAAGATAATTTGGTAAATATCATTGGTGGTTGTTGTGGTACCACACCGGATCATAT
Organism: Flavobacterium sp. ST-158; assembly: GCF_058309975.1. NCBI lineage: Bacteria > Pseudomonadati > Bacteroidota > Flavobacteriia > Flavobacteriales > Flavobacteriaceae > Flavobacterium > Flavobacterium sp. ST-158. Next base: position 44,889 of record NZ_JBZEEN010000006.1, on the reverse strand, counting down.
CCGTTTGATTGCAGAAGCTGCAAGTGAGTATAAGCCGAGGGTTTCGACTGCGAGTTTGTAGTGGTTATTTTAAAAAAAATGAGTAATGACTGATAATTATTGATGTAATCAATGAAATTTTTTAAATGGAAAAAGATATTTTTTCAATGTATCCAATTTTAAAATTCGTAATTGGATTTTTTTCTATTCTGTTAGGAGTTTGGATTTGTAAAAAAAATAAGTTTTATAAGTATGATACAGATGATATGCTTTTTCCAGCTACATTAAAAATGTTTATGTCAGGGTTATTGTTGATTTTAATTGGGATTTGTGCATTTGTTAGTTATTTCTTCGGTGTTTTTTGAATTGGTTTAGTCTAATAAAATATGGATTTGCAACCCCGATAGCGCGGATTTGCAATCCGTGCCCGCACAGAGAATAAAATAAAGATTTAGTTTTGTTATTCTGAGAAATAACAAAATGAGAATACAGATAATGAGATTGCTTCGTTCCTCGCAATGCTTGGACGAATAAAAATAAAATAAAAAAATGGCAGAAGCAGAAGCAAGAAAAAATTTAGTTTTATCGGGATTAGAGCCGTTGATTATTACGCCGGACAGTGTTTTTGTAAACGTGGGGGAGCGTACTAATGTAACAGGTTCTCGTAAATTTCTTCGTTTGATAAAAGAAGAGAAATACGATGAAGCCTTAGATATCGCCAGACAGCAGGTAGAAGGTGGAGCGCAAATCATCGATATCAATATGGATGAGGGAATGCTTGATGGTGAATATGCGATGGTGAAATTCCTGAATTTAATTGCTGCCGAACCGGATATTGCCCGTGTGCCTATTATGATTGACAGCTCTAAATGGCATATTATTGAAGCGGGGTTGAAAGTAGCACAAGGAAAATGTGTGGTAAATTCCATTTCGCTGAAAGAAGGCGAAGAACAATTTATTCATCATGCTAAATTGATTAAACGTTACGGAGCTGCTGCGATTATCATGGCTTTTGACGAAGTAGGTCAGGCGGATAATTACGACCGTAGAGTAGAGATTTGCCAACGTTCTTATGATATTTTGGTAAACAAAGTTGGTTTTCCGCCTGAAGATATTATTTTCGATTTGAATATATTTCCGGTGGCAACAGGAATGGAAGAACACCGTTTGAATGCCTTGGATTTCTTTAGAGGAACGAAGTGGGTTCGCGAGAATTTACCGCACGCGCACATTAGTGGAGGTGTGAGTAATGTGTCTTTTTCTTTTAGAGGAAACGATGTAGTTCGTGAAGCCATGCACTCGGTTTTCCTGTACCATGCCATTCAAAACGGAATGACAATGGGAATTGTTAATCCGGAAATGTTGACCATTTATGATGATATTCCAAAAGACTTATTAGAACATGTTGAAGATGTAATTTTAGACAGACGCGATGATGCTACGGAACGTTTGTTGGATTTTGCTGAGAATGTAAAAGGAGGTCCCAAAACCAATGAAAAGGAAGTGCAGGAATGGCGTTTTGGAACTGTTCAGGAAAGAATCACCCACTCTTTAGTAAAAGGTATTGATACTTTTATTGAAGAAGATGTAGAAGAAGCACGACTAGCGGCAGCCAAACCAATTGAGGTTATCGAAATCAATTTGATGGCAGGTATGAATGTGGTTGGAGATTTGTTTGGTTCCGGAAAAATGTTTTTGCCGCAGGTGGTAAAATCGGCACGTGTCATGAAAAAAGCGGTGGCCTATTTACTGCCATTTATTGAAGCGGCCAAACAAGTGGGAGACAAAGAAGGGAATGGAAAAATATTAATGGCAACCGTAAAAGGGGACGTACATGATATTGGGAAAAACATTGTTTCGGTGGTATTGGCTTGTAATAATTACGAAATTATTGACCTTGGTGTCATGGTAGCTCCGGAAAAAATTATTGCTGCTGCATTAGAACATGAAGTAGATATTATCGGTTTGAGTGGTTTGATTACGCCTTCGCTGGACGAAATGGTATTTCTTGCCAAAGAATTGGATAGAAGAGACATGAAAATACCGGTAATGATTGGTGGAGCAACCACTTCGCGTGCGCATACTGCTGTGAAAATTGCACCACAATACAAAGCAACCGTTATTCACGTAAACGATGCGTCGAGAGCGGTAACCGTTGCAGGAAATTTATTAGATCATAATAAAGAAACTTATACGGCTGGAATTCGTGAAGAATACGATGCGTTTAGAGAGCAGTTTTTGAATCGTTCGAGAGATAAAAATTTCCTGAGTATAGAAGACGCCCGTAAAAATAAATTACAGTTGGATTGGGCAAACTATACGCCAAAAAAACCAAATTTCATTGGAACTAAAAGTTTCGAGGTAGATTTGGATGTGTTAGTACCTTATATTGACTGGACACCGTTTTTTAGAACTTGGGAATTGTTCGGGAAATATCCGGCAATCTTAACGGATGAAGTAGTGGGGGAACAAGCTTCTTCAGTTTTTGCTGATGCAAAAGCCATGTTAGAAGTGATTTTGAAAGAGAAAAAATTCGTTGCCAAAGGTATTTACGGGATATATCCGGCAAACCAAGTAAATGATGATGATATTCAATTGTATGATGAAAACGGAAAAGAGTTAGAAAAATTCCTGACTTTGCGTCAGCAAGCACAAAAAACTAAAGGAGCGCCAAATATCGCTTTGGCCGATTTTATTGCGCCAAAAGACAATGGAGTAACCGATTATATGGGCGCTTTTTGTGTAACAACAGGTTTTGGAGTTGACGAATGGGCTGATGAATACCGTGATAATCTGGATGATTACAATTCGATTATGGTCAAAGCTTTAGGAGATCGTCTGGCGGAGGCATTTGCGGAATATTTACACGAGCAAATCCGTAAAGAAATTTGGGGTTATGCACCGGAAGAGTCTTTAACAACGGAAGCCATGATTGAAGAAGTGTATGCAGGAATTCGTCCGGCACCGGGATATCCGGCTTGTCCGGATCACTTAGAGAAACCAACCATTTGGAAATTGTTAAAAGTAGAAGAAGAAATTGGTGTAACTTTGACCGAAAGTATGGCTATGTGGCCGGCAGCTTCGGTCTCTGGGTATTATTTTGCTAATCCTGAAAGCAGGTATTTCGGATTGGGGAAAATCAAAGAAGATCAGGTGATTGATTACGCAAAACGCAGAAGTATTTCAACAGACAAAGCCACGAGATGGTTGAGTCCTAATATAGCGGATTAGATTCTGGTTGATGGTTGATAGTTGTCGGATTTTCCAATCGACATCAAGTTTTTCCAATCAACCAACAACCAATCACCATCAACTAAATAAAAAATGGAGTACAATAAATTAGAGGTTTGGATGGAAGCTAGAAAACTAGTTAATTTGTTGTATGATTCATCTAAATTATTTCCAAAAGAAGAGTTATTTGGTTTGACAAATCAAATGAGAAGAGCTGCAATTTCAATACCTTCAAATATTGCTGAAGGTTGTGGACGTCAAACATCTAAGGATACATTACACTTTTTGCATATTTCAAGAGGATCATTATATGAATTAGAAACTCAATATTATTTAGCATTGGATCAGAAATATATTGACGAAAATAATTTTAATATTGCTTTTGAACAGATTCAGAGTTGTAAAAAATTATTAAACGGATTTATAAATTATTATAAAAGTAAGATTTAGGGTAGAGGAATATAGTTAGATACAGGTTTAATCCCATTAACTATCAACCATCAACCATCAACTATAAAATAATGAAAGTAACACAACATTTAGAAGCAGCAAAAGGTAAACCTTTGTTTTCCTTTGAAATTGTACCGCCTCAAAAAGGAAGTAATATTAAAGATTTATATGCTAATATAGATCCGTTAATGGAGTTTAAACCGCCTTTTATTGATGTAACGACTTCGAGAGAAGAATATGTATACATTGAAAAAGATGGACTTTTTGACCGTCGTATTACACGTATGCGTCCGGGAACAGTAGGAATTTGTGCTTCTATCCAACATAAATATGGTGTTGATGCCATTCCTCACGTTTTATGTGGTGGATTTACAAGGGAAGAGACTGAATATTTATTGGTAGATTGTCATTATTTAGGTATTGATAATTTAGTGGCGTTGAGAGGTGACCCAATGAAAGGGGAGAAGTATTTTGAACCAACTGTGGGAGGAAATCATTTTGCGGTAGATTTAGTAAAACAAATTAAAGCAATGAATGCGGGTAAATTTTTGCATGGTGAATTGCCTATTGCTAATGCACCTGATTTTTGTGTAGGTGTAGCAGGTTATCCTGAAAAGCATATAGAGGCTCCAAGTTTAGAAGCCGATTTGAAAAAGCTTAAAGAAAAAGTAGATGCTGGTGCTGATTATATAGTAACGCAGATGTTTTTTGACAACCAGCGTTATTTCAGGTTTGTTGAAGCGGCTCGTGCCATAGGGATTACAGTGCCTATCATTCCGGGAATTAAACCAGTTGCGGTAAAACGTCATTTGCAATTGTTGCCACAGGTTTTTTGGCTGGATATGCCTGAAAGTTTAATTAGCGAAATTGAAAATGCTAAAGACAATGCTGCTGTTCGTCAAATAGGTGTTGAGTTTGCTATTCAGCAATCAAAAGAATTAATTGAATTTGGGGTTCCTTGTGTGCATTATTATTCAATGGGGAAATCAGATAATATTCATCAAATTGCAAGCAAAGTTTTTTAGACTTGTTTTTTTGCGTTCTTAATATAAACCCGATACTTTTAAAAAAAAAGCTATCGGGTTTTTTTATTTTTAAGTATGTCTTTTTGTTCAGAAAAAATTTATACTTTAGTAATTTATTGTAAGAGTTGTTTTAAGTTGTAATTGTTTAAAAAAAGGTGTAATGAGAGGAAAAATATTGTTGTTAATTGTTTTAGGAATCAGTTTTCAAGGTGTTTCGCAAGATAAAAATCAGAAAAAGGCAGAAGGTTTATTAAAAGAATTGGCTGAAAACGCATGTAAATGTGTAGACTCAGTTAGTACTTATGATAGATCAAATGAAGAAGTTGCTAAAGATGTTAGCTCTTGTATTAATAATCAGGCTGGAGCTTATCAAATAGGAATTCAATTATTACAACTTGATGGCGATTTGTCTGGAAAGAAAAAAGAAGCTTCAAAAAAGATTGATGTTTCTCTTACTATGGATGAAAATTCTAAAGAATATAAAGAAGCTTATTATCAATTAGAACGTTATATGGCTGAGAATTGTTCTTCTCTTAAAGAAAAAATGGCGAGTAACGATAAGCAATTATCAAAATCATTTTCAAAAAATAAAAAAGCACTCGATTATTATTATAAAGGAATAGACGAAGCTACAAAAGGCAATGATACTGATGCGGTGGAGCTTTATAAAAAGGCACTAAGTGAAGATGCTGAGTTTGCTTTTGCTTGGGATAATTTAGGTTTATCCTATAGAAAACTTAACAATTTTGATAAAGCAATTGAATCCTATGAAAGATCATTAGCCTTAGATCCAAACGGGAAAATGCCTCTGCAAAATTTAGCTATCGTATACATTTATAAAAAAGAATATGAAAAAGGATTAAAAGCCTATGAAAGATTATCTGAAGTAGATAACGGTAATCCAGAAGTTTTTTATGGGATAGGTACAATATATGCAATGAATCTGCAGGATTTTGAAAAAGGCTTGGATAATATGTGTAAAGCTTATGTTATTTATTCGGAACAAAAGTCACCGTATCGAACCGATGCTGAAAAAGTGATTAGTTATATTTTTTCGGAGATGAAAAAGCAAAACAAAACAGATAGGTTCAATGAGATTTTGAAAGCAAACAATATTAATCAGAATTAGTAAAACAAAAAAAAGCATCGTTTTTATAAAAGGCGATGCTTTTTTATTTGTAACACTGATTACTTATTTGGTAATTTCTCTAAATAAGGCTTCTAGATTTTTGTTCTTTTGATTCAATTGTAATGTTTTTAAGCCGTTGTCATGTGCAAAGTCAAAAACAGCGGGACGCATGTCTTTGTCAGATACAAAAGTAAGTTCCCATAAAAAGTCGTGTGTGTTTTTGTATGATTTTAAATGTGGAATTCTGGCAATGGCCTGTTCTTCGATTTGGTAGTCAAATTCAACTTCAATTATTTGTTCTTTATCAGCCGAAATTAAATGGTCTAGTTTTTTGTCAGTAACAATTTTTCCTTTGTTAATGATAATTACGCGGTCGCAAATGGCTTCTACTTCTTGCATAATATGAGTAGAAAGGAAAACTGTTTTGTCTTTTCCTGCATTCTTAATTACGCTACGAATTTCTAATAACTGATTTGGGTCTAATCCAGTTGTAGGTTCGTCCAGAATTAATACATCAGGATTATGCAATAAAGCATTGGCTAATCCTACACGTTGGCGATAGCCTTTAGAAAGTTGGCCAATTTTTTTGTGTGCTTCCTGATTTAATCCTGTTAAGGTAATAACTTCATCAATTCTGTTTTTGGAAACTTTGTAAACATCTGCATTGAAAGCTAAATATTCTTTTACGTATAAATCCAAATATAGCGGATTGTGCTCAGGCAAATAACCAATGGAAAGTTGAACTGCTTTTGAGTTGGTACTTACATCTTCATTATTAATTAAAGCCGTTCCTTCATCGGCAGCAAGATAGGTCGTCAATATTTTCATCAAGGTTGATTTTCCAGCTCCATTAGGGCCTAGGAAACCTACAATTTCTCCTTTTTTTATAGCAAATGAAATGTTGTCCAATGCCTTTTGATTGCCATAACTTTTGGAAATGTTTTTTACTTCTATTGACATACTCTTTTTTGTTTGTTTGCAAAAGTAAACAGAAATTTGTTTGAATTATTATTTTAAGAATTTTAAAAATGTATTGTTTGGATTCCTATATTTGAATGTTGTCAATAATCACTTCTTAAATTTACATATGAAAAAAACTAGTATTTTATTAGGGCTCTTTTTAGGGTGTGTTTCTCAAGCGCAAATTCAGCCAACGATTGATAAAAATGATGTTGTTAGAATTGAAACAAAATTAGCAGCAGATGAAATGGAAGGGAGAGCAATTTTTACTCCTGGTATAGAAAAAGCATCTGTCTTTATTAAAGATGAGTTTAAAAATATAGGACTTTCTTTTTATGGAGATTTGCAGAATTATCGACAAGAGTTTAATGTAAAAGGTAAAAAAGCAAATAATGTCATTGGAGTGCTTTTAGGTCGAACCAAACCGGAAGAATATGTTGTTTTTTCAGCACACTATGATCATTTGGGACTCAATGCAGACGGAGAGGATAAAGTGTATAATGGAGCTAATGATGATGCTTCCGGAACTACTGCAGTAATTGCTTTGGCAAAATATTTTAAAGAGAATAAAATTAATGACAGGACTATCGTTTTTGTCGCCTTTACCGGAGAAGAAGTGGGTGGTTTTGGTTCCAAAGAATTTTCAAAAAGTATTGATCCCAAGAAGGTTGTGGCTATGTTTAATATCGAAATGATAGGTACAGAAAGTAAATGGGGGAGGAATTCGGCTTATATAACAGGTTTTGAGAAATCTAATTTTGGGACCATTTTGCAGCATAACTTAAAAAATTCTGATTTTAAATTTTATCCTGACCCTTATCCAAGTCAAAATTTATTTTATCGTTCAGATAATGCTCGATTAGCAGCTATGGGGCTTCCTGCTCATACCATTTCCACTTCAAAGATGGATGTGGAGCCTAATTACCATCAGCTGTCTGATGAGATTAATACATTGGATTTAGACAATATGACCGAAATAATAAAAGCGATTGCAATCAGCTCGAAAACAATTATTAACGGAATTGATACGCCTTCGAGGGTCGTTAGATGATTTTTTTACACAAAAAATCAAAATATTTTTTGTGTAATTGGAAATATGTTATATATTTGCCAGCGTTAAAAATAATAATTCGAAGAGAATAATATTTAATAAGATGTCAAATAACCGTTTCTATTTTAGCAATACTTTTTATTTCTTTAGCGAGAGATAAGGATTGTGCTATGGTAATTTGAAAATTTAGAAAACAAATAAAACTAATATACAATCCTGATGAAAATCAGGATTTTTTTTTGATTAAATGGAAGCAAAAATTGCAATACAAGGGATAATAGGTTCTTTTCATCATCAAGTGGCTCAGGAGTATTTTGGGAAAGATGTGGTGGTAGATGAGTGTTTGTCTTTTGATGAATTAGTGGATAGCCTTTTGTCGGGAAAATCAACTCAGGCAGTAATGGCTATTGAGAATTCTATTGCAGGTCCGATTATTCCAAATTATGCTTTAATAGACAAGAATAATTTACACATTATTGGGGAACATTATTTGCGAATCCATCAAAATTTGATGGCTTTAAAAGGACAAAGTATTGCTGATATTAAAGAAGTACATTCGCACCCAATGGCATTGTTGCAATGTATGGATTTCTTGAAAAAATACCCGCATATTAAGTTGGTAGAAGATAAGGATACGGCTGAAACAGCTCGTAGAATTCAAGAAAAACAGCTTAAAGGAATTGCAGCAATTGCAAGTAGTGTTGCGGCAGATATGTATGATTTAGAAGTTTTGGCTCCAGAGATTCAAACGATAAAAAATAACATGACTCGTTTTGTTATTATTAAAAAGGAGAATTCATTTGTTCCAGAAGATGAAATCAATAGAGCTTCTTTAAAATTTGAACTGGATCATAAGCGCGGAAGTTTAGCGGCAGTTTTGAATGTGATGAGTGATTGTAAAATGAATTTGACTAAAATTCAATCCTTGCCAAAAATTGAAACGCCTTGGAAGTATTCCTTTTTTGTGGATGTTACTTTTGAGAAATACGAAGACTATGCTAAAGCAAAATCTTTGTTAGCCATTATGGCAGAATATTTTAAAATATTGGGTGAATATCCTAATACAAAGCCGATTTAGAAGCTTGAGTTAAAAAAGAAAGCCGATTTGTCCATTAGATAATAGTTCAAAAGCTAAAGAATAAAAATGATTACAACAGCAAATAGATTAAATACAGTTGAGGAATACTACTTTTCATCAAAATTGAGAGAAGTAAGACAGTTGGCTTCAGAAGGAAAACCAATTATCAATATGGGAATTGGAAGTCCAGATTTAGCACCTTCAAAGGCTGTAATTGATGCGGTTGCATTAGCAATACAAGATGAAAATGCACATGGTTATCAAAGCTATCAGGGTTTACCTGAGCTAAGAAAAAGCATGGCTGATTTTTATAAGAATAATTTTGATGTCGATCTAAATCCTAATTCAGAGATTTTGCCTTTGATGGGTTCGAAAGAAGGAATTATGCATATTTCATTAGCTTTCTTAAATGAAGGTGATCAGGTTTTGATTCCTAATCCGGGTTATCCAACCTATACTTCGGTAACTAATTTAGTAGGAGCAAAAGCTGTTTATTATGATTTAAAAGAAAGTAATAACTGGGAGCCTGATTTTGAAGCTTTAGAACAATTAGATTTATCTAAGGTAAAGTTAATGTGGATAGGTTATCCGCACATGCCTACAGGAGCCAGAGGAAGTTTAGTCTTGTTTGAAAAATTGATAGCATTTGCTAAAAAACACAACATATTGTTAGTAAATGACAATCCGTATAGTTTTGTTTTGAACGACAATCCTATGAGTTTGTTACAGGTTGATGGTGCTAAAGAAGTAGCTTTAGAGTTGAATTCTTTGAGTAAAACTTTTAACATGGCAGGATGGCGTGTAGGAATGGTTTCCGGAAATGCGGATTTAATCGATGCTGTTTTAAGAGTGAAAAGTAATATGGATAGCGGAATGTTTTATGGAATTCAAAAAGGCGCTATCGAAGCATTAAAGAGTGATAAATCATGGTTTGATTCCATGAATGAAGTGTATAAAAAACGCCGTGTTTTAACAGAGCAATTGGCTGAAAAACTAGGTTGTAAAGTATATAAGGAAGGGGTTGGATTATTTGTTTGGGCTAAATTGCCAGAAGGAATAGAGTCAGCGGAGCAATTCATTGATCAGATTTTGCATGAGAAATATATTTTTATTGCACCGGGAACTATTTTTGGTTCTAATGGAGAAGGATATATTCGATTTGCATTATGTGTAAAAGAAGAAAAAGTACAGGAAGCAATAGACAGATTTTAATAAAATGAAAGTATTTGTAATAGGTATAGGATTAATAGGTGGTTCGATGGTTTTAGACATCAAAGCACTTTATCCTGAAGCTACAATTTACGGAATAGACACTAATGAAAACCATGTGGAACAAGCATTGGAGTTAGGTGTTATTGATGTTGCGGCTACAATGGAAGATTTGGCTCAGGCTGATTTTGTAATTGTTTCGGTTCCTGTAAATGTTGCTATTAGTTTATTGCCTAAAGTGCTGGATTTAGTTGGAGATAATGCCATTGTTCTAGAAGTAGGTTCGACTAAGAACCCAATTTGTAAAGCAATAGCAAATCATCCTAAACGAAGAAATTTTATTGCTACCCATCCTATTGCGGGAACAGAATTTTCAGGGCCTTCGGCAGCATTGAGAAATTTGTTCAGAGATAAAACAAATATCATTTGCGAAGTAGAAAAAACGGCTTTCAAGTTACAGGAAAAAGCATTGGAAGTTTTTAAAAATCTGGGAATGCGTATTCGCTATATGGATCCAAAATCGCATGACAAACATATTGCTTATGTTTCGCATTTATCGCACATTAGTTCCTTTATGTTAGGAAAAACGGTAATAGAAAAAGAAAAGCACGAGCAGGATATTTTTGATATGGCGGGTTCTGGTTTCGAAAGTACGGTGCGATTAGCCAAAAGTTCACCAGCGATGTGGACCCCCATTTTTGAGCAGAATAAAGCTCAGGTGTTAGAATCATTAGAAGAGTATATTTCTAATTTGACACAGTTTAGAGATTTATTAGCTCAGGATGATTACAAAGCGATATATGATGAAATGGCTAGCGTAAATAAAATAAAAGAAATATTAAACGGTATAAGCGTTAAAAAATAGAGTAAAGAGAATAAAACAACACACATAAAAAAATAAATTATTTAAAAGATGGAAAACAAGAAAGAAATGAGAAATTGGTTGAACGCATTCAATTTGTCTCACCCATTTGTGATAGCAGGACCTTGTAGTGCTGAAACAGAAGAGCAAGTATTGAAAATTGCTCACGAATTGAAAAATTCTGATGTAAGTGTTTTTAGAGCAGGAATTTGGAAACCAAGAACTCGTCCAGGAGGATTTGAAGGAATTGGAGAAATAGGATTAAAATGGTTGAAAAAAGCTAAAGAAGAAACAGGATTGTTGATGGGAACTGAGGTTGCTACTGCTGCTCACTGTAAATTAGCTTTAGAATATGATATCGATGTATTATGGGTTGGAGCTCGTACAACAGCAAACCCATTTGCAGTTCAGGAAATTGCAGATACATTAGCTGGAACTGATAAAATTGTATTGGTTAAGAATCCAGTAAATCCAGATATGGCTTTATGGTTAGGTGGTGTAGAGCGTTTACACATGGCTGGTATCAAGAATTTAGGAGTTATTCATAGAGGTTTCTCTACTTATGAGAAAACAAAATACAGAAATATTCCAGAATGGCAAATTGCTATCGAATTGCAAAATAAATTCCCTGATTTACCATTAATCATTGATCCATCTCACATTACAGGAAACCGTAACATGATTCTTGAAGTAACTCAAGAAGCTTTGGATTTGAACTATGATGGTATGATTATCGAAACGCATATTGATCCGGATAATGCTTGGTCTGATGCTGCTCAACAAGTTACTCCAGATGCGTTAAAACAAATCTTGAAAGACTTAAAAATTAGAAAAGTAAGCGGAGATAGCGATTTTGAAAATAAAATGACAAAATTAAGAGCTAACATCGACGTTTTAGATGCTAATTTATTAGAGCTTTTAGGAAAAAGAATGAAAGTAGCTGACGAAATTGGTCAGGTGAAAAAAGAGAACAATGTAGCTGTTTTGCAAAACAACCGTTGGAATGAAATCCAAGAGAAAATGGTGGCAGAAGGTTCTAAAAAAGGATTGTCAGAAGAATTTATTACTAAATTATTCAAATCAATTCACCAAGAAAGTATTGAGCACCAGGAAAAAATTATCAACGGATAATTGATTTTCTAGATATTTAAGAATCCCTTTGACTTTGTAAGTTAGAGGGATTTTTTATTTTTATGGAATGGCTCAAATCTTTAAACAAAAAATTATCTTTGCAGCATGACAGGAATCGTTTATAAATCAACAGGAAGCTGGTACACCGTAAAATCCGATGAAGGGGATTTTGTGGATTGCAGGATAAAAGGAAAGTTTAGGATGAAAGGTATTAAAAGTACTAATCCTATAGCTGTGGGCGACCGAGTAGATTTTGAATTAGAAGAATCTAATGATCAAGTTACAGGAGTGATTAATACTATTCAGGACAGGAAAAATTATATTGTTCGAAAATCGGTTAATCTTTCTAAACAAACGCATATTATTGCTTCTAATATTGATATTGTTTTCTTATTAGTCACGATTAATAATCCACCCACTACAACCAGTTTTATAGATCGGTTTTTAGTAACAGCTGAAGCTTATGGAATTGAGGCTATTTTAGTTTTTAATAAAATAGACACTTTTGATGAAGAGGCTTTAGACGAACAACTGTTTTTACAATATACTTACGAAAAAATAGGCTATCAATGTTTGCGTGTTTCTGCTCAGGAAGGCAAAGGCTTAGATAAATTGACTGCTTTAATGAAAGATAAAGTGAGCATGTTTTCAGGACATTCCGGTGTTGGGAAATCCACTTTAGTAAATGCTATCGAACCGGGCTTGAATTTAAAAACCAAACAAATTTCAGATTCGCATTCGCAAGGACAACATACTACAACTTTTGCTGAAATGTTTGATCTTTCTTTTGGTGCCAAAATTATCGATACGCCAGGAATTCGTGGTTTTGGAGTGGTTGATATGGAGAAAGAAGAAATCAGTGACTATTTCCCCGAGTTTTTTAAACTAAAAGATAAATGCAAATTTAATAATTGCTTGCACAAAGAAGAACCCAAATGTGCTGTCAAAGAAGCCTTAGAAAACGAAGAGATTTCCTGGTCACGTTATAATAGTTACCTAAAACTATTAGAAGGTGATGATGAGCATTATCGAACAGATATTTATGATGATGACAGGAAAAACAGCGATAAATCCAGAGGTTAATGAGAGCAGTCATTCAAAGAGTTGCTGAAGCTTCTGTTACGATAGATTCCCAAATAGTAGCTTCCATTCGAAAAGGTTTGTTGGTTCTTGTAGGTATTGAAGATGCCGATGCTCAAGAAGATATTGATTGGCTAACGGCTAAAATCGCTAAGCTTCGCATTTTTGGTGATGAAAATGATATCATGAACTTATCGGTTCAGGATATTGATGGCGATATTATTGTGGTAAGTCAGTTTACACTTCATGCAGCTACTAAAAAAGGGAATCGCCCTTCTTATATTAAGGCGTCTAAACCTGAAATTGCAATTCCGCTTTATGAAAATTTTGTTCGAAAATTAGAACAGGAAATTGGAAAAGAAGTGCAAACTGGTCAGTTTGGAGCCGATATGAAAGTAAGTTTGCTTAATGATGGTCCTGTAACCATTATGATGGATAGTAAAAATAGAGAATAATTTACTAAATGTTTTTTTGGTCTTTTTCTATTTAAATTCATAAAACATAAGTAATAACCCAGTTTTTTTATTCTGTTTTATTTCCTACTTTTGAAACTATAGGGGTTTATGATTTCCTTCGGTCTTTTTGTATAACTTAATGAATTTCGAAATTTGGCAAAGATTAAACATACTAATCCTTATGATGTAGTAGATCATGTTTTTACATCTGCAAAAGCTAAGAAGATAATGCATCTTTCTTCTCAAGAAGAGGTTTTTAATGGTGAGTTTTTAAAAATAAATGATGAAGAACTAATTAATTTTGGTACTTGTGGTTATTTAGGATTAGAAAAGCACCCTCGTGTATTAGCTAAGAGTCATGAGTTATTGGATAGATATGGTTCTCATTTTTCTATCTCGAGAGCATTTGTAAAAGCGCCTTATCTTGACGAACTAGAAAATTTAGTGAGTCGTATTTTTGACAATAGACCAGTGATTGTTTATACTTCAACATCGGTAGCGCATCAATCCATAATTGGTACCATTGTAAGTCCGAATGATTTAATAATTCTTGACCAACAGGTGCATTATAGTGTGCAGTATCCATCTCAGTTTGCTAAATTGCAAGGTGCTATGGTGAAAATGATTCGCCATAATAATATGGAAATGTTAGAGGATTTTATCAAACGCGGTTACAACCAATATGATAAAATTTGGTACATGGCTGATGGAGTTTATTCTATGTATGGTGATCTTCCTCATAAAAAAGAACTTCGCTATTTATTAGAAAAATATCCGAAATTTCATTTGTATTTTGATGATGCACATGGCGTAGGATGGATAGGAAAAAATGGTTGTGGTAGTGTATTTGAAAGTTTTAAGGATAGCAAAAGAGTAGTTTTAATTAGTACTTTGGCTAAAGGTTTTGGAAGTATTGGGGGAATAGCTATTTTTAATGATGCAGAAATGCAGCGAAAGATTAATATTTACGGAGGTATTTTAGCTTATACGCATCCTTTATCGCCTGCTAATGTTGGAGCAGCGATTGGTTCGGCAGAGCTTTTGCTTTCAGATAAAGCAACTGTTTTTCAAAATGAATTAAAAGATTTGATGCTGTATTTGAATGCTAAATTAGAAGAATTCAATTTGCCTAATACTTCCTCAAGTGAGACTCCTATTTATTTCATTGGTACCGGAGTTTTAAAAGTTACGCATAATTTAATTCAAAAAGTTATTGCTGATGGATTGTATGTAAACACAGCAACTTATCCAGTAGTGCCAAGTGATAAAACAGGATTACGTTTTACGTTAACGAGGCATAATACTAAAGAGCATATTGATAAACTAGTTCGTTCTATTGAGAAGAATTTTCATTTAGCAGTTGAAGAAGAAAAAGAAGATTTAAGCAAAATATATAAAACTTTCCGTCTTCCATTTAAAGGTGATGTTGTTAAAAAAGAAGAAGAATCTGAAGGAGTTTATATTGCTATTTATCGCAGTATTGAAGAAGTTGACGTACAATTATGGGATAATCTCTTTGAGGAAAACGGGAATTATTCTCATAATGGAATGCGTTGTATAGAAGAGGTTTTTTCGAATAATAAAAAGAAAGAAGAAAATTGGGATTTCTATTATTTGATTATAAAAGATAGAGAAGGCAAAGTAATCCTTGCGACTTATTTTACTAGTACAATTTATAAAGATGATATGCTGGCTTTGGAAAATGTTTCTCGTAAAATAGAGCAACAGCGTGAAGAAGATCCTTATTATTTATGTTCTAAAACTTTGGCAATGGGTTCCTTGTTTACAGAAGGAGAACATCTATATGTTAATGAGGAACATCCATTAGTAAATGAAGCCTTTAATCGTTTTTTTGTTGAAGTTGAAAAATTAAAAAAAGAATCTCAATCGGTTGTTGTTATTTTGAGAGATTTTCAATCTGATTTTCAATTTCATGAGCGTTTTGAAGAGGAAGGTTTTGTGAAAGTTAAAATGCCTAATACTAATATTGTTACTAATCCGAAATGGAATACAAAAGAAGAATTATTATCGCTTTTAAAATCTAAAAATAGCATAAGTAGTATAAAGCGTTATGTTTTTAAATATGAAGATCAATTTGATGTTAGAATAAAAAAAGCATTAACAGATGAAGAGGCTAAAAAACATTATCAATTGTTTTCTAATGTAAAGAAAGCCAATTATGCATTTAATTTTTTTGCCTATCCAGAGAAAATTGCAAAAATTTTATCTCTTTATGAGGAATGGGAATTTGTTGAATTCCGTATCAAAGATTCTGATGAATTGATAGGTTGTATTTGGTTTTTTATTGGAAAAAATCATGCGTGTCCTTTAATAGTAGGATTGAATTATGATTATGTTAAGTCCCATCATCTATATAAACAAGTGATGTATTATATGGTAAAAAGAGGGAATGATTTAGGAAAAGTAAAAACATATTTAGGATTAACATCTGATTATGAAAAACAAAAATATGGAGCAATTACTTTTCCTATATTTGCTTATTTTAAAATTCAGGACACCTACAATTCTGAAATTATTAATTCGTATTCAAATATGTAAAAATGGAAATGGCAGTTATTGAAAATAATTTTATTAAGTTCAGAATTGAAGATGATATTCTTTATTCTCAATTTAAAACAACTAGCATTGGGACTTTAGAAGATATAAAAGCAATAATTAATTTGCGTCATGAGATATCGGCTGGCGAAAAACAATACTGGTGTTACGATTTTAGCGGAATGAAGACTTTTGATAAGGATGCTCGGGACTATGCTGATAGATATGGTCAGGATTATTTGCATGCCTGCGCAGTTATTTTAAATTCTCATATTACTAAATTTATAGTCAATACATTTATACTATTGAAAAAACCCGCAGTCCCTTTGAAAGGTTTTTCAAAAAAAGAGGATGCTGTAAATTGGTTAAAAGGATTAAAGAAGAAGAATGAGCAACTTAAATCGTGAATAAATTAATTGTTATATCTATATTTTTAAAGTTAACCATACAGGATACTTGAATATTGGTATTATTAATTTCGATTTAAATATATTAAAAAAAATATCTTAAGTAATAATGAAAACAGTTGAAAATGATTTTATGAAATTTTGGATAGAAGATGGTATTCTATATTCTAGATTTAAAAAACCCACGATTGTCGATTTAGAAAAGATTAAGGCGTTGATTGAATTGAGAACAAAAATTTCAAATGGTGAAAAGCAATATTGGTGTTATGATTTTTCTGGAATTAAAGCATATAATAAAGAAGCACGTGATTATGCAGATGTAAATGGGCAGGATGATTTATATGCTTGTGCAGTTATATTTGATTCTCATATTGCAAAATTTACTCTCAATATATATATGAAATTGAAAGTTCCTTTAATTCCTTTAAAAGGTTTTACTAAGAAAAGTGAAGCGATCAATTGGTTTAAAGAATTGAAAAAAAAGGAATAGTTTTTAATTGAAGTTGTCTTAGTATTAGATGGTTTTCAAGATGGTAATAGGAGTGTTTGAATTTAAAAACTTCTGGATAAATTGTCTATTATGAAAGGAAAATATATTGAAAATGATTATCTGAGATTTTGGTTTGAAAACGGAATTTTATTTTCATCATTTCATGATGAAATTGAGGTTGATCTTGAAATGATGAAAACAATAATCAAGATGAGAGAAGATATCTCGGGAGAAGAAAAACAATATTGGTTGTATGATATCACTAATGTAAAAAGCATTACCAAAGAGGCTCGCGATTATGCAGATAGCTATGGGCAAAATTATTTATATGCTGTTACAGTATTGGTAAATTCACATATTACAAAGTTTATTTTTAATACTTATACTAAATTAAAAAAACCTATTATGCCTTTTCATGTTTTTACGAATAGAGAAAAGGCCTTAGAATGGTTGTTAGAGCTCAAAGGACAAAAGAAATGAGACTTGAATGATGTTTTTATTTATTACCGTTATGAATAATCTTTTTTAAAAGATATTTCTTATGTTTAATTTGTAAGAGTAATAATAATTTTACATTTTTGTAGCAAAGAAAGATAGCTCTGTTAGAACATAAAATGCCTCAAATGTCTAAACTAGAACAAATATTAGCCTTAGTACGTTCCATAAACGAAGATGAGTTTCAGGAACAACTTACTCATGGAGATAGTCTAGATGATGTTTATGAGGAATTGGTTTTTCTGGCTGAAAAAATTGCATCTAAAAAGAAGAGAACTGCAGTTATTGTGGAACAAATATCCAATTGTTTTGCAGGTGATTTTTTTAATTACTTACCAATTTCTGATGCGCATGACGAGTTAGACGTTTTTTGTATGGGGTTTAATACCTATATCGAGGAGCTAAAATCGGCAATGGTATCTAAAAAATTAGTTGAAGCAGTAAATGAAAAATTAGCTGACGAAAAAGAGCGCTCCGAACAATTGGCTCTAACAAGAGACCATTTTTTGTCTAGTATGAGTCATGAAATCCGAACACCTCTTAATGGTATAATTGGGTTTACAGATTTGTTATTGAGTAATGCTTCATTAGGTTCAGAGGAAAAAAATCAATTAGAATATATTAAAATGTCAGGTGATGTTTTATTGGTTATTGTCAACGATATTTTAGATTTAGCTAAAATAGAATCGGGACAGTTTTTATTGATTAACAAACCTTTTAACTTAAACCAATTAACACGATTGATTTATGATACCTTTTCGATAAAAACCCAAGAAAAGGAAATTGATTTTAAAATTGATGTTGACAAAGAATTACCTACTATTCTCAATGGTGATTCGGTAAGAATCTCTCAAATCTTGTTTAATCTAATAAGTAATTCGTTCAAATTTACTGCTGCAAAAGGTAAAATTAGAATGAAGATTAAATTTTATGATGAAGAAGATGAATTTTATATTGTAAAGATTGTAGTAAAAGATACCGGAATAGGTATTCCTGATGATCAATTAAAGAATATTTTTAGTCCTTTTGTTCAGATAAATGCTGATGCTGCAAGACAAAATGGAGGAACTGGTCTTGGGTTAACAATTGTCAAGAAGATTATTGGATTGATGAACGGAGAGATTCAGGTAAAAAGTAAAGTTGGTGTCGGAACCAAATTTACAATTACACTTCCATTTTCTAAAAATGATTATAATCTTTCTGCCTCTAAGTCCTTTTTAGAAAAAGAAAAAGGATTGATTAAAAGAGGTAGTTCTGGCCAAAGAATTAAAGTGTTGTTGGCAGAAGACAACCGAATCAATCAAATTTTAGTTCAAAAAGTATTATCTAAATTTGATATTGATTGTGTGGCTGTAGCCAATGGAGAACTAGCTGTTGATGCTCTTCTTCATGAGGACTTTGATTTGGTTTTAATGGATTTGATGATGCCTGTAATGAATGGTTACGAAGCTTCTTCGGCAATACGTAACTTGAGGAATCACGGCAAAAAAAACATTCCAATTTTAGCTTTATCAGCAGTGGTGACAGGTTCTGTAACCGAAGCCTGTAAAGCAGTAGGAATTAATAAATACATTTCAAAACCTTTTGACTCCGAAGAATTACACCAATCAATAATGGAGTTGGTTAAAAAAGGATAATAAATTTGTTTTTAATAAGATTTGGTTTATTTTTGATTACCACGAAAAATTAATAAGTCCAAAAAGCAAAGTATAAACCGGATAAAGGATACTTCTTTGTGTGTTCTTCTATGGTGTAAACCAGATACCAATTATTAAATGAAAATAAACAAACTATTTATAGCCTTTATGGCTATCTTTTCATGTGCCGTTTTTGCTCAAAAAAACCAATATCCTTTAAGTGCAATAACTGATGAACTCAAAGAGAATGCTGATGCAGTAATTCGTTTTGAACAAACAGATATTGCCATTAGTTCACAAAGAAGTATGAATATTAAGGTGCAAAGAGTCGTTACCGTTTTGAATAAAAAAGGTTTAGGCGCTATTAATGCATTTGAATATTATGATAAGAAAAGAGCCGTAAAAAATATAGAAGCGATAGTTTATGATGTGTTTGGTAATGAAATAAAAAAAATAAAACGAAAAGATTTCAAGGACCAAAGTGCATCAGGAGGAGGAACCTTATTTTCGGATAATAGAGTTATGTTTTTGGATTATACTCCCGTTAATTATCCTTTTACTATAATTTATGAAAGTGAAGTAAGTACTTCGAATACTGCCTTTATTCCAGTTTGGGGGCCAATTACAGAATATTATGTAAGTGTAGAAAAAAGTATTCTTAATGTTGCTTATCCGGATAATTTAGGGTTTAAGAAAAAAGAAAAGAATTTTGAAGGTTTTAATTTTCAAAAAACGACAGAAACTACTACTCAGTTATCTTATACTATTTCTGCTATTCAAGCACTCAAGCAAGAGCCTTATGCTGCTTTCTCTGTTATTTTTCCTAGAGTGTTAATGAGTTTAGAAAACTTTAGTTTAGAAGGAATTGATGGAACAGCTACTAATTGGAAAGAATTTGGGAAATGGTATTCAGAAAAGATTCTTGATGGAACTACTGATTTATCTGAAGAAACTAAAACCAAAATAAAAGCACTTGTTGGTACGGAAACGGATCCTATTAATAAAGCAAAAATTATATATAAATACCTTCAAGAAAAATCAAGATACGTAAGTATACAAGTTGGAATTGGAGGATGGAAACCCATGTTAGCTAGTGATGTGGATCGACTGGGTTATGGTGATTGTAAAGCATTAACAAACTACACCAGGGCTCTTTTGGATGTTGTTGGTGTTCCTTCTTACAACACAATTCTATATGGTGATACTTATAAAAGAGATATTGTGTCAGATTTTGTTTCTGTACAAGGAAATCATATGATTTTAGCCATTCCTAATAAGAATGATTATATATGGTTAGAATGTACAAGTCAAGACGATCCTTTTGGTTATCAAGGTAAATTTACCGATGATAGGACTGTATTAGTTATAAAACCAACTGGAGGAGAAATAGTTCAGACAAAGGTTTATGATGACAAAGGTAATTTGCAAAATAGTATTGGGAATTATGCTATAGATGAGCAAGGTAATTTATCAGGCCATATAACTATAGATTCTGAAGGTTCTCAATACAGTAATAAAGCTAGGTTAGAAAATAATCAACCCAATGAAAAGGAAACGTATTATAAAGAATATTGGCGTAATATTAGTAATTTAAAATTAACTAAAATTAATTTGTCTAATGATAAAGAGCAAGTAAAGTTCGTGGAGGATATAGCAATAAATGCCACTAATTATGCCTCTATTTCGGGTGCAAAAATGATTTTTCCTGTGAATGCATTTAATCAATCTACGGGTTCGGTAAAACGAATTAGAAACCGTAGAAATCCATTCGAAATTCAGCGTGGTTATGTTGATGTTGATGAAGTTGAAGTCCTGTTGCCTTTAGGATTTGCAATTGAATTTCTTCCATCTAATTTTGAATTGAATTCTAAGTTTGGAGAGTATAAGGCTGAAATTGTAAAAAAGGACGCTACTCATTTAGTTTATAAAAGAACGTTATATGTCCATAAAGGATTTTATCCTAATAGTGAATACGACCAATATCGACTTTTTATGGATCAAGTTTCAAGAAATGATAATGCTAAAATTATTTTAACCAAAATCTAATCAAAATGAAAACCAAATTTTTAATAACAACTTTTATACTGTTTTTGACGGTTTTTAGTTCTAATGCTCAGGATTTTCGCCTAGGAAAAGTTTCCATCGAAGAATTAAAAGAGAAAATACATCCTAAAGATTCGTCAGCTGTCGCGGCAGTGCTTTTTGAAAAAGCAGAAAATAAATTGGTATACAATCAAGAGAAAGGTTTTGAAATAGAATTAGTTGTAAAAACTAGAATCAAAATTTATAAAAAAGAAGGTTATGATTGGGCTAATAAAGTGGTTCGGTATTATTTGGTTAATAGTTTAAGGGAAAATATTTCATTCTCTGATGCAATAACGTATAATTTAATTGATGGAAAGATAGAAAAAACCAAATTGAAAAGTGATGGAGAATTTGATGAGGTAATAAATAAATATTGGGGGCGGAAAAAAATAACCATGCCTAATGTAAAAGAAGGATCGGTTATTGAATATGAATATACTTTACGTTCCCCAAATATTGGGAATCCTAGGGATTGGTATTTTCAATCTGATATTCCCATAAATTATTCAGAATATATTAATTGTATCCCAGAATATTTTGTCTATAATACTAATGTAAAAGGATTTGTAAGACCTAAAATTACTGTTGATAAGGTAAATAGGTCAATTAGGTTAGATTCTAAGGAAAGGGTTTCAAGAGGAGGTTTTTCGGCAACTGCTACTAATTTCAATAGTGAAAATATAGCTTATACAGAAACTAGAACAACTTATTTAGCCGAGAACATGCCGGCTATAAAAGATGAAGCTTTTGTCAATAATATTAGAAATTATACAACTAGTTTGGAACAGGAATTATCGATGACTAAGTTCCCTAATTCAATCTCTAAAATGTATTCTACTAATTGGGATGCAGTGGTTAAAACAATTTATGAGTATGAAGATTTTGGACCTGAATTAAATAAAACAGGTTATTTTGAAGAAGATTTGAAAACGGTTCTTACAGGATTAAGTAAAGAAGAAGAAAAAATCAATGCTATATTGAAGTTTGTAAAATCGGCAGTGAAATGGAATGATTATTACGGATATTCTTGTAACGATGGAGTAAGAAAAGCCTATAAAGATAAAACAGGAAATGTAGCCGAAATTAATTTAATGCTTACTTCAATGCTACGATATGCAGGCTTAAATGCAAATCCAGTTTTAGTAAGTACACGATCTAATGGGATTTCGTTTTTTCCTAATCGAACAGCCTTTAATTATGTTATTGCGGCGGTTGAAAATGGAGATGATATTATTTTGCTTGATGGTTCTGATTTCTTTTCTACACCGAATGTCTTGCCTTTTAGAGCCTTAAATTGGTTTGGAAGATTAATTCGTAAAGACGGAACTTCTTCCTTAGTAGATTTAATGCCTAAGAAACCATCAATTTCTTTAAGAACTATTAATTATACGTTTAATGATGATGAAGGTAAAATTACAGGCATATTAAGTACTCTGAATACAGGCCATCGGGCAAATCTTTTTAGAGAGCAAATAATGGGGGTAAAAGAAGATGTTTATCTGGAGAAATTAGAAAATAGTAATAATAAAATTGAGATAAAAGAATATTCACGTCATAACGAGAATGATATTAATTTACCAGTGAATGAAACCTATTCTTTTAGTGGGAATAATCTTTTGGAATCTATTGGAGGGAAAATTTACATCGATCCATTGTTGTTTTTGACAAGTAAACAAAATCCATTTAAACAAGAAAATAGAGAGTATCCTGTGGATTATGGTTTTCCATTTTTAGATAAATATCTCATAAATATTAAAATACCTGAAGGTTATAAAATAGAAAGTTTGCCTCAATCTTTAACATTAACTTTTAATGAAAACATAGGTGTATTTAAATATTTAAGTAGTTTAAACGGTAATGTTATTCAGTTTTTAATTTCAAATCAAATCAATTCTTCAATAGTATCTTCTGAAAGTTATGCGGATTTAAAATTATATTATCAAAAAATGATTGAAAAACAGAACGAAAAAATAGTGCTAACAAAGATTTAAGTATATGAAATTGTTTAGCTTTAAAGTGATTCTTGTAGTATTTTTGATAGTAACTTCTGTGAAATCACAAGAAATTAAATTAGGAAAAGTTAGCATTGCTGAATTGCAAGAAAAACATCACCCAAAGGATACTTCGGCTGTAGCAGCGGTACTCTATAAAAAAGGGAGGACATTTTTTACTTATGATGTAAAGAAAGGATTTATTATGAATCATCAATTTACCTATAGGATAAAAATATATAAAAAAGAAGGTTTGAGTTGGGCTAATTTTGAAGTGCCTTATTATATAGGGTATGAAAATTTAAATGATGAAATATTGAGTTTTTCTGATGCGGTTACTTATAATTTGGAAAATGGAGATGTTGTAAAAACTAAATTAAATAGCGAAGGAAGTTTTAAAACTAAAATAGACGAAAACTGGAAAAAGGCAACTATTTCTTTGCCTAATGTAAAAGTAGGTTCTGTTATTGAATTTAGCTATTTGTTGAAATCAGAAAACTTAATCAAATTTCCTGTTTATGATTTTCAATATTCAATCCCTGTCAATTATGCCGAATATAAAACCGAAATTCCAGAATATTATATTTATAAAACGATACTAAAAGGCTATATTGATGTTAAGTCTGATTCTAAATTGAATCAAGGTTCTGTGAATTTTAATAATGAGTATGGTCAAACCAGATCGATGACCTACAAGCAAATCAGCAGTAGTTATATAGCTAAAGATATTCCGTCTTTAAAAGAAGAGGGATACATTGATAATATCAAGAATTATCAAGCGTCAATTCATAATGAGTTAGAAAGAACAAGATTTCCTAATCAACCCGTTAAGGATTATTCAGTAACATAGGAAGGGGTTGCTAAAACTATTTTTGAAAGCAAAGATTTTGGTAAGCAATTAGAGCTAACGGATTATTTGATTAAGGATTTGAGAATGCTGCTGGGTAATGTAGAGTCTAAAGAAGAAAGACTTAAAATGGTATTTAAGTTTGTTCAAGACAAGATGAATTGGAATCATGATTATGGCTGTTTTACAGATAAGGGAGTTTTGAAAGCTTACGAAGAAAGAACTGGTAATGTAGCCGAAATTAATTTTATATTAATAAATATGTTGAGATTAGCTGGAGTAAGCGCTGATCCTGTTTTGTTAAGTACCATAAAACATGGAGTTCCTGTTTTTCCAAGCCGTACCGTTTTTAATTATGTTGTGGCTATGGTGGAAATAAATGGCAAATCAATTTTATTAGATGCTACCCATAAATACACTACCGAAAATATTTTACCATTAGAAACTTTAAACTGGAAAGGGCGTTTAATTAAAGCTGATGGAACTTCTATTGAAGTTGAATTGGTTCCAAGTTCCACATCTATACATTCAAGTAATTTGTTACTTAAACTAGATGAGTCCGGATATCTTTCAGGAGATTATAGAAGTCGAAAAACTAATTATGAGGCTTATAACTTTAGAGATAGATATGCCGATATGAAAACGGATAATTATATTGAAAAGCTTGAAAATTCATTGAATGGAATAGAAATTAGTAATTATAGTTTAGAAAATAATAAAACAGATTTTTTACTTCCAGTTGATGAGCGATTTACATTTAAAACTAGAAATTTCACCGAAAGTATAGGTCAAGAATTTTTTATAAATCCTTTGTTGTTTTATAAAATAACTACAAACCCCTTTAATCAAGAGGAAAGAAAATTGCCTGTTTATTTAGGTTATCCCACTTTAAAGAAGTATAATATTTTTATCGAAATTCCTGAAGGTTATGAGGTGGAATCAATTCCAAAAGGAATAAATTTGTCATCAGGCGATGGAAGCTTTACTTTTAAATATATGATTGGTAGGGACGGCAATAGAATTCAAATTGTTTTGCAAGCAGAATTTAAAAAGGCCTCAGTTTCTGCTGTCGATTATACAATGCTGAAAGATTTCTATCAAAAAATTATTGATACAGAAAAAGAAAAAATAGTACTTAAAAGAATATAGGATGAACTTAAAAAACGCCCAATTAGACGTAGATACCTGGATAAAAGAACACGGAGTTCGTTATTTTAACGAATTGACTAATATGGCTCAGCTAACCGAAGAGGTAGGTGAGGTAGCCCGAATTATTGCGCGACGTTATGGAGAACAATCGGAAAAAGAATCAGATAAGAATAAAGATTTAGGCGAAGAACTAGCCGATGTGGTTTTTGTAGTGTTGTGTTTAGCTAATCAAACGGGAATCGATTTGCAAGCCGCTTTTGATAAAAAAATGGATTTGAAATCGGTTAGAGACAAAGACCGTCACAAAAACAACGAAAAATTGAAATAAATATCAGTTGCGAATTATGAATTGTGAGTGAGGAGTGCTAAATTGCGCCCTCAAATTATATATGTTAAATGCATAGACACTTAACGAGTAATTTTATCACTAATAATTTTAAAAATGAATTTACTACTACAAGCAACTAATACAAACCTTAATGCTCAAATAGCAGTTACAGGATCTAAAAGTGAAACCAATAGATTATTATTATTGCAGGCTTTGTTTCCTAATATTACATTAAGCAATACTTCAAATTCTGATGATAGCGAAGTAATGCAAATGGCATTGAGCGGAAATGAGGAAGTAGTAGATATTCATCATGCAGGAACAGCTATGCGTTTTCTTACGGCTTATTTTGCGGTAAAAGAAGGTCGCGAAGTGGTTTTAACCGGTTCAAGCCGTATGCAAGAGCGTCCAGTTAAAATTTTAGTGGAAGCCTTACGTCAATTAGGTGCTGATATTTCATTCTTAAAAGAAGAGGGATATCCGCCTATTAAAATTAAAGGGCAAAAAATCACTAAGGCTAAAGTAACTATGGCTGCTAATGTAAGTAGTCAATATATTTCGGCTTTATTATTAGTAGCTCCAAAATTAGAAAATGGTATCGAGCTAACATTGGAAGGAGAAATTACTTCTATTCCTTATATCAAAATGACGCTGGCTTTATTGAAAGATCTAAACATTCAAACTAGTTTTGAAGGAAATGTAATTAAAGTATGGCCTCAACAAGATGTAGAATCAAAAGTAATGACTGTGGAATCCGATTGGAGTTCGGCCTCTTACTTTTTTAGTTTGGCAGCTCTGTCTGACGAAGCTTCTATTTCATTAACAAGCTACAAAGAATCTAGCTTACAAGGGGATTCGGCTTTAGTAACAATCTATAAAGAAATGGGAGTTGAAACTCAGTTTAATGGCGATACTATTACTTTAACAAAGACTAAAAAATTCAAATACCAAGATGTAACTTTCGATTTGAATCATACACCAGACATTGCACAAACTATTGTGGTTACCTGTCTTGGTTTAGGAATTGGTTGTCACCTTACAGGTCTTCATACCTTAAAAATTAAAGAAACTGATAGACTAGAAGCTTTGCGTATTGAGTTGAGTAAACTAGGTGCTAATATTTCAGTAACTAACGATAGCTTGACTTTAGTAGCTACATTAGATATTAATTCAAACATTCGTATTGGGACTTATAATGATCACAGAATGGCTATGGCTTTTGCTCCATTAGCCTTAAAAGTGCCAATTATTATCGAAAATGCCGATGTAGTTTCTAAATCTTATCCTGATTTTTGGACTGATATGGAAAAATTAGGCTATAAAGTTTCTGATTTGGTAGGTTAAAAATTTTCTTTACATCCTTAAAACATTGACGCTTTGGGTTTTTGTTGTTTTAATTTTAAATTAAACAGCAAAATACTTGACATCGCCTATTCGACAATCGTATATTTGCACCCGATTATAATACTAAGGATCAAAACTTAGGACTTATAACTCATAACTTATAACTTTTTAGAATGAAATTATCACATTTTAATTTTGACTTACCTAAAGAACTTTTAGCTGAATTTCCAGCAGAAAATAGAGATGAAGCTCGTTTAATGGTAATAGATAGAAAAAAACAAACTATAGAGCATAAAATGTTCAAAGACGTTATCGATTATTTTGACGATGGTGACGTAATGATTTTGAATAATACCAAAGTTTTTCCTGCTCGTTTATACGGTAATAAAGAAAAAACAGGCGCAAGAATCGAAGTGTTTTTGCTTAGAGAATTAAATGCTGAACAACGTCTTTGGGATGTGTTAGTGGATCCTGCTCGTAAAATTAGAATTGGAAACAAATTGTATTTTGGTGACGACGATTCTTTAGTTGCTGAGGTAATTGATAATACAACTTCTCGTGGAAGAACATTGCGTTTCCTTTACGATGGTTCTTACGAAGAATTCAGAAATAAATTAACAGAACTAGGAGAAACTCCAATTCCTAAATACATCAACAGAGAGGTAACTCCTGAAGATGCTGAACGTTATCAAACTATTTATGCTAAAGAAGAAGGAGCTGTGGCTGCACCAACTGCAGGTTTGCACTTTTCTAAGCACTTGTTAAAAAGATTAGAAATTAAAGGAGTAAACTTTGCTGAGGTAACACTTCACGTAGGTTTAGGAACTTTTAACCCAGTTGAAGTAGAAGATTTATCAAAGCACAAAATGGATTCTGAGGAATTAAAAATTACTCAAGAAGCTTGCGATATTGTAAACGAAGCCAAAGCGAAAAGAAAAAGAGTTTGTGCGGTAGGAACCACTTCAATGCGCGCTATTGAAAGTTCAGTTTCTTCGCAAAACACCCTAAATCCTTACGAAGGTTGGACAAATAAATTTATCTTTCCTCCTCATGATTTTAGTGTAGCAACTTGTATGATTACTAATTTCCATACACCAAAATCAACTTTATTAATGATGATTTCAGCTTTCTGCGGTCATGATTTAATGAAGAAAGCGTATGAAGAAGCAATCAAAGAAAAATATAAATTCTATTCTTACGGTGACGCCATGTTAATCATCTAATCACTATAATAAGGTTAATTCATAAAAAAACTCGTCAACAATGGCGAGTTTTTTTGTTTATGGCACGACCCAAGGGGTGGGCTATCTGTTATAATCTTGCTGTTTTTCTTTAAAAAAATAGCAAGGATTTATCTCGTTATAAATTTATTCTTTATCGGTATTCGATGATTTTCAATTTCACTACTATCTCTCATGCAGCCTTCTAAGATTAATGAATGTTTAACATCTAAATGAAACTAAATATGAAATCTTTTTTTCTTTTTTAGTTACTTTTACAAAACAAATGCAAACTACATTATGATTTTCGAAAATACTTTAGCTTTCGCACAGCAATTAGATACACAGGATAACTTAAATAAATACAGAAACGAATTTTATTTTCCAAAAGTAAACGACAAAGAAGTTATTTATTTTACAGGAAATTCATTAGGATTGCAACCCAAACGTACTAAGGCTTATGTTGATGAAATTATGAATGATTGGGCTAATCTTGCCGTTGAAGGCCATTTTTATGCCGAAAAACCTTGGTGGGATTATCAGGAACGTTTTGCAAAACCATTGAGTAAAATTGTTGGTTGTTTACCTTCGGAAGTTACCGTAATGAATACCTTGACGGTTAATTTACATCTGTTGATGGTTTCTTTTTATAGGCCTAGAAAAACAAGATTTAAAATAATTTGCGAAGAAAAAGCCTTTCCTTCTGACCAATATATGTTACAAAGTCAAATACGTTTTCATGGTTTTAATCCAGAAGAAGCTATTGTTGAAATTAAACGTCGTGATGGAGAACATAATATCCGAACAGAAGATGTAGTGGCTAAGATTAACGAAGTTGGAAGCGAATTAGCTTTGGTTTTAATTGGCGGTGTGAATTATTACACTGGACAGGTTTTTGACATGAAGACCATTACAGCTGCCGGACACAAAGTAGGTGCTTGTGTAGGTTGGGATTTAGCTCATGCTGCTGGTAATGTCAAATTAGAATTACACGATTGGAATGTAGATTTTGCTGCTTGGTGTAGTTATAAATATATGAATTCAGGACCAGGAAATGCTTCAGGTTGTTTTGTGCATGAAAAACATCATAATAATCCAGATTTGCCTAGGTTTGCCGGTTGGTGGGGGCATAATAAAGAGCGTCGTTTTAAAATGGAACCTAATTTTGATCCTATTCACGGTGCTGATGGTTGGCAAATTAGTAATTTACCGGTTTTGTCCTTAGCGCCTTATTTGGCTTCCGTTGAAATGTTCGATGAAATAGGAATGGAGGCACTCATTGAAAAAAGAGATAGAATCACAGCATATTTAACATTTATCCTTGGGGAAATTGATAAAGAAGTAAGCAGTAGTTTTGAAATTATTACACCCGAAAATCCTGCTGAAAGAGCTAGTCAATTATCGGTTTTTCTTCATGGGGAAGGACGTAGTTTGTTTGATTACCTGATGAAGAATGGTGTTATAACCGATTGGAGAGAACCTAATGTTATTCGACTTGCTCCAGTTCCATTGTATTGTTCCTTCGAAGATATGTATCGTTTTGGGCAGATATTAAAAAAAGGAATTTTAGAAAAATAAATAAAATTTTTAGCCACGAATTCACAAACGAATACTAATTTTTATACTGTTAGCAAATACACGAATTTAAGTGTAGAAATAATTTGTTTTTATTCTTTATGATTTGTTATCATTCGTGAATTCGTGGCTGAGTTTTTAAACTTAAGCCATTTCTAATTTGGGGATTTCAATTGTGTTTAATTCGTTTTTATACGATTCTAATTGTTTTTTTATTTCATTTTTGAAGTTTTCAAAAAAAGGAATTGAGGAAAATAAAGCTTCATAATAAGCAATTCCCTCAAAAAGATTGTGCTTAAAAGCTTCTAGTTTTTTAGTTTTTGCATTGTTTATTTCGCTGCTTATTACATCAATATCATTTTTCAAATAATCAATATACATTTTAAGTTCTTTTAGTAAAAAGTTAGGGCGGTTACTGTTTCTTAATACCGATGTATTTCCATAAATATGCTGAATCATTTTTGAAAGCGATACTTCTTGGTCAAAATAAGCCATGTTAGGTCCTGGACAAATAACAACACCTTGATCTTGTCCTTTTATTTCAATATCGTTTTCAAGATAGGAAGCATTAGCTAAGCCAACACAAAGACAAGATTTTTCGGTGATGATTTGTTTTGTTTTTTTATAATTTTCTATCGAAATAGCATCTCTGTTTTCTTCTAATTCTATGAGTTTATAATCTTGGTATTTTTTAGAAGCTGTACAAATTCCATTACCTTGAGGATCTTTGTTTAATGCTAGGAATTTTTTAGGGCAAGAACTTCCGGCTTTGCTTTCTTGAATTCGTTTTTGTTTTAATTGTTCGTTTGTAGTGCCTCTTAAGGTGTTAAATGGTACTCCTAATGGGGAAATTTGACTCAGATACAAATCTTCTTCTTTAGCCTTGATTAATAGATTTCTCGTGTCTTGATCCACAGAGGTTGCTTCAGGAACTAATAAAAAAGGCGTGCCCCAACCCACAGAATCTACCTTATAATAATCCAGTAAGAATTCATGTTCTTCAGCAGTTCCTACACCACCTTGAACGGTGATTTTTAATTCTAATGGTTCTTGTGGAATTGTTTTTCCTTTTTGTTCTAAAGCTTTTACCATTAATTCATGTGCTGACTGAACGAGTTGTTCTTTCTTTTGTTTGAATTCTTCTAAAATAGGACCTAATAAAAAGCCATCGGTAGCAAATGCATGTCCACCACAATTTAGTCCAGATTCTATACGGTATTCTGAAACCCAAAGTCCTTTTTTTGCCAAGAAATTCCCTTGTATGATTGCGGAGCGAAAGTCGCTAACTTTTAAAGTAATTTTCTTTTGGAGGTGGTTGTTTTTGTCAGGAAAAAACACATCAAAATTCTCAAAATAGCTAAATAATCTTGGATTCATTCCCGCTGAAAGTACAATTGATGAATTGACGTTGCTAGTAGCAAATCCTCTTAAGGCCGCGTGTGCGTCATTATAAGTAACAGGCAATTGTTTGTTATTGCTAAAATTATCTTTGTCTAATTTAGTCATAATGTTCACGTCTATAGCGCCTGCTGATAAGTTTTTTTCAAGATAATTTTTGATGTTTTCTTTCCAATGAATGCCTTCGTCAATAAAAGATTGGAGTCCCTTTTTGATTTCAGATTTATTAGGCAACATAGCAATATAGTTTTCTAAAGCTTCTTTACTTTCTGCTAATTCATTTTTGAAATTCTCAAATTTTTCTTTGACAATTTGATCCACAAGATTCAAGTAAGAAGTGATGCGTTTAGCTCTATAGTCAGCTGCCTTTTGTGAAATTTCTTGGTAGGGAAGATTGGATTTTTGATGGTAAAAGGCATTCATTTTCTCTATTAGTTCGTCATCTGCAATCGAAATTACCGAGGAAATTCCATATTGAGCTACACGTATGGGACTGTCTATAGTATAAGCGAGTCCCATAACCGGAATATGAAAGCTATGTAGTGGTTTTTGATTTTTTGTCATGTTCATACATTCATTAATAGTTTATGCAAAGTTTGTAAAAAGCATTGGCTTAAAAACTGATAAATATCATATAAGCCTTTTAGTTACTAGGCTATTTTTGTTTTTTGAAAAAAAATAAAAATTGAGGTGTCGAGCGAAATAATTCTTAATTGTTGAAAACTAATGATTATGTAGAATTAGTAATTATTCAACAAAATGTTGATTTGTTACAAGTAAAAACTAAGTTTTTTAAATGTTATTCAGATAATAAATCAGTAATTTTGCCTAACTTTTTATAACACAAAAATGCAAACTCCCAAAAAAATAGCGGTAGTTGGTTCCGGTTTAGTAGGTTCATTATTGGCTATTTACTTAAAAAAAGCAGGTCACACGGTTCATATTTATGATAGAAGTCCTGATATTAGAAAGATTCAATTCTCTGGACGTTCGATTAATTTGGCTATGTCAAATCGTGGATGGAAAGCTTTAGATGGAGTGGGTATTGGTGATGCTGTGCGTGAAATTGCCATTCCTATGGATAAACGGGCAATCCATCTTGTGGATGATTTGAAGTTTCAAAATTATGGACAAGAGGGAGAAAGTATTTATTCTATTTCGCGAGGAACTTTAAACAGAAAGATGATCGATCTTGCAGAAGCGGCAGGTGCTGAGTTTTTCTTTGAACAAAAAATTTGGGATGTTACCTTAGCAACAGCTACTTTACATATTGGTGAAACTGAAAGGGGAGAGTGGGAAGAAAGAAATTACGATATGGTTTTTGGTGCCGATGGTGCTTTTTCAAGAATTCGTCACCGTATGCAACGCCAGAGTATGTTTAATTATTCGCAGGAGTTTTTGAATATTGGTTATAAAGAATTAAATATCCCTGCTAATGCAGATGGTTCCCATAAGTTAGATAAGAACTCATTTCATATTTGGCCACGCGGTGATT
Source organism: Flavobacterium sp. ST-158 (assembly GCF_058309975.1). Lineage (NCBI taxonomy): Bacteria > Pseudomonadati > Bacteroidota > Flavobacteriia > Flavobacteriales > Flavobacteriaceae > Flavobacterium > Flavobacterium sp. ST-158. The sequence goes on along the minus strand of NZ_JBZEEN010000006.1, from coordinate 12,232 downwards.
ACATGTTGATTGCGCTGTCTAATTTAGATGGTAGTTTTACCTGTACTTTATTTATGCCTTTTGAGGGCGAAAATTCTTTTGCATCTTTAACAGATAGAAAAGAAGTGGAAGCTTTTTTTGAAAAAAACTTCCCAGATTCAGTAGAAGTAATTCCGAATTTAGCCGAAGATTTCTTTAAGAATCCAACCAGTACATTAGTAACTATGAAATGTTATCCATGGACCTATGAAGATAAAATTGCTTTGATAGGTGATGCTTGTCATGCTATTGTTCCGTTTTATGGACAAGGGATGAATGCTGGTTTTGAAGATATAACGGTGCTTTATGAAATGATTTTGGAGTATGGTGAAGATTGGGAACGTGTTTTTACGGAATACCAAAAATCACGTAAGCCTAATGCAGATGCTATTGCAGAACTTTCATATAGAAATTTCATGGAAATGAGTTCGAAAACTGCTGATGATAAGTTTTTGTTGCAAAAGAAAATTGAGAAATGGTTTTCAGAAAAACATCCCGATAAATGGATTCCTTTGTATAGTCGAGTAACTTTTAGCGATAGACCTTATGTGGAGGCTTTAGCTATTGGTGATTTTCAAAATACAATTATGGAGGAAATTTTAAAAATGGATAACATTGAAGCTAATTGGAATTCTACAGCGGTTGAGAATAAGATTTTAGAATTGTTGCAATAAAAAATGCAATATCAAAAATCAATTTCAATCGAGCTATTGAAATTGATTTTTGATATTTGAGACTGGTTTATTTCTTTAGAATTTTAGACAGAATTCCAAAAGCTCCTCTTATAAAAGTAGCACTAGTTAGTACTTTTAAAACCGATTTACCTACAACTTCTGTTGTACTCGGTCCTTGTTTAGCAGCAGTTCTTGTTTGTTTTACTTCGTTTTCTTTTGCTTCTTTTTTAGCGTTTTCAGCTTCAGCTTCAGCAATTTTTTTGTTCAACATTTCATAGGCACTTTCGCGGTCTATGTTTTCACTGTATTTTTTTACCAGTTTAGATTTGTTGTTGATTTCTTGAATTTCGCTTTCAGTAAGAACATCCATTCTGCTCATTGGTGCTCTTAACATGGTAGCTGCTAATGGTGTTGGGATTCCTTTCTCGTTTAAGGCAGTTACTAAAGCTTCTCCAATTCCAAGACTCGTTAAGATTTCGCTTGTATTGTAAAATTCTGAACTCGGATAATTGTCAGCTGTTTGTTTGATAGCTTGTCTGTCTTTAGCGGTAAAGGCTCTCAATGCATGTTGAATTTTAAGTCCTAATTGTGCTAAAATTCCACTTGGTACGTCCATTGGATTTTGAGTGATGAAATAGATTCCGATTCCCTTAGAGCGAATTAATTTTACAATAGTTTCAATTTGGTCTAAAAGTGTTTTGCTAGCTTCTTTAAAAATCAAATGCGCTTCATCAATAAAAATAACCAATTCAGGTTGCTCTGCATCTCCTCTTTCGGGCATTTGTTGGTAAACTTCAGCCAATAAACTTAACATGAAAGTAGAGAATAATTTTGGTTTGTCTTGGATATCTGTTAAGCGAAGAATGTTTACATATCCTTTTCCATTAGAGTCAATTCGCATTAAATCATCAATATCAAATGACATTTCTCCAAAAAAGAGTTCAGCGCCTTGCTGTTCTAATTCTATAATTTTTCTAAGGATAATTCCTGTTGTAGAAGTAGAAATTTTGCCATAACTGGCTGTGATTTCTTCTTTACCTTCTTCGGTAATATAGTTGATTACTTTTTTGAAATCTTTAAGGTCAAGCAATGGCATTTTGTTGTCATCACAATATTTAAATATTATGGAAACAACTCCGGCTTGAGTATCGTTTAAATCTAATATTCTAGAGAATAAAACAGGGCCAAATTCTGAAACAGTAGCTCTCAAGCGAACGCCACTTTGTTCAGATAGACTTAATAATTCAACTGGAAAGCTGGTGGTTTGGTATGGAATATTAATTTTGTTATGCCGTTCAGTTATGAAAGATTTCTCTTCGCCTTCTTTAGCAATACCGCTAAAATCACCTTTTATATCCATCATTAAAACAGGGATTCCAAAAGATGATAATTGTTCGGATAATACCTGAATGGTTTTTGTTTTTCCTGTTCCAGTGGCTCCTGCTATAAGTCCATGTCTGTTTAAAGTCTTCAAAGGAATCTTTATATGGGCATTTTTTAGTGTTTCTCCGTCTAAAATTGCTCCGCCAAGTAGGATGCTTTCTCCTTTAGATTGATAACCTTGGTTTATTTGTTCGATAAATTTTTCGTTCTTATTCATAAGGAAATTGTAAGTTTTTAGAATGTTGTGTTTGTGTCTTTGTTGTTTTTTATGGTTGTTTATTTAGTATTTAATGTAATTTTAAGCCTTTTTTTTTGTTAAATGTTTAAAAAAAATCAGTTTTGCTTTTGAGAATTTTATGTTGAAATATTATGCTATAAATTCACAAATTAATAAATTATTTTCTCAATATCTTTGTTTTTTTGTGGTGATATTGATAAAAAAACAATATTTATATTTTTTAAATATTAAATTACGATTGATTAAGTTGAATATAACGAAAAAAAATTTTTTTATTTGAACTAAACATATAAATTTGCGGAACTACAAGTTAATTATAACTAAAATAAAAATTATTTAAAACTATTAAAATTAAAAAAAAATGGCAAACGTTAAAAAAGAAAGCAGTTCAAAAGGAGGAGGAATGATTTCAGGAATCATTATTTTATTATGTGTGGCGGTAGGAATTGTGATTTGGAAATTCATCATGGGATCACCTGCTAACTTTGAAGGAGGAAACCCTGAAACAGGACATCCAATTAATACATTAGGACAAGTTTACAAAGGAGGATTTATAGTACCAGTTTTATTAGGAATGTTATTAATGGTTATTACTTTTTCTATTGAGAGATTTTTTGTTATCTCTAAAGCTGCTGGAAAAGGAAACTTAGATGCTTTTATGGCAAGTGTACAAGCAAGTATCAAAGGAGGACACATTGAAGAAGCTATTGCTGCTTGTGATAAACAACAAGGTTCAGTTGCAAATGCAATTAAATCAGCATTAGTAAAATACCAAGATGTTAAGAAAGAAGGATTCAATAGTGAAGAAGCTTCTGAAACTATTCATAAAGAAATCGAAGAGGTTACTTCTCTTGAAATGCCAATGTTAGAGAAAAATATGACTATCATTTCTTCTTTAGTATCTTTAGGAACTCTTGGAGGGTTATTAGGAACTGTATCAGGGATGATTAAAGCGTTTGGTGCGTTAGCTTCTGCTGGAACTCCTGATCAAGCAGCTCTTGCAACAGGTATTTCTGAGGCACTTATCAATACTGCAACAGGTATCTCTACTTCTATTTTAGCTATTGTTGCTTACAACTTCTTTACTTCTAAAATTGATGATTTAACTTATTCAATTGACGAAGCAGGAACTACAATCGTAAATACTTACAGAAAGTTCAGAGGAAGTTTGAAACAATAATAATTTTTGATATTAATTGTATCAAAATAAAAAACAAAAAGAATGGCTAAAATAAAAATGAAAAAAAAGTCGACATCGACTGACATGACTGCCATGTGTGATGTTGCTTTCCTTTTGCTTACCTTCTTTATTTTGACTGCTACGGCTAAAATTCCTGAGGCTTTGCCTGTGGATACCCCTGCATCAACTACGCAAGTAAAGTTGCCAGATTCAGATTTAGCAACAGTAATTATTGGTAAAGATAAAGGTGTAAACAAAGTGTTCTTTGACTTAAAAGGCAGAGATGTTCGTAAGAGAACACTTGAGTTGATGGCAGAAAAGTACGGATTGACTTTTTCAGAAGAAGATAAGGATAAATTTGCTTTAATGACTGACTTTGGTGTGCCAATTGGAAGTTTAAAACAAATCATTGACATGAAATCTTCTGATCGTGTAAAAGCAGATCAACCAGGTGTGCCAATGGATTCTTTAGATAATCAATTGAAAGAATGGATTTATAATGCTCGTAAAGCTAACAATGAATATAATAATTCTATTGGTAGCAAGCAAGAATTACAAATTGCTATAAAAGGTGATGCTAAAGAAGAGTATCCTATTATTAAGAAAATTATGGATATTTTGCAAGATCAAAATGTTAATACATTTAGTTTAGTAACAGGATTAAGAGGAAAAGATTTTTAATAAAAAAAATATACTAAAATGGCTGAATTAAATACCGGCGACAGTGGTGGTGGTAAAGGCGGCAAAGTAAGAAGTAAAAAACAAAACTCTAAGGTAGATTTAACTGCCATGGTGGATTTGGCTTTCTTGCTAATTACCTTCTTTATGCTTACTACTTCGTTGTCAAAACCACAAGCGATGAGTTTGGGGTTGCCAGATAAAGATCCAAAGGAAAAAACAGATGATTTAAAGGTTGATGAGAACCGTACAATGACTGTTTTACTTGCTGGTGATAATAAGATGTATTATTATATGGGTATTATTAATACTCCAATGGCACCAAAAGAAATTGCTTACGGTAAAGATGGATTTCGTAAAGAATTACTGAAAAGGAAGAAAGAAGTTGCAGCTTATACCGCTGCAAAAGGAAAACCTGAACAGGGTATGATTGTAATTATTAAGCCTAGTAAAAAATCAACGTATAAAAACGTGGTTGATGCATTAGATGAAATGGCAATCTCTTCGATTCCTACCTATACAATCGTTAATGATTTTTTACCTGAGGAAACAAAATTGTTAGAAGGAAAATAAGAGTAATCTTGTTTTCTTAATAACCTAATAATTAAGAAAAATGAAATTAGATATATTAAAAAACCGATGGGTTGATATAGTTTTCGAAGGTCGTAACAAACTTTATGGGGCTTATGAGTTGAGAAAATCTAACCGTAAAACTACAATTAAGGCGCTTCTTATTGGTGCTTTCTTTTTTAGTTTAGCTGTTAGTGCTCCGCTTATCATTAGTTTGATTCCTGATAGAGCAGATGAGGAAGATAACTCAATTAAAGAAGTAAAGCTTACTAAAGTTAATTTACCACCTAAGAAAGAAGAACCTAAAAAATTATTTGCACCACCACCACCACCACCACCACCACCTGTTGATCAGGTTAAGTTTGTGAAGCCAGTAGTGGCTAAGGCAGAAGAGGTAGTTGAAGAACCACCAAAGATTGAAGAAATCAAAGAGAAAAAAATTGGTAATCAAACTATTAAGGGAGATCCAGATGCAGTATTAACAGTTGCTCCTGCTGGTACTGGCCCTAAAACAAGTCAAGTTGTTGAAGAATCTGATGATCAAGTTTATAATACTGCAGGTATTGAAGTAAAACCTGAATTTCCGGGAGGTATGGAGAAGTTTTATTCTTTTGTTGGAAAAAACTATCGTACTCCTGATGAAGGTGGTTTGAAAGGTAAAGTGTATGTTACTTTTGTTGTTGAAAAAGATGGTTCATTAACAGATATTAAAGTATTGAGAGATATCGGTTACGGAACAGGAAAAGAGGCAATTAGAGTTTTGCAAAAATGTCCTAAATGGAATCCAGGTATTCAAAATGGAAAACCAGTTAGGGTTTTATATTCTCTTCCAATTACTATTGTAAGTCAAGATTAATGCTAAAGAGATTTATTACAAATATTCAGAAGAAATCGCTTAAAGAGCGATTTCTTCTCGTTATAGGCATATTGTTTTTTGTGTTGTATTTCGTTTTGGGGCTAATTGTTATATTCATGGATAGCTTCCCATTGCGAATGCCAATGAATTACAGAATTGCTTTTGGAGTTCTTTTAATAGTGTATGCTTTTATCCGCTGTTGGAGGATTATTAACGATAATAAAGAAGAGTTATGAAAAAATTAATGTTGTTATCATTTGTGTTTTTCTTTTTTGCAATTGGATTGTTTGTTTCGTGTAAACAATCGAATTCTAAAAATGATAAAGAAACAATTATCAAAGGTAAGGCAACTATTTTGGTTGATGAAACTGTAAAACCGTTAATTGAGGATCAAATTGCAGTTTTTGAAAGTTCTTACAATGCACAAATTACTCTTGATGCAAAATCTGAAAAAGAAGTTTTGCAATCTTTTCTTAAAGATACTTCTCGTATTGCAATATTATCAAGGCCATTAAACAATGATGAAACGAAGTTTTTTGAACAATTAAAGATTAAACCTAAAACAACTAAGTTTGCTACTGATGCCATTGCTTTAATATCTAATAGAAAAAGTAGTGATACCTTAATAGCAATGAAAGAAGTTGTTGCTTTCTTAAAAGGAAGTAAGCAAACTACAATTAAGGGGTTAGTGTTTGATAATCCAAATTCAAGTTCAGTTCGCTTATTGACAAGTCTTTCAGGTGTAAATGAAGTTCCTAAGGATGGAGTTTTTTCTTTTAAAACGAATGAAGAAGTGGTTAAGTTTGTTGCTGAAAATGATGGGATGATTGGAGTAATTGGTGTTAATTGGTTACTACAGCCTACAACTGAAATTAAGGATTATTTAACTAATATTAACGTATTAAGTGTAGAGGGTTTAAATAAAAATTCTTATTTTGCGCCAACTCAAAACAATCTAGCTGAGGGAACTTATCCTTTGGCACGTGATTTGTTTATTATTAATTGTCAAGGATATTCTGGATTAGGAATGGGATTTGCTTCTTTTTTAGCTGGAGATATTGGACAAAGAATTGTTTTGAAATCGGGAATGTTACCAGTCACTATGCCAGGGAGAAAAATCTTGATTAAAAGCAGAATAAAATAATAATATTTGAGAAGAGATAAAATGAAAATGAATAAATTAAATATAGTTACAATGAACAAAATTAAATTTTTAAGTGTTGCACTTTTTGCTTCTGCTTCTGTGTTACATGCACAAGATATTAATGAAGTGAAGAAACAAATTGATGCAGAGCAATTTCAAAAAGCAAAAACATCTTTACAATCAATTATAAAATCTGATCCTTCTGAGGGGAAAGCGTATTTTCTTTTAGGGAATATTTATTTGAATCAAAGTGTTATCGATTCAGCTAAAATTACTTATAATGAAGGTTTGAAAGCTAAAGATGATGCCTACTTTAATAATATTGGATTAGGTCAAATTGATTTAGAAAACAATAATGTAGCTGCTGCTAAAGCAAAATTTGATCTTGTTAAAGGTGAAATGCGTAAAAAAGATTTTGAGGAGTATGTGTATATTGCTAAGGCATACATGAATAATTCTCATCCTGATTATAAAGCTGCTCTAGCTACGTTAGAATTAGCCAAAGAAAAAAATGGAGATGAACCTCAAGTTCTTTTAACTTTTGGAGATGCTTATTATGGAGATAAAAATCAAAACCAAGCATTTATTTCTTACCGTAATGCATTTCAAGCTGATAATAGCTTAATTAGAGCAAAAGTACAATTAGGTGTTTTGTTGAAAGGAGCAAAAGCATATCAAGAAGCAGTTGCTGCTTACAATGAAGTGATAGCTTTAAATCCAAATTATGCGCCAGTTTACAGAGAATTAGCTGAAACTTATTACTATTGGGCTTTAAATGTACCGGGACGTTATGATCAATATATAAAAGAAGCTTTGTCTTTTTATGAAAAATATATGACATTGACAGATTACTCTTTGGCTTCTCGTATGCGTCATGCTGATTTCTTGATTTTGGCAAAAGATTACAAATCTTTAGAAGTTGAGGCAAACAAAATGAAAGAATTAGATAAAGTAAATCCTAGAATTTTAAGATATTTAGGATATGCTGCTTTTGAAAATGGACATAATGATGAGGCGATTTCTTCTTTAGAATCTTTTATTAATAATCCATCAAATAAAGTAATTTCTCTAGATTATTTGTATTTAGGTCAAGCTAAAATTAGAAAAGGTACTAACGCTGATGAAACTGCAGTTGATCCCCTTTTATTTCAACAAGGTATTGATTTAATCCAAAAAGCTGTTGAGCTTGAACCTTCTGTAGCTGACGGATTAGGAGATTTAGGTAAAGATTATTATGGTAAAAAGATGTTTAAGGAAGCAGCAGCAATTTTAGAAATTGCAACTTCTTACAAAGAAAGTAAAACGTTCTTAATTGATAATTACTATTTAGGAAATTCAATTTATTTTGCTAATGCTGGAAAACCAGTAGCTGAAAGAGATACTATTGCTTTGAAAAAAGCTGATATTGCTTACGGTAATGTATTAGAGGCTTCTCCAGAAACTATAGATGCTTATGTTTCTCGTGCAAGAACTAATAGTTTGTTAGAAGATGATCAAGCTATGATTAAGTATTACCAAGAATATATTGATCATGTAACAGCTAAAGGTCCTGAAGAATTAGCTAAGCCAAATATTAAAGCTAAACTTGTAGAAGCTTATAGTACTATGGCTGCTGGATATGCAAACTTTGATAAGCCTAAAGCAATTGAATATTTTAATAAAACTCTTGCTATAGATCCAGAAAATCAGTATTCGAAACAAGCATTGAAAACACTTCAATAATCGATTTTATAAATTAAAAGCCAGTATCTACTGGCTTTTTTTATGTCCATTTGTTAAGCATTTATTATAATTGAACAATCTGTTTTGTAAATTAGTTATCTTTGCAGCCTAAATAAAAAAAATGCTATCAAAAGAAATTCAATTAGAAGTGAACAAAGGTGCTATGTTACCTTTAATGGAAGAATTTTATACTATTCAAGGGGAAGGATTTCATACAGGTACTGCAGCTTATTTTATTCGAATTGGTGGTTGTGATGTAGGTTGTCATTGGTGCGATGTAAAAGAAAGTTGGAATGCTGAGTTACACCCGCCAACAGCAATAACTCAAATCGTTGAGAATGCTAGTAAATATGCGGATACGGTTGTTGTAACTGGTGGAGAACCTTTGACTTGGGATATGACATTGTTGACTTCTCAATTGAAAGACCAAAACCTAAAAGTGCATATTGAGACTTCTGGAGCGTTTCCATTGTCTGGAACCTGGGATTGGATTTGTCTTTCGCCAAAGAAAAATAAATTACCAACTGAAACGGTTTACGCTGCGGCTCACGAATTGAAAGTTATTATTCATAATAAACATGATTTTATCTTTGCTGAAGAACAGGCAGAACTGGTGAATAATAATGCTATTTTATTCCTTCAACCGGAATGGAGTAAAAAAGAAGAAATGACTCCGCTTATTGTAGATTATGTTATGAATAATCCTAAATGGAGGGTTTCTTTGCAAACACATAAATATTTGAATATTCCCTAATAAAAATCCCAAACAACTAAAACTTGTTTGGGATTTTTGTTTTCATTCTCTTGTTTTTTATATCGAAAGTTTTGCTAAATAATCATAATGTTCGCCTTCTGCGATTAATTCACATCGTAATCCATTTGCAAAAGCAGCATTTTGCAAAGTATTATAATCAAGGTAAAGCCAGGGAAAAGAATCTTCTTTTTCTCCTTTGTAGCTAATGGTAAATTCTAATTCTCCATAATAACCATTGGCAGGAACTTCATAGGCTCCATCTTCGTCCTCGTCAAACATATAAATGATGTCTGAACTGTCAATTAAAATTTGCCCTTCTGGATTTAGTAACGATTTTAATTTTTGAAGAAATTTGGGAGTGTTTTTTAAAGTCCCAAAAATCCCCGTTCCGTTCATTAAAAGAAGAATAGTGTCGTATTTTTCTTTTTCCAAAGTCAAAATATCCTGAACGCTGGCATTTTTTAGACCACGAAGTTGGCATGCTTGAATAGCATTTGATGAGATATCAATGGAAGTGGTTTCTAAATTTCTTTCGTTTTGTAAATACAAACTATGACTTCCAGCTCCACAGCCTACATCTAGTGTTTTTCCATAAGCTAATTGTAATGCTTTCTGTTCTAAAGAAGGCATCTCATCGAAATTTCGAAATAAATAGGAAACACTCATTTCATCTTCTTCTGAAATGGTGGTTTCGGTAATTAAATCTTCTGGAGAATTTTGGGTTTGATAATCAAGTATAGCTTTGCCAAATAGGTCTTTCATGATGTTTGTTTGCTTATTCGTTTATTTGTAATTACGTTTTGTGTAATTTTGTATTTCATTAATCAAATTATTAAGTTGACAAATCCAAAAATTGACATATTACAAAAGTTAGCCAAAGATAAGCATATCGAAAATAAAAAGTATTTTGATAAGCTTAAAAAGAAAACCCCAAAAAATCTGGACTATGTAATGCAGGATTTGCATGATGCTGAATTTAGAAAAACCGATTGTTTGGATTGTGCCAATTGTTGTAAAACAACAGGTCCTTTGTTTACATCGGCTGATATTGAGCGAATTTCTAAACATTTGCGTCAAAAACCACAACAATTTATTGAGCAATATTTACGCATTGATGAAGATGAAGATTATGTGTTGCAAAAATTACCCTGCTCTTTTTTAGATACTGATAATACTTGTTTTATTTATGAGGTACGCCCAAAGGCTTGTCGTGAGTTTCCACATACAGATAGAAAGAAGTTTCAGCAGATTACAGAGATTACATTAAAAAATATTCCCGTTTGTCCAGCAGTTTTCAATATTGTTGAAGAAATGAAAAAGAAATTACCGTTATAGTTTTAGTTTTTACCCTCGGACTTTAGGTGTTTGAAGGGAATTATTAGTATTGGCAGTAATAAAAATGTATTTTTGAAAACCAAATTTCAAATCATATCACTTGAATTTAGAATATTTTATAGCTAAAAGACTTATTAGTGCTAAAAACAATAAAAGTAGCATATCTGCACCTATTGTTAAAATTGCAATTTCTGCTATCGCAATCGGAATGATTATGATGATTGTGTCTGTAGCGACAGGAATAGGATTGCAACAAAAAATTAGAGAAAAAATTTCGGCTTTCAACGGTCATATTATTATTGCTAACTATGATAATAATCAATCAGGAGCAACTTTAGTTCCTGTTTCTACTAAACAAAAATTTTATCCTAAGTTTAATGCTGTTCCAGAGGTTAGTCATATACAAGCAGTGGCAAGTAAGGCGGGGATTATCAGGACAGCCGATGCTTTTGAAGGAATTGTTTTCAAAGGTGTTGGTAAAGATTATAAGTGGGATAATATAAAGGAGTATTTGGTTTCGGGACGATTGCCAGTTTTGTCAGGTCAACTTAATCCGGAAGTAGTCATTTCTCAATATTTAGCAAATAGGTTAAAACTAAAAGTAGGTGATTCGTTTAATACATTCTTTATGAAGGAAGGTCAAAACAAATTACCTAATATTAGGACTTTTAAAATAGTTGGAATTTTTAATTCCGGTTTTCAGGAGTTTGACGCTAGCTTTGTATTGGGTGATATTAGACATGTTCAGCGTATTAATAAATGGAAGTTTGATCAAGTTGGGGCATTTGAGGTTTTTGTAGATGACTTCGATAATATTAATAAAGTAGGAGAGCAAGTGTATGAACATACAGGTTCTACCTTAGATTCGCAAACAATTGTAGAAAAATACAGTTATATTTTTGAGTGGTTACAGTTGTTCGATTTTAATATTGTGGTCATTCTTATTGTAATGATATTGGTGGCAACGATCAATATGGTAGTTGCTTTGTTGGTATTGATTTTAGAAAGAACCCAGATGATTGGAATTTTGAAAGCTATAGGTGCTAGTAATTGGTCAATTCGAAAAATGTTTCTCTATAATGCTTCTTATTTAATATTTCGTGGTTTGTTTTGGGGAAATTTAATTGGGATAGCAATTCTACTAATTCAAAAATATTTCGGAATTGTTCATCTCAACCCAGAGAATTATTATGTAAACCAGGCTCCAGTTTATATCAATATAGTGTATATAGTGTTGTTGAATCTATTGACTGTTGTGGTTTGTTTTCTAGTTTTGCTGATTCCATCTTATATTATTACTAAAATCACTCCGGTAAAAGCAATTCGTTTCGATTAATTCAGACTGTTACAAACAGTATTTTTTATGGAGCTATTTCCTGCTATCCGCTTCAATCTTACTCGCCGAACCCCGGTAAGTAAGGATTTCCGCTGCTATCAGGGCTAGGGAATAGTCTTTGCAAGAAAAATATCCTTTATTATTTAGGGTAAAGAATGGTGTTTGAGTCAAAAACTCTCTGCATATTGATGGTGAATCTTCTTGAAACGCGATAATACAATTATCTATTTTCTTACAAATGATAAAAAAGTTAAAATCCAAGTTGTATATTTTCAGTGAGTTAAAAAAAAGATTAAAAATAGTTGGTTAAAAAGTATTGAATAACGGTATAGAGTGACTACTTT